>JAICWX010000310.1 GCA_025934635.1 Streptosporangiaceae bacterium | reverse complement strand
GAAGCCGTCATCGCCCTGCGCCGGGTCCGTTCTTCGAACGGGGACCAGGCCAGGCAGGCCGCGATCGAGCGCGGGCTCACCTGGCTCACCGGGATGGTGTCGGCCGACGGCGGCTGGGGCGCCTTCGACGCCGACAACACCTCTCAGCTCGTCACCAAGCTGCCGTTCTGCGACTTCGGCGCGGTGGCCGACCCGCCGTCCGCCGACGTCACCGCGCACGCGGTGGAGGCGCTCGCGCAGGCCGGCCTGGCTGGCAGCAAGGCGGCCAGGCGCGGCGTGGTCTGGCTGCTGCGGAACCAGGAGCCGGACGGGTCCTGGTTCGGCCGGTGGGGCGCCAACTACCTCTACGGCACCGGCGCGGTGGTGCCCGCGCTGATCGCGGCCGGGGTCAAGCCGTCCAAGCCGGCCATCCGGCGGGCGGTGGACTTCCTGGAGCGGCACCAGAACCCGGACGGCGGCTGGGGCGAGGACCTGCGCTCCTACGACGGCCAGGGGCTGGCCGCCCAGGGCGAATCCACCGCGTCGCAGACCGCGTGGGCCCTGCTCGCCCTGCTCGCCGCGGGGGAACGGGACAGTCCCGCGACCGAGCGCGGTATCCGGTGGCTGGCGCAGACGCAGCGGCCGGACGGGACCTGGGACGAGCCCTGGTTCACCGGCACCGGGTTTCCCGGCGACTTCTACATCAACTATCACCTGTACCGGCTGGCCTTCCCGGTCAGTGCCCTCGGCAGGTACGTCAATGGAGGTCACGAATGACCGACGCGATCATCTGTGCCCCCCTGCGGGTGGAGGCCCGCGCGATCCGCCAGGGGCTACGAGGCAGCGATGACCCGCCACGGGTACTGCGCACGGGCTATGGCACCCGACGGGCGGCGGACCGGGCCGGTGAGTTGAAAGCCGGCTCGTTCGGTCAGCTGGCCGTGCTGGGGGTCGGGGCCGGGCTGACCGCCGACCTCAGCCCGGGCGACCTGGTCGTCGCGACCGAGGCGGGCGTGGCGACCTGCCCGTCCGCGCCGCTGCTGGCCGGCGAGCTGCGCCGGGCCGGCCTGACCGTCCGGACCGGCCGGGTCAGCACGGTGGACCACCTGGTCCGCCGGGCCGAGCGGGCCACCCTGGCCGCCGACGGCTCGCTGCTGGCCGACATGGAGTCGGCGCCGCTGGCCGCCGCGGCCGGCGACCGGCCGGTCGCGGTGATCAGGGCCGTGTCCGACACCCCGGTCCACCCGGTGGCCGGCATCGTCTCCGGTGGCCTGGCCGCGCTGCGCGCGCTGCGCGCGGCGGCCCCGGCCGTCGAGCGGTGGGCCGCGGCCTGCGGGCCGCGCCAGGTGCTGCTGGCCGGGCCCCGGTCGTTCTGCGCCGGCGTGGAGCGGGCCATCGAGATCGTCGAGCGGGCCCTGGAACTCCAGGGCCAGCCGGTCTACGTGCGCAAGCAGATCGTGCACAACACCCGCGTGGTGGGTGACCTGGAGGGCCGCGGGGCGGTGTTCGTGGACGAACTCGACGAGGTGCCGGACGGCGCCACCGTGGTGTTCTCCGCGCACGGGGTATCGCCCATGGTCCGGACCGAGGCGTCCCGGCGCGGGCTCGCGGTCATCGACGCGACCTGCCCGCTGGTCTCCAAGGTGCACGCGGAGGCCCGGCGGTTCGCCGCCGACGGGTACACGGTCGCGCTCATCGGCCACCAAGGCCACGAGGAGGTCGAGGGAACACTAGGCGAGGCACCGGACTCCATGGTCCTGGTGCAGACCCCGGAGGACGTGGCGAAGCTGCGCCCCCGGGACGGGGACCGGGTCGCGTACCTGATGCAGACCACGCTGTCGGTCGACGAGGCCGCGGAGGTGTCCGGCGCGCTGCGCGACCGGTTCCCCGCGGTCCGCACGCCCGGCAGCGACGACATCTGCTACGCGACCACCAACCGGCAGGCCGCGGTGCGGGCTGTCGCCGCCGATTCCGACCTGGTGCTCGTGGCGGGTTCGGCTAACTCCTCCAACTCGGTCCGGCTGGTGGAGGCCTGCGAACGAAACGGCACTCCCGCGCATCTGATCGACAGCGCGGAAGACATCCAGCTCAGCTGGCTCACGGGGGTATCCACGATCGGCCTGACCGCCGGAGCCTCCGCCCCTCCCGCCGTGGTGGAGGAGATCATTTCGGCGCTCTCAGGGCTAGGCCCCCTGTCGGTTTCCGAGCGAGTGACGACCACGGAATCAATCCGGTTCGGCCTGCCCAAGGAGGTACGGCACTAATGCCCATGCCACTACGTCAGTCCCTGCGCGTCGGGTCTTACCTGATGAAGCAGAAACTGACTCGCAATAAGAAGTTCCCGCTGCTGGTCGAGCTCGAGCCTCTGTTCGCCTGCAACCTGAAGTGCGCGGGCTGCGGCAAGATCCAGCAGCCGCACACCATCCTCAAGCAGCGGATGCCGGTCGAGCAGGCGATCGGGGCGGTGGAGGAGAGCGGCGCCCCGATGGTGTCCATCGCCGGCGGCGAGCCGCTGATGCACCCGCAGATCGACGTGATCGTGGCCGAGCTCATCAAGCGGAAGAAGTTCGTCTTCCTCTGCACGAACGCGCTGCTGCTGCCCAAGAAGCTGGACAAGTTCAAGCCGTCGCCCTACTTCTCCTGGGTCGTGCACATCGACGGCCTGAAGGACCGGCACGACGAGTCGGTCTGCAAGGAAGGCGTGTTCGACGAGGCGGTGGCCGCGATCAAGCTGGCCAAGTCGCGCGGCTTCACGGTGAACACGAACACCACGTTCTTCAACACCGACACCCCGCAGACGATCATCGACGTGCTCTCCTACCTCAATGACGACCTCGGCGTCGACCAGATGCAGATCTCGCCCGCCTACGCCTACGAGAAGGCACCCGACCAGGAGCATTTCCTCGGCGTGGAGGAAACGCGGGAACTGTTCCGCAAGGCGTTCGGCGACGGCCGGCGGAAGAAGTGGCGGCTGAACCACACGCCCCTGTTCCTGGACTTCCTCGAGGGCAAGACCGATTTCGGCTGCACCGCGTGGGGAATTCCGTCCTACTCGCTGCTCGGCTGGC
This sequence comes from Streptosporangiaceae bacterium, assembly GCA_025934635.1. Next base: position 7,120 of record JAICWX010000310.1, on the reverse strand, counting down.
AGAAGCCCTGCTACCTGATGAACGACGGGTACGTGAAGACGTACTCCGAGCTCATCGAGACGACCGACTGGGATTCCTACGGGCGGGGCAAGGACCCGCGCTGCGCCAACTGCATGGCGCACTGCGGCTACGAGCCCTCGGCCGTGCTGGCCACGACCAGTTCGCTGCGCGAGTCGATCAGGGCGATGCGAAGCTAATTCGCGCCAAGCCCAGCTACACGGGTCCCCGGCTTCGGCCGGGGACCTTTTTTTATTCCCAGACTATTCCCGGAGGTTGCCCTCAGGACTCGTTCAGGTAGCCGGGCCAGGCTCTGATCTGGCGCGGCGTTTCGCTCCCGGGGCGAGTCACCGCGCCGCCATCTTCACGTCATCCTCCCGGGTGCAGGAACCAGATCTCCTGGAGTAGCCGGGCGCCGCGTTCCCGGGTGGTCCAGCGTCGCCTGGCCGTTACCCTGTGCGGTCAGGCGGCGCCGGATCACGACCAGCACGGTGTAATGCTCTTTCTTCAGTAACAAAAGCTAAATTGCTGCCCAGCGCTCACGACCGGCGGACCCATATATAACTTGACGCTGGCTGCGGCAGACCCTTGAATAGAAATGCAACAAACGCGTAAAACGTCGGCCCTGATGCACAGTTGATCGTGGGGGGTCGACCATGGGGTCATACGGGGCGAAACCGCCGGAGACGGCGTCCGGGGCGCCGTTCTCAGCGGCACCGTACTCAGGGGCGCTGGCCGAGCTGCGCCAGCTCGCCCAGGAGCCCTTCTTCGCCGACGTGGAAGGCGCTCTGCTTGCTCTCGGCCACGGCGCCGACGGGCACGCCGGGTCCGGCCTGGATGCCGTGGGCCAGCTCCGGCAGCGCAGCGCCGAATATCAGCGCGCGGCCCTCGGTCTCGAAGCGGCCGCCCGCTGCTGCCGCCTCGTCGAGCGGGAAATTAATCAGCACGCCGACGCGATTCTTTCGGAAAATAACAAAGGCCTCACCGGCCAGTTTCGTGACATTTTCCGCCGGACCCGCTCTGCTGCGCGAAACTCAGCGCGAAGCCAGGAACCAGCCCCAGGCATCCCCGGACCCGAGCCCTCGCCTCGCCCCCGCGCCGAGCCGGCGTCCGTCCTGGCCGGCGCCGACGGCGCCGCCGCCCCGGACGCGGACATCGCGGCATCGGCGCTCGGGCCGCTGGAAGTACACGTCGCCGGGCGGCGGGTACCCCGATGGACCAGCCTGAAGGCCCGGGCGGTGTTCCAGTACCTGCTGATCCACCAGGACCGCCCCATCCGGCGCGACGTCCTGATGGCGCTGCAGTGGCCCGACCACAGCCACAACTCGGCCCGCAACAACCTCAACGTGGCGCTCTACAGCCTGCGTAACACCCTGGAAGGCGTGGGCCAGGGCGCCCAGCCCATCGTGTACCGAGATGGCTGCTACGTCCTCAATCCCGAGCTGACCTGGTGGATCGACCGCAACGAGTTCCTGTCGGCCGTCGGCGACGCCCGCCGGGCACACCGGGAAGACCGGCCCGAGCGGGTCATCGGCGCCTACCGCAAGGCCATCGGCCTCTACCGCGGGCCGCTGTTCGAAGACGACGGCGATGCCGAGTGGTACCTGCCCGAGCAGCGCCGCCTGCAGGACCTCTACGGGCAGGCCCTGGAGGGCATCGCCGACATCCACTTCCGGCTCGGCGAGCTGGCCGAGACCGAGGAGTTCGGCCGGCGCGCCCTCGGCCACGACCCGTGTTGCGAGTCCGCCCACCGGCTGCTCATGCGCTGTTACGCGGCCCAGCATCAGCAGCAGCTCGTCAGCCGCCAGTACCGGATCTGCGTCGACGCCCTGCGCGATGAGCTAGGCGTCTGCCCCTCGGACGAGACGACCAGGCTCCTCCGCGAGCTCACCTGAGCGTATTCCGCCGCTAAATAAGCGCTTAGGCGCGAAGTTTCGCGGAAACTAACCGGCGGCTATGCGCCGTCCTTAGCGCCACCTCAGCGCCGGTCCAGATCCTGGACCCATGGCCACTTCCGGCCACGCTCAGCCACATGATCAGCGCAAGGGAGACGCTTCATGTCCACCGAAACTGTTACCGAGGCACCAGCTACCACGGCGGCGCCGGCTTCCCCGGAACTGCCCGACTGGCTCGACGGCGCCACCGAAGTCCTGCTGCCGACCAGGAGGCACCTGCGGGCGTACTGGGACGCCGACATCCTCGACATCGACGACAAGAACGTGCACGACACCATCATCGAGCGCTCCGACCCCTTCGAGGTCCGCTTCCGTGTGTACCTCAAGGGGCGGCTTTGGAACTGCATCGGCGGCCGCTGGTGCTTCGATGTCGGCTTCACCGCCATTGGCGACGGCCCGGACTTCAACCTGTCCGATGTCCTGCCCGACCCCGAGCAACTGCACATCGCTGACTGGAACGGCTGCCGGACGCGCTACATCGACCTGTGTGTCACCGTGCCGCCCTGCACCGTCCCGGCCGAGAGCTGCGGGACGCTCTACCAGGTGGGAGCCAAGTTCGAGCTGCGCTGCTGCGGCGACTACGGCAACGAGCGGGGCGAGGTGGCCGTCGCCGGTCACGAGCCTCAGGGCGAGTACCTGTTCGTGTAGGCCAGACCCCGGGTCCGCGGCCGCCCGGCCGCGGACCCGGTACCACCCGGAAGAAGACGAGAGGAGCTCGCCGTGCCTGACGACCTGAGCTCGATCGAGGGCCTGGCGGACAAGCACCGGCGGGTCCTCGCCCGGCAGCACGTCACCGACCTGCGCGGCCTGGTCCAGGCGGACCGCCGCGTCATCCACCGGGCGATGGCGAACCTGCGCCCGCGTCCGACCCTCGAGCTGATTTCGCACTGGCAGGACGACGCCCGCAGCCAGCTGGACCAGGCCGTCACCGACGCCTCGGACTGGCACACGGCCGCCTCGTTCGTCGTGATCTTCAGCCAGCGCCAGCACGAAGGCAGCTGGGAACGCCGCACCGAGGTCGAGCAAACCGAAGTCGAGCCAGAACGCCACCCCCAGCTATGGCCCACCTGGGACTGCGCCCCCATCTGCACCTGGATGGCCACCCAGCTACCCCCGCCCAGCGACCCGCCACCCTCCGCCCCGGAATCCCAGCCTGCCCCGGGACCCGAGCCCGCTTCGAGCCGCCCTCAGCTGCACATCGACAGCGCCGCCCTCATCGACGCGGCCGGGCGCACGGACCTGGTCACGGCCGGCCAGCCCGCCAGCGCGCCGCGCACCGAACTCACCTCGCCGGTCCGCGTCGTGCTCACCATCCGCGGTGCCCGGCCCGGAACGCAGCTGCGCGCCGTCACCCGCATCCAGCGCCCGGACGAACCAGGCTGGAACCCCCAGGACCCGGTAATCCCCTCGCCCTCAGGCCGGGCCGAGTTCGACCTGTCCGCGATCCCCGCCGGCCACCACGAGCTGTCCCTGATCGCGTGGGCCCCCGACGCCTCCGCCAAGCCCATCTCGATCCGCCTGCCCCAAGTGATAATCCACCCCGGCGGGGCCGCGTGACGGCCATCAGTCATCGAGCATGGCCTCGCGGCGGAGCAGGGCCGGCAGGTCCGCCGGAGCCGGGCTGGCTGCCCCGTCCAGGCCGCGGGCGTCAAACCAGCGCCCGATGTTCTCCGCGTCTCGGGTGAGGTACCCGGCGCCCTGCGGGTTGGCGATCACGTCGACCACCTGGGGCAGGTCGATCATCACCAGCCGCCCGTCGTCCACCAGCAGGTTGTACGCGGACAGGTCCCCGTGGGCCAGGCCATCCCGGGCCAGCGTGACGAGCGCCAGAACCAGCTGGTCCCACAGCGCCGCCAGCGAAGCCGGGTCCGGCCTGGTCTCGGCCAGCCGGGGTGCGGCGACCCCGTCGGCCGAGCCGACGAACTCCAGCAGCAGCTCGGTCTCCAGGACCTGCACCGGATAGGGCACGCAAACCCCCGCCGCGTACAGCCGGGCCAGCGCGCTGAACTCCGCGTTGGCCCACTGCCCGGCGATGGCCTCCCGGCCGAACGCGGTCCGGTTGGCTGCCGCCCGGCTGACCCGGGAATCCCGGGTGCGCCGCCCTTCCAGGTAGCCGCTGTCGCGGTGGAACATCCGGTGCTCGGCGTCGCGGTAGCGCTTGGCCGCGAGCAGGCAGGACCGGCCGCCCTGCGGGATCCCGCGCCGGACCAGGAAGACGTCCGCTTCCTTGCCCGTCTTCAGGACGCCGAGCTCGGTGTCGACGGCGGCCAGGTCGGTGACCAGCCAGTCCGGGTGGGGGAGGGGACCGCGCTGGGTCGGGATGGACTGGTCCCAGGTGGACCAGCGATCGCCCTCCGGCAGGCCGTCGGTCGTGTAGTCGACCGGCGGCAGCGACCGGCGCCGGGTGCGCTTGGCGGTGGTCGGCGCGTCGTCGTCGAAACCCCGGTTACCGCGGCGGCGAGTCTTGAACTCTCCGTGGCGGGGAGAAAAGTCGTACAAGGATGGTGCTCCTCAGCTGAACGATGAATGGGGCAGACGAGAACACGCCTGCGACAGTCGTTGGCATCTCGGGTGCCTCCCTTCGCTCAGCCGGCCAGCGCCGGCCCGTACGTGCTGCAGGCTGTCACACCGCCCCCGCCCGTGACAACTAGTTTTCCGCGACCAGCTAAGTAAGGACCAGGTCAGCCGGCAATCGCCTGGCCCGTGTCCGGGTCGAAGAAGTACAGCCGGGCCGGGTCGACGGCAAAGGTAACCCGGTCTCCGGCCCTGACCCCGGCCCCCGTATCCAGCCGGGCCACTCCGTTGGGCGCACTGGCCGCCAGGATCACGGCCTCCGCGGACTCATCCGCGGCCGCCCCGGCCCCGGCCGGCGTCGCGTCGATGGAGAAGTAGACGTGCTGCTCGCTGCCGAGCACCTCGATCAGCCGCACGTCAGCCGCCAGCCCCGGCCCAGCAGGCCCAGCCACGGAAGCACCAGCCCCGGAAGCACCAGCACCAGGCAGCACCAGATCCTCCGGCCGTATCCCCACCACCACCTTCCGCCCCTGGTACGCCGCCACCCGCGCGGCCGCCGGCGCGGGCAGGTCCAGCCGCTGCGACCCCAGCACCACCCCAGGCCGTGAACCAGAAGAACCAGAAGAACCAGAAGCCGACAACCCCCCCTCGTACAGATTCATCGACGGCGACCCGATGAACGTGGCCACGAACAAGTTGGCCGGCCGGTCGTACAGCGCCCGCGGCGTGTCGTACTGCTGCAGCACCCCGCCCAGCAGCACCGCCACCCGGTCGCCCATCGTCATCGCCTCGACCTGGTCGTGCGTGACGTACAGCGAGGCCGCCCCGAGCGCCCGGTGCACCCGCAGCACCTCGGTGCGCATCTGCACCCGGAGCTTGGCGTCCAGGTTGGACAGCGGCTCGTCCATCAGGAACACCGACGGCTCCCGGACCAGCGCCCGGCCCATCGCCACCCGCTGCCGCTGCCCGCCCGAGAGCTGCCGCGGCGTGCGCCCGAGCAGGTCACCGAGGCCCAAAACCCCGGCCGCGGCCCGGATCCGCCGATCCCGTTCGGCCTTCGGGACCTTCTTATTCTCGAGCGCGAAGCCGATGTTGGAATACACGGTCAGGTGCGGGTAGAGCGCGTAGTTCTGGAAGACCATGGCGATGTCGCGGCGCCGGGGGGAGACGTCGTTGACGACCTGGCCGCCCAGGCTGACGGTGCCCGCCGTGATCCGCTCCAGGCCCGCCACCATCCGCAGCGCGGTGGTCTTGCCGCACCCGGACGGCCCGACCAGCACCGCGAACTCGCCGTCCCCGACCTCCAGGTCGAGCGCGTCGAGCGCGGTCACCCCGGTTGCGTAGACCTTGGTCAGCCCCCGAAGAGAAATTGCCGCCACGATAAATGGCCTCCCACTAAAAGATCAGTTCGCGATGGAGCCGAGCAGCATGCCGCTGCGCCAGTACCGCTGCAGGATCAGGAACAAGATGATCAGCGGGGCGATGGTGACCAGCCCGCCCATCACGATCAGCGGGTAGAGGTTCTGGTCGCCGCTGGTCGTGGCGTGCTGGGACCACAGGCCCATCCCGACCGTCAGCGGGAACTTGTTGTTGTCGCTGAAGATGATCAGCGGCAGGAAGTAGTTGTTCCACACCCCGACCACCGACAGCAGCAGCACCGTCATCAGGCCCGGCACCATCAGCGGCAGCGCGATCTTGAAGAAGATCCGGGTCTCGCCGGCCCCGTCGATCCGGGCCGCGTCGACCAGCTCGCGCGGCACCGACAGCCCGATGTAGGTCCGCATCAGGTAGACCCCGACCGGGCTGACCAGGCTGGGCAGGATCATGCCCCAGATCGAGTTGATCAGGTGCGCCTTGGCGTACACCAGGTAGAGCGGCAGCGTGATCGCGCCCACCGGCACCAGCAGCGCGCCGATGATGACGTAGAAGTACGCCTTGGAGCCGCGGAAGTCGAACCGGGCGAAGCCATAGCCGGCGAAGGCCGCCAGCGCGGTCGCCCCGCCCCCGCCGAGGACGGCGTACAGCGCCGTGTTGCCGAACCACTGGATGTACGTCCCGTCGTCGTCCACGTTCTGGAACAGCATCCGGAAGTTGTGGAAGAACTCGAACGGGCTGGCGAACCAGAACCCGAAGCTGCCGAAGATGTTGGCCTGGGTCTTGGTCGAGTTGACGATGATCCAGGCCACCGGGACCAGCGTGAAGATCGCGAACAGCACGCAGCAGCCGGTCATCACCGAGACCGTCCCGCGCTTGAGCCCGTACAGCTCCACTCCGATGGCGGCCTCAGCCTCCTCGAGACGTTCCCGCCGGCGCCGGTCCCGCCGCGACTCGGTAAGCAGAGCACTGCTCACGACACCCCTCCCCGGTCCCGCCGGAACAGCAGCGACGTCACCGAGATGGCCACGATGACCAGCCCCAGCACCACCGCCATGGCCGCCCCCAGGTTGTACTGGGCGGAGTTGATCGAGGTATTGAAGATGTACAGCACCGGCGTCCAGTTGAGCGTGACCACGCCGGCCGAGTAGTTGTTCAGGATCAGCGGCTCGACGAACAGCTGGAGCGCGCCGATGGTGTTGAGGAAGATCAGCATCACGATGGCGGGCCGCACCATCGGCAGCTTCACCTTGACGATGATCTTCCACAGCGGCGTGTCG
>JAICWX010000657.1 GCA_025934635.1 Streptosporangiaceae bacterium | reverse complement strand
TCCACGTGCTGCAGGCCGGCGCCCGGGCCGAGGGCCGGGCGATCGCCGCCAAGGGCCTGACGGGGCCCGGCTACGACGGGCACTGCTTCTGGGACACCGAGGCGTACGTGCTGCCGGTCTTGACCTACGTCGCGCCGGACGCCGTCGCGCACGCCCTGCGCTGGCGGCACTCCACGCTGCCGCTGGCCGCCGAGCGCGCCGCGCGGCTCGGGCTGGCCGGCGCGGCGTTCCCGTGGCGGACCATCCACGGCGAGGGCTGCTCCGGCTACTGGCCGGCCGGCATGGCCGCGTTCCACGTCAACGCCGACATCGCCGACGCGGTCATCCGCTACCTTGGCGCCACCGGCGACGAGGCCTTCGAGCAGAGCACCGGGCTGGAACTGCTGGCCCAGACCGCGCGGCTGTGGTGCTCCCTGGGCCACCACGACGCCCGGGGCCAGTTCCGCATCGACGGGGTCACCGGCCCGGATGAGTACAGCGCCATCGCCGACAACAACGTCTACACCAACCTGATGGCCCAGCAGAACCTGCGCGCCGCCGCCGGCGCCGCGGCACGCCACCCCGGCCGCGCCCGCGAGCTCGGCATCGGCGCGGAGGAGACGGCCCGCTGGCGCGACGCCGCCGAGGCGATGTACATCCCCTACGACGACACGCTCGGCGTCCACCCCCAGGCTGAGGGCTTCACCGGCCATCAGGTCTGGGACTTCGCCGCTACCACGCCCGATCAGTACCCGCTGCTGCTGCACTTCCCGTACTTCGACCTGTACCGCAAGCAGGTGGTCAAGCAAGCCGACCTGGTGCTCGCGATGCACCGCCGCGGCGACGCGTTCACCGCCGATCAGAAGACCCGCAACTTCGCCTACTACGAACGGCTCACCGTCCGGGACTCCTCGCTGTCCGCCTGCACCCAGGCGGTGATCGCCGCCGAGACCGGCCACCTTGAGCTGGCGTATGACTACCTCGCCGAGGCCGCCCTGATGGACCTCGACGACCTGGAACACAACACCCGCGACGGCCTGCACATGGCCGCCCTGGCCGGCAGCTGGATCGCGCTGGTCGCCGGCCTGGCCGGCATGCGCGACCGGGACGGCACCCTGAGCTTCGCCCCCCGGCTCCCCGGAGAGCTGACCCGGCTCGCGTTCACCATCTCCCATCGGGGGCGGCGGCTGAGCGTGGAGGTAACGCAGCACGCCACGACCTACCGGCTCGCCGATGGCGAGCCGCTGCAGGTCATCCATGACGGCCAGGCGGCCAGCGTGCGCGCGGGCAACCCGCTTGTTCTCCCGGCCCGGAAAGCATCACCCGCCGGGCCCTCCGGACCGCCTGCTCAGCCGCCCGGCCGGGAACCGCGGCGGCGCCGGGCAGCTCAGTGACAGCGACAGCGAGGACACTGACCGGGGCGCGGCCAGCAGGAAGGGAAGCAGCATGGATGCCTGCCCGTCAGGCCAGCAGTTCGAGATCAGCTGGACAGGCCAGCACGCCACCATCGTGGAGGCAGGCGGCGGGATCCGCCAGTACGCGGTCGCCGGCCGGCCGGTCCTGGACCCTTACCCGTCCGGCGCCATCTGCGACGGGGCGCACGGCGCGCCGCTCATCCCGTGGCCCAACCGCC
>JAICWX010000507.1 GCA_025934635.1 Streptosporangiaceae bacterium | reverse complement strand
TGCTTATTGCGTTTTCTGTTACCCCGCTGGGGATCGGGGAGGGGGTCGGCGAGGTGGTGGCCGAGGCCGTCCGGGTGGTCCGGGAGAGCGGGCTGCCGAACCAGACCGACGCCATGTTCACTACCGTCGAGGGCGACTGGGACGAGGCCATGGCGGCAGTCAAGGCGGCCGTGGACGCGGTGGCGGCCCGGGCGCCGCGGGTCAGCCTGGTGCTCAAGGCGGACCTCAGGCCGGGCGTGACCGGGGCGCTGACCGCGAAGGTGGAAGCCGTGGAGCGCTACCTGCAGGATTGAACCAGGTACTTGGTACCCCCGGTCAGGACAGGCCGGCCAGCCGCAGCCCGGCGGTGACGGCGGCGGCGGCCAGCACGACGACCAGGAACGGGGCCTTGCGCCAGGCCAGGACGCCGGCCACCAGGACCCCGGCCGGGCGGGCGAAGCCGGAGAAGCCGTGCCCTTCGGTCAGCGCGGTGGTGGCCACCAGCGCGGCCAGCAAGAGCACGGCGGCGGCCTCGAGCAGCCGGGTGGCCCGCGGCGGGAAACTGATCCGCGCGCGCAGCACCTGGCCGGACAGCCGGAAGGCCCAGGTGCCCGCGGCCAGGGTGGCCATCCCGGCCACGACCAGCGTGGTGTCCTTCACCGGGTCACCGCCTGCTGCTCGCCGACTGCTCGTCGGCGGCCGGGGCCGCCGTGGCGGCGGGCTCGCGGACCAGCAGGAGCACCGCGGCCAGGGCCAGCAGCACCGGCAGCCCGGCGGGCAGGAACCGGGCGGCGACCAGGGCGATGGCCGCGGCGGCCAGCGCGGCCCGCAGGATCCGGGTGTCCCGCAGGTCCTTGACGATCAGGGCCAGGATGACCGCGGGAAACATGGCGTCCAGGCCGAACGCGTTCGTGTCACGGATCGCGGACCCGGCCAGCGCCCCCAGCACGGCGCCGCCCGGCCAGCAGATCAGCACGCCGAGGCCGCAGGCCCAGTAGGCGGCCCGTTTGGCCCGGAGGTCCTCCTGGGCCAGCGCGAACACGACGCTCTCGTCGTTCATCAGGTGGGTGCCGAACAGCCGCCGCCAGCCGCGCCCGGTGGTGCCGGCCGGCCCCGTGACTCCGGCGGGCAGGGCCAGGCCGTACGGCAGGTGGCGGGAGTTGACCAGCAGGCCGGCCAGGGCCGCGGCGAAGGGACTGCCGCCCGCCGCGACGATCCCGACGAACAGGAACTCCGACGCGCCGGCCAGTACCAGCAGGCTCTGCACGGCGGGAACCCAGAGCGGGAAGCCGGAGGCGACCGCGATGGCACCGTAGGACAGGCCGATGAAGAACACGGCCAGGCAGGTCAGCGCGATGTCCGCCAGGACCGCGGTGCTCAGCGGACTGCGCTCTAGAGTTCTCCGTAGCGAACGCATGCAGCTTATTCTGAACACCGAACCGTCGTTCGTCAAAACGAACGGATGAACTTATATGTCGAACGCTGATCCCCAGGGGGAGGCCCCCGCCGTCAAGAGCGGCGCGCCGCTGGACGTCATCGCGGCCTCGCTGCGCCGGGAACGGCACCGGGCCGGGCTGTCGCTCACCGAGGTGGCCCGCCGGGCCGGGGTCGCCAAGTCCACGCTGTCCCAGCTGGAGTCGGGCACCGGAAACCCGAGCCTGGAGACGCTGTGGGCGCTGTGCGTCGCGCTGGACGCGCCGTTCTCCCGGCTGCTCGATCCGCCGCGCCCGGAAACCCACGTGATCCGGGCCGACGAGGGACCCACGGTGGCCGCGGCGCAGGCCGACTACCAGGCCACCCTGCTGGCCGGCTGCCCGCCGGGCGCGCGCCGTGACATTTACCGGATCGCGGCCGAGCCCGGGCACGCGCGGGCATCCGAGCCGCACACGCCCGGCGTGGTGGAGCACGTCGTCATCGGCGCGGGCCGCGCGCTGGTCGGGGTGGCCGGCCAGGCGGCCGAGCTCGGCCCGGGCGACTACATCCGCTACCCGGGCGACCGGCCGCACGTGTTCGAGGCGCTGGAGCCCCGGACCCAGGCCGTGCTCATGTCCGAGCACCCCTGAGACGGCCTTTCCGGACGGCTCTTCAGGACGGCTTTCAGGATGGCGCCGTCGTGTAGGCGGCGATGACCCGCGCGGACATCGCGCGGGCCTCGGCCTCGTCGCCGCCGCTGGCGATGTGGGCCGCGCACCAGCGCTCGCCGCTGAGCGTCATGAAGCGCCTGCCCTCGTCGGACGCGGCCCAGGCGGCGCCCTGGGCCGGGTCCATGGCCGGGCCCCCGGACAGGTGCAGGCTCAGGCCCAGGATCATGGAATCCCAGCCGATGCCCACCGCGCCCGGGCCGAACTGCGCCCACAGCTCGTCGCTGACGTGCGCGATGTGCTCGATCTCGAGCCGGGTCCGGTCCGGCGCCGCCGCCGTCAGCCGGACCTCGACCCAGCTCACCTCGCCGCCGTACTCCCAGGTGATGAAGAAGCTCTGGGGCGGGTCACACCGCTCGATGGTGCCGCCGGCGTTGCCCTCGAGCTGGTAGTGCCCGCCTACCTTGAGGTCGCCCGAGACCGGGAGGAACCACCGGGGGATGCGCTCGGCGCTGGTGCAGGCGTCCCAGACGTCCTCGACGGCGGCGGCGTAGGTCTGGCTGATGACGACGATGCGCGCTTCGCCCGCCGCCAGGGTCCGGGTGCCGACCCGGCGCTGGACGGCGCTGATCTGGTGGGTGACGTCGATCATGAAGATCCTTCCTGTTCGTTGAGACGGTGCTCGCGCTGGCCCCGGGCCAGTTCGGTGGCCAGCGCCTCCAGGTGCGGGGTCCAGAAGCGCCGGAAGCGGTCGAGCCACGCGTCGACCTCCTGCAGCGGCCCGGAGTTCACCGCGTACAGCCGCCGGGTCCCGTTCGGCCGCACGGTGGCCAGGCCGCTGTCCCTGAGCACCCGCAGGTGCTGCGAGACGGCCGGCTGGGAGATCCCGAACTCCCCCTGGACGACCGCGCAGATCGCGCCGGAGGCCAGCTCGCCCTCGGCCAGCAGCTCGAGGATCCGCCGGCGGACCGGATCGCCCAGTACATCAAGCGCGTGCACCCTGACAGAGTATCAGTATTTACTTATATAAGAAAAATCTTATACCGAACGAGGCCGGCTCACGCCGCGGGAACGGCGGGATGCGGTCCGGGGGAACAGGGGCCGTGCGCCTGGGGAACGGCGGGATGCGGTCCTGGGGAACAGGGGCCGTGCGCGCCTGGGGAACGGCGGGATGCGGTCCGGGGCAATAGCGTCCGGCTCGGCGGGCGGGTGGTGCCGGCGGTGCGCCTGATCCCAGTCCGCCGCCGTCAGGGGACGCGGTTAACGGCATCGATGGAGCATCCATGCTGTCCCAGCGACATTGATGGAGCATTCATGTCGTTGTCGGAGCCGGGTGAGGGCTGGAGTGGGTGACAGGCGCGAGCCGTGGTTCGGATGTGAATACTGAGGCCGGTCAGGGGGATTCGGCGGGGATCTGGTTGATGAGGGCGGCCAGGCCGGCTTCGTCGAGCAGGTCGGCGGGGTGGACGGTCTGGTCGTGCGCGACGTAGTAGAACGCCGCCCGGACCTCGGCCACCGGCGCCCCGGACAGTGCCGCCCAGGCCAGGCGGTAGGCGGCGAGCTGGACGGAAACCGCATGGCGTTCGGCCGCGGAGACGGGGGGGCGGCCGGTCTTCCAGTCGATGACGTCGTAGCCGCCGCCGGGGGCATCGGCGAACACCGCGTCGATGCGGCCGCGGATCAGGCGGTCGCCGATGAGGGTCTCGAACGGCACCTCGACCGCCTGCGGCCAGCGGTCCGCCCACTCGCCCCGCTCGAACCGGGCCCGGAGCGCGGCCAGGTCACCCGCCGCGGCCTCGTCGTCCTCGGCGTCGTCGGGACCGAACAGCGCGTTGTCGTCGATCAGCATCTGCTGGCCGTAGCGCTGCTCCAGCCACTGGTGGAAGGCGGTGCCCCGGCGGGCCTGGCGGGCCGGCGGCCGCGGCATCGGCCGGCGGACCTGCCGGGCCAGCTCGTCCGGGTCCCGGGCCAGCGACACCAGCGATGACACCGACAGCCGGCCCGGCAGCACCACCCGGGTCGGTCCCTCACCGCGGCGCTGCTCCCGCTCGGCCAGCAGCAGCCCCGCGTCCAGGTCCCAGGCGGCGACCATCGCCTGGTTGGCCTCGTCGAGTTCGTCCAGGTGCTCGGGCGCGTGACCCTCAACCACCAACGCGGCTGCCGCGCGGACGGCCTCGTAGTTGCGGCCGGCCGGGGTGGCGGGCCAGTCCGCGGTCTCTACCGTCGCGAGCAGCGGGTTCTCCGTGTCGGGGTCGGGCGCGTCGGTCCAGAGGCCGATCTGGGCGGCACCGGACCGGCGGACCTCCTCCAGGAACGGCGAGGGCCCCAGGCGGCTGCTGCCGCCTTCGCCCCACCAGTAGCCCGAGCAGCCCAGGAAGTATGCCGCCCGGGTGGCGGCCACGTACATCAGCCGCCGCTCCTCGGACAGGTCCCGGGCCGCGCACGCGTCGGTGAATGCCTCGAGGGAAGCGGCGTCGAGGCCGAGCAGCTCGGGCAGGTCCCCCGCGTCACCGCGCAGGCCGAACGGGATCAGCCGCGCGTTGTCGGTCCACCGGGTCGAGGTCCGGGGCCGGGCCGGGAACACCTGGGACCGCTCCCCCATGGACAGGCCGGGCACGAACACGGCCGGCCACTGCAGGCCCTTGGCCGCGTGCACGGTCAGCAGCTTGACCGAATCCGACTCGCCCACCCGCCCGGTCTCCAGCCCGAACTCCTCCTGCTGGGCCGCGGCCAGGTAGGCCAGGAACGCGCCGAGGGTCGGCTCGGCGCCCTCGCCGGTGAACGCGTCCGCCACGTCGGTGAAGGCGTCCAGGTCGGCGCGCGCCGCGACCGGGTCGACCCC
>JAICWX010000044.1 GCA_025934635.1 Streptosporangiaceae bacterium | reverse complement strand
GGCTTTGTGTTTCGTGTGGTGGACCTGGCAGGCGCCGGCGGGCTGGCTGCAGCCGCCGGCCCATTCGCAGTGCCCGCCGCGGAGCCGGACCGCGTTCCGGATGCCGGCGGGGATGGTGTCGCTGTACCCGATGTCCAGCGGCAGGCTGTCCCCGCCCAGCCGTGCCCCGAGCAGCCTGCGCCGCAAGAAGCTGGCGAGCCCGCCCGGCCCCGACAGCAGCTCGACCGCCTTGCCGATGACCGCCTGCTCCAGCGCCTCCCGCGACCGGCCGTCACCGAACCCGGCGGGCACCTCCAGGCCACTGCCGTCCGCGCCGTCCCCGGCGCCCGCGCCTGCGCTGCCCGCCGCTTGCGTGCCGCTCATGCCGTTCCCGGAGCCCGCATCCAGCGCGATGCCATGGCGGAACCTGTCCAGCTGCACGCACAGCCGGACCAGCTCATCAAATGCGTCCGGGTTCACGTCCCCGGTCACCACCGGGGAGATGACCGCGTCACACGCGATGGCCTCGGCCGCGTCCCCGTCGACCCACAGGCCCTGATGCCCGCCCGCCTCGGCCGCCGCGGCGCGGTGCCCGGCCCACCGGGCCCGCAGGCACGCGGTCCACTCCTCCAGCAGCGCCGAGGAGCCCTCGAGCCGCATCAGGTCCGCCAGCGAGATATGCGCCCACACCCGGACCGGCTGCCCGGACCGCTCCGGCAGCAGCCCCGCCGCCAGCAGCCGCCGCATCGCCTCCTGCAGCGCATCGTGATACCGCTGCTCATGAGCCCGCTCATCACCGGCCCCGGCCGGGCCCGACAGCGCGTCCAGCACCGTCTGCACGAACTCCGCGCACTCCGGCGTCAGGTCCCCGTGGATGACCCCGGCCCCGCCGAAGGTGGTGGCCAGCTTGACCGCCCGGTCGTCGAACCCGTCGCCGGGGTGCCCGTCCTCCCCGCCGCTGCCGTCCCCGTCGCCTGTGTCGCTGCCGGGCTTATGCTGCCGCGACTTCTCGTACATCTCCGCCGCCAGCCCGGCCAGATCCTCGACCTCCAGCCCCGCCGCGGCCGCGGCGAGCAGGATCTCATCCGCCGCCGCCCGCGCCTCCTCCGGCAGGCTGCCCGTCCAGCGGCAGATCTCCCGCGCATACGACGCCGAGACCGCCTCATCAGCCAGCGCGGCCTGCACCGCGGGGTGCGCCGCGGCCCGCTTCACCCAGCCGCCGTGGCCGGCGGCGGCGCCCTTCGTGATCTGGGTCCGGTGCCGCAGCCACGAGAAGAGGCTGTAATCGCCGTCATCGGCGTAGTCCTGCCCGGCCCCGAACGGCCCCAGCACCGAGGTCCTCGCCGCGGTAGCGGCCGCGTCGGCCTTCTCCAGGCTCCGCAGGCACTCCGCCCGCTCCGCCGCCGTCATCGCGGTGGCATCCGCCATCGCCACAAACCGCAGCCCGGCCCGGGCGACCTCCAGCGCCTGCGTCGCGCTGGCGAAGGCGACAACAGTGCCCACGGCGGGGTCACCTCCGTTCCGGCGGCTCGCGGGGGATCCTGGGGCTAGCGCTTGTCTCGCTGTCCAGGGCAAAGATCTAGCTTCTGTATTCGACCCTATCGCTCACCTATGACATTTACTGGCCTTGGCCCGCCGTATCGCGAAATTGGTAACCCTGAGAAGAAAGAGGTGCTTGGTGTCCAGCAGCTGTCAGCCGAGGACCGCTTTCACCCCGGCCAGGGCGGCGGCCAGCTCGTCATCGCCCTGCCAGCTCAACGCGGGCGCACTCGGATCCCGGGCGTAGAGCTTGAGCGCGCCGTCCACCGTCGTGCGCGCGTGGCAGGCCACGGCACCAGCCACCGAAGCCGAGAGTTCCCAGCCGCCCGCCGACCGGACCACGGACCACGAGCCCCCGCCCTCACCCTCGGCGGTGAACGTCACGGCGGTACCCAGCGGCCGGGACACCCGGTCGAGTGCCCGCGGCAGCGCATGCGCCGCCGTAGCCAGGACCGGGCTCGTGCAGGCAGCCCCGAGCGGGGGATGCCCGGTCGCCTGCCGGATCTGCAGCTGGTGAACGTACCGCTCCATGTACTCGCGGGCGACATCGAGCCAGACCGGGGCCGGATCCGCGCCGGTCGCCCACGGCACCCGAACCCCGGTGGCGTCGAGATCCAGCGTGGCCACGTACTCCTCGAAGCGCAGCCCGGCCAGGTTGGTCAGCTCCGCCAGCAGGGCCGGGCTGATCCGTCCGGCCGCCTCCACCCATTGCTGGTTGAAGGCATTGAGCCAGCTGTCGAGATCTTCGCCCTTGCCCGGTCCCCGCCCCCAGCGGTCCCGCCGGCCCGAGACGTTGCCGAGCTCGACGCCGAGCAGGTGCGCGGCCACCCCGTGGACCGTCCAGCCGGGACAGGCGGTCGGCCGCGCCCAGTCATCACCGGCCAGCCCGGTCAGCAGCGCGACAAGCTCGGCGCGCAGCAACGGCAGCAGCGGCCTGGCGTCCACCCGTAGCAAAGGCATGGCCCACAGCCTGCCATCGGGAAGCCAAAAGCGCTCAACCCACCCGCGCGGCACGCAGGTCGTCGGCGATAAAGCGCCCCATGGCCCGCGGCAACGCGGCCCGCTGCGACTCACCAAGCTGGTCTCCGATCGAACCGAGCAATTCCGCCACCCGCACGCCCGCCGCCAGCAGCCGTCCCAGGTCCAGGTCGCTGACCGTCTCCTCGATGCCCGGCGGCAAGAGCGAAGCCGGGTAGTCGAGCACGCTGGTCAGCCCGTACTGCGGCTGGGGCACGCCGCGGACCGCGGCCCACAGCTGCCAGAGCTGAGCCCGGGCCTCGTGCAGCCGCTCGAGCGCCTCCCAGGCGGAGCCCCGGCGCACGTACTTGCCCAGGTCGGCCAGCGCGCACCAGCCCTGGAACGCCCACTCGCGCGCCTGCTGGGGTGATACCGGAGCGGAATCCGCCCGGGCAGGCACGGCCAGCAGCGCGTCCGGATCGTAGAGCACGACCACATCCGGGATGGACCCGGCAAAGACGTCACAAGGGTAAACAACCAGGTCGAGCTGGCTCCGGTCGGCATACTGGGCGAAGATCCGCTCGTGCGTCAGCGTCAGCCCGGGCAGCTGGTGATGGTAACTCTCGACGAGCCCGCCCAGCCCGTCCACGGCCGCGCGAACGCGCGGGAAGACGGCAGCGAACTGCTCGACCGCGACACCCACGGCGCCGTCGATGTCGGACAGCCAGTCACCGGCGCCCCGGGCCAGCGAGCAGCCCACCACCAGCCAGCGGACATCCGGGTCGGCCTCGCAGACGGCCCGGAGCCCGCGCAGCAGTCCCTGCTGCGCGGCCAGCCCGGCCGGCAGCTCCTCGATCCAGCGCACCCCGCCACGATCAGAGCGATCCATTCCGTCATGATCCATACGGCAGCGTAGCGCCCCCATCGGAGGGCGATAAGCGGTGAGCGAGGCGGGAACCGAGCTCGTTCGGGATGAAGCTTGTCCGGGTTCAAAAGATAGAAACGGCGGGATGTCCTCGCCCGCGAGCTGGTCAATCCGCGGCAGCAACCTTCTCCAGGGCCGCGGCCAGCTCGGCCGGCCGGGTGAACATGGACTCGTGGCTGCCCGGCACCAGCGCGGGGGAGACCTCGATCCGCTCGGCGAACCGGTTCCAGCCGTACTCGCCCGGCGGCAGCGCCACGTCGTCGGAGGACAGCACGTAGTGCAGCGGCAGGCCCAGGCTCCGGTAGGCCTCGTCATCGGGCGCGTCGGTGAACGTCCGGTACGGCTGCGGGCGCAGCACCGAGTGCACCACCGCCGCCTCCGCGGGCGAGGCGTCGCCCATGAAGGCGCCCTGGAACACCTCGAGCGGCAGGGCCACGGTGTTGTCCTCGGACGACCCCGCCAGCGACGCGAACAGCTCCTGGTAGGCCGGCGGGACCTCGTCGTGCAGCGAACGGCCCAGCTCGGGCACGAAGGCGCTCCAGAACACCAGCCGCTTGAGCCGCGACGCCAGCCGCGGCGCCGCGCCGGCGATCACGTAGCCGCCCCAGCTGTGCCCGACCAGCGTGATGTCGACCGCGAAGGACGCCTCGACCTGGCTGACCAGGCTGTCCACGCAGCCGGCCAGGGTCACGCCGCGCGGGTCGTCGTCGATGCCGAGGCCAGGGCAGGTGGGCGCCCAGACATGATGCCCGGCGGCGCGCAGCCTGCTCGCCACCGGCTGCCAGGCCCAGCCGCCGTGCCAGGCGCCGTGCACCAGCACGAAGTTCTCTCCCATAATGGCCTCCTCATCGAGGGTCGAGCACGGTCCGGACGTAGGCGCCGGCCGGGGCATTCAGGGCGTCATGAGCCGTGCTGAACAGCGTATGGGCGCGCCGTCCCTGCCACCCCTCCGGCAGCAGCGTGGCGGGCAGGTCGGGGTCGCGGAACGGCAGCGCCCGGTACGAGGCCGTCAGCTCCACCTGCCGTCGCAGCGCCTCGGGACCGGGCAGCGCGGCCAGCTCGGCCGCCGCCGGGAGCTGGGTGTACTCGCTGATCAGCTCGGCGTAGTCCCGGGCGAGCCCGTCCAGGTCCCAGCAGCGGAACGCCATCTCCCGGTCCGCCGCCCGGCTCAGCGCCCGGCTCTCCAGCAGGTCCATCCGGGTCGCGGCCAGGCCGGCCAGCGCCTCGCGGACCAGCTCGAGCCGCGGGTGCGGGCTGATCCAGGTGGCCGCGGCCAGCGGGCCGAACCCGTGCCAGGCGAGCGTCCGCCGGACCCGGTCCCGTTCGGCCCGGCTCTCCTCGGGCACCGCGTAGATGACCATCCGCCAGGTGCCGTCCCAGTCGTCGCGGCCGCGGTCGAAGATGCGGGCCCGCCCCTCGTCCAGCATCTTGATGCTCCGGGCGGTGAGCGCGTAGCTGGTCTGCCGCCCGTCCCGGCAGGTGGTGAACCAGCCCTCCCGGCGCATCCGGGACAGCACCACCCGGCTCGTGCTCTCGCCCACCCCGAACAGCTCGAGCAGCTGGTTCAGCGCCCGCATCGGCACCCACCCGTCCCGGGCCCCGGCGGCGTAGCGCAGGTGGGCCCCGAACAGGTCCCACAAGATGGCCCGCGGTTTCATCGGCATCGTCGCTGTCCGGCCCGGTTAGCTATTGCCAAGATCAGCATGGGCGTTATTGTGTGTCATAGATTCTGCGTTCGTCAATAGATTGAAACGCATAGGAGCCTTACGTGCGCATCGCGGTCCTCGGCGGCGGCCCCGGCGGGCTGCTGGCCGCGCTGCTGGCCAAGCGCGGCGACCCCGGCCGCGAGGTCACGCTGTTCGAGCGTAACCGGGCGGGCGACACCTTCGGCTTCGGCGTGGTGTTTTCCGACGCCACCCTGGACGGCATCGACGCCGCCGACCCGGTGCTGCGCCGCGCGCTGACCGATCACGGCGTGCACTGGGACCCCATCGAGGTCCGGCTGCGCGGGGAACGGTGGCGGTTCGGCGGCAACGGCATGGCCGCGGTGGCCCGTCGCCGGCTGCTGGCCCTGCTGCAGCAGCGGGCGGCCGAGGCCGGCGTCGACCTGCGCTTCGCCACGTCCGCGAACCTCGACGACCTGCTGGCCGCCGGCTACGACCTGGTGATCGCCGCCGACGGCGCGAACTCACTGGTCAGGACCCAGTGCGCCGACGTCTTCGGACCGAGCGTGGTCACCGCGACGGCGAAGTTCATCTGGTTCGGCACCAGCTATCCCTTCGACGGGCTGACCTTCGTGCACGAGCAGGACCCGCACGGGGTGTTCGCGGTGCACGGCTACCCCATCGGGGACGGCGTCTCCACCTTCATCGTCGAGACCGACGGACCCTCCTGGCGCGCCGCGGGCCTGGACCGCTTCGACGTCAGCCAGCCGCCCGGCCCCAGCGACGAGCTCACCCGCGCCTACCTGGAAAAGCTCTTCGCCGCGCAGCTCGACGGCCGCCCGCTGCTGGTCAACAACTCACGCTGGGGCAACTTCCGTACCTGGCGCACCAGCCGGTGGCGGCACCGGATCGGCCGCACCGCCGTGGTCCTGCTCGGCGACGCCGCCCACACCGCGCACTTCTCGGTCGGCTCCGGCACCAAAATGGCCCTGGAAGACGCGATCGCCCTGGTGGCAGCGCTGGAAAAAACCAGCACGGACCCTGACACCATCGATACGGCCCTCGCCGTCTACGAGGCCGAACGGAGTGGCCCCATCGCCCGGATCCAGCATTCCGCCCGTCCTTCGCTGTCGTGGTGGGAGCACTTCGGCCGGTCCTACCAGCACCTGCCACCCTGGCAGTTCGCCTTCCACTTCTTCAGCCGCTCCCTGCCGGAATCCAAGCTCCGCCAGCGCGACCCCCGCTTCACCGGCGCCGTCCACGCCGCCTGGCACGCCGCCCACGGCGGAACCGAGGTCCTCCAAACACCCCTCACCATCGGCAACGCCATCCAGCCCGGCCGCCTCATCCCTATCACCGCCAGCACCGCTCACCTGGCTGCCGGACCGCTGCCCCTGCTGGCCGATCCGCCTCATCCGCCCCGGCGCCAGCCCTGGGGCCTCCGGATCACCGCCCCGGACACCGAGGACGGTCTCGGGCCGGCCGAGGCGGCCGTGATCCGCGGCCTCGCGCAGGGCGCCTGCCTGGTAGCGGTGGACGGCGGTACCTCGTTCACCCGCCGGCTGATCAGCGAGACGGCTCGGCTGGACCACGGCGCCATCACCATGCTGATCGAGGACGGCGAGCAGGACCCTGCCTTCGAGGACCGGGCCCGCACCGCCGTCCTGTCCGGCCGGGCCGACCTGGTGGGGGTGACGCCATGAGCCGCGGGATCACGCCGATCGCGGCCGGAACCGTACCCTGGCCGCCGGAGCTGGCCCGGGCCTACCGGGCGGCGGGCTGGTGGCGCGGGGAGGCCCTCGGCACCGCGATCGCCGTGGTGGCCCGCGCCCGGCCGGACGCGATCGCCCTGACCGACGGCGCCACCCGGATCAGCTACCGGTCCCTGCTCGCCCGCGCCGACGCGCTCGCCACCCGCCTCACCGATGACCTGGGCCTGGAGCGCGGCGACCGGATCGTCGTCCAGCTGCCGAACACCTGGCCGTTCGCCGTTCTCACCCTGGCCTGCCTGCGGGCCGGGATCGTTCCGGTCATGGCACTGCCCGCGCACCGCCAGCACGAGCTCGCCTACCTGGGCCAGCACAGCGAAGCCCGCGCCCTGGCCGTCCCCGGCCTCCTGCGCGGCTTCGACCACCAGGAACTGGCCGCCCAGCTCATGGCCACCTCGGACACGCTGGAGCACGTCCTGGTCGCCACCCCCGACGTGGCACCCGGGCACGAAGACCTGGCCGCCCTGTGCGCCGAGCCGCCCGCCACCACGCCGCCCAGCCCCGCGCCGTCCAGCCCTGCGCCGTCAGGCGCCAGCGCGGACCGGACCCGCTGGGACGCTGCCCCGCCCGCCCCGTCGGACGTCGCCGTCTTCCTGCTCTCCGGCGGCACCACCGGCCTGCCCAAGCTGATCGCCCGCACCCACGACGACTACGCCTACAACGCGCGCGCCTCCGCCCAGCTGTGCCGGCTGGACGACCGCACCGTCTACCTCGTCACCCTGCCCGCCGCGCACAATTTCCCGCTCGCCTGCCCCGGCCTGCTCGGCACCTGGCTGTCCGGCGGCCGGGTCGTCATGCACGCCGCACCCGACCCGGCCAGCGCCTTCGCCGCCATCGAGGCCGAGGGCGTCACCATCACCGCCGCCGTCCCCGCGGTCGCCCAGCGCTGGCTCGCCTACGCCATCGAACACGGAAACGCGCAGCTCCAGACGCTGGAGGTGCTGCAGGTGGGCGGCGCCCGGCTCGCCGACGAACACGCCCGGCGGGTCCGGGCGGTGCTCGGCGCGACGCTGCAGCAGGTGTTCGGCATGGCCGAGGGCCTGCTGAACTACACCCGGCTCGACGACCCCGACGAGGTGATCTGCGGCACCCAGGGCCGGCCGCTGAGCCCGGGCGACGAGGTCCGGATCACCGGCGCCGACGGCCGCGACCTGCCCGACGGCGAGCCCGGCGCGCTGCTCACCCGCGGCCCGTACACGCCGCGCGGCTACTACCGGGCCCCGGAGCAGAACGCCCGCGCGTTCACCCCGGACGGCTGGTACGCCAGCGGCGACGTGGTCCGCCGCCGCCCGGACGGCAACCTGGTGGTCGAGGGCCGCGACAAGGACATGATCAACCGCGGCGGCGAGAAGATCTCGGCCGAGGAAGTGGAGAACCTCCTCTACCGGCTGCCCGGGATCGCCCAGGTCGCCGCCGTCGCCGCCCCCGATCCCGACCTCGGCGAACGCGTCTGCGTCTTCGTCGTCCCGGCCCCCGGCGCCGCCGTCACCCTCGCCGCCCTCAGGGACGGCCTGGCCGCCGCCGGAGTGGCGAGGTTCAAGTGGCCCGAGCGCCTGGAACTCGCCGCCGAGCTCCCCGTCACCAAAGTCGGCAAACTCGACAAGAAAGCCCTCCGCGACCTCCTAGCCAGCTAACTCGCGAAGACTCTCAGCCGCAGCCAGGCCGTCGCCTTGATCTCCCATTCGGCTAAGCCCATTATGATGCCGGCCGATTATTAATAGCTGATAAATCCCGACCCCGGGAAAATGATCAAGGTGTGGATTTCTCCATCCTTTCTCCACATGCTCTGCACCGTGCCTGCATTGGTCGTGATTTAGCATCGCGGCAACTGTTACCCCCGGCGAGCGGGCGTCATGGGGAGCGTCCGGAACGCATGGGGAAAGAAAGGGGTACGGGGAATTCACGATGAACAACCAGGGTCCGGGGGCGCCCCGGTGCTCCTGGCCTTGGAGGACGTCGACAAGAGTTTCGGGGGATTGCCCGTTCTGCGGGCCGTCAGCCTGAGCCTGGCCCGGGGCGAGGTCCTGGTCATCGTGGGTCCCTCGGGCGGCGGCAAGTCGACGCTGTGCCGTACGATCAACCGGCTCGAGCCCATCGACTCCGGGCGCATCCTGTTCGACGGCCAGCCGCTGCCCGCCGAGGGCCGCGAGCTCGCCCGGCACCGGGCCGATGTGGGCATGGTGTTCCAGTCGTTCAACCTGTTCGCCCACAAGACGGTCCTGCGGAACGTCACGCTCGGCCCGGTCAACGTGCGCAAGGTTCCGAAAGCGCAGGCCGAGGCGCAGGCCATGGAGCTGCTCGAGCGGGTGGGCATCCACAGCCAGGCGCATAAGTATCCCGCCCAGCTCTCCGGCGGCCAGCAGCAGCGAGCCGCCATCGCCCGGGCCCTGGCCATGCGGCCCCGGCTCATGCTCTTCGACGAGCCCACCTCCGCGCTTGATCCCGAGATGGTCGCCGAGGTGCTTGACGTCATGACCGGCCTGGCCGACGACGGCATGACGATGGTCGTGGTGACGCACGAGATGGGCTTCGCCCGCAGCGCCGCCAACCGGGTCGCCTTCATGGCCGATGGCCAGATCCTCGAGGAGGCCGCCCCGGCCGAGTTCTTTACCCAGCCGCGGACCGACCGCGCCCGGGACTTCCTGTCCAAGATTCTCACTCACTAAGGGTAACCATGCGCTCATCACGAATGGCCGCCGTCGCGGGGGCGGCAGCGGCGGCGCTCGCGCTCGTCCTGTCGGCCTGCGGCAGTGACAGCGGCACCAGCGGCGGCGGCACCAGTACCAGCAGCGGCAACTCCATCGCCGACAAGGCCAAGAACGACAAGACGCTGAATATCGGCGTGAAGCCCGATCAGCCCGGGCTCGGACTGCAGAATTCGTCCGGCCAGTATTCGGGATTCGATGTCGACGTCGCCCGGTACATCGCGAATAAACTCGGTGCCACGAAGATCAATTTCGTGCCGACCCTGTCGGCCAACCGCGAGGCCTTTCTCCAGCAGGGAAAGGTAAACATGGTGATAGCGACGTACTCGATCACCGAGGAACGGCAGAAGGTGGTTTCGTTTGCCGGGCCGTATTACATCGCTCACCAGGACATCCTCGTGCGCGCCGGCGACAGCAGCATCAAGCAGGCGGATGACCTCAAGGGCAAGAAGGTCTGCTCAGGCCAGGGCTCCGCGTCGGGCGACCGGATCGAGGAACAGTACGGGTCGGCCGTCAACCTGATCCGGCTCCCCGGCTACGGCGACTGCGTCAACCAGTTGCTCGGCGGCCAGGTCCAGGCCGTCACGACCGACAACACGATCCTGGCCGGCTTCGCGGCCCAGTCGCAGAACC
The DNA here is from genome assembly GCA_025934635.1 of Streptosporangiaceae bacterium. Next base: position 30,560 of record JAICWX010000044.1, on the reverse strand, counting down.
AGGGCAAGCTCAAGGTCGTCGGCACCTTCTTCAGCAATGAGATCTACGGGATCGGGCTGAAGAAGGGTGACACCAAGGGCGTCACCGCCGTCGACAACGCCCTGCGGGCCATGTTCAAGGACGGCAGCTGGAAGTCGGCCCTGACCAAGGACCTGCCCCAGGTGCCGGCCGAGACGCCTCCCACCATCGGCAAGTTCGACATCCCGTTCGAGCAGTAACCATCAGCCTTGAGCGACTTCTTGCGCAGTAATGGCCACACGATCCTGCTGGCTTTCTGGACGACGGTGAAGGTGTCGGCGCTGAGCGCCGCCGGATCGCTGGTCTTCGGCACCATCCTGGCCGCGATGCGGGTGGCGCCGCTGCCCGTGCTGCGCACCGTCGGCACGCTCTACGTGAACATCCTGCGCAACACGCCGCTCACGCTGATCATCTTGTTCTGCGGGCTCGGCCTCGGCTCGATCATCACGGTCGCGGAGGTGCAGACGACGAACTACTTCTGGCTGGCCGTGTTCGGCCTCGTCGCCTACACCTCCGCGTTCGTCTGCGAGGTCCTGCGGTCCGGGGTCAACACCGTCCCGCTCGGCCAGGCCGAGGCCGCCCGCTCGATCGGCCTGAGCTTCATCCAGACGCTGCGGATCGTGGTGCTGCCGCAGGCCTTCCGGGCGGTCATCGCCCCGCTCGGCAGCGTCCTCATCGCCCTGATCAAGAACACCACCATCGCGGCGGCGATCGGCGTGCCCGAGGCCTTCTACACGATGCGGAACCAGCTGCAGAGTCACGGCGACAGCGTGATCCCCATCTTCGTCGGCTACGCCCTGTTCTTCATCGTGCTGACCCTGCCGACGGGCTTGCTGTTCGGCTGGCTGGCCAAGCGGTGGACGGTGACCTGGTGAACGGTGACCTGGTGAACGGTGATCTGGTGAACACGGTGGCCCGGTGACCGAGCCGACGGTCCTGTACGACGCGCCGGGACCGCGGGCCCGGCGTCGCAACCGCTTGCTCACCGTGCTGTTCGCGGTCGCGTTCGCCGGCCTGGCCGCCTGGGTCGGGTGGGCGCTGGGCCAGAAGGGCCAGTGGACGGCGCAGAAATGGAAGCCGTTCCTGCGGGGTGACATCTGGACCGTCCAGATACTCCCGGGCCTGGCCGGGACCTTGACGGCGGCCGCGATCGCGGCGGTCCTCGCGCTGGCGTTCGGCATCATCTTCGGGCTGGCCCGGCTCTCCGGCCGCTGGTGGATCAGCGGCCCGGCCGGGGCGGTCGTGGAGTTCTTCCGCGCCATCCCGCTGCTGCTCCTGATCTTCTTCGCGTCGTACGCGCCCGGCGCCCTGACCAACTTCGCCTGGAACCCGACCGCGCTGCAGGCGGTGGTCTTCGGGCTGACCATGTACAACGGGTCGGTGCTGGCCGAGGTCGTGCGGGCGGGGATCAACGCGATCCCGAAGGGCCAGTCCGAGGCCGGCTACGCGGTCGGCTTGCGCCGCGGCCAGCTGATGCGGCTCATCCTGGTGCCCCAGGCGATCACCGCGATGATGCCGGCCATCGTCAGCCAGCTCGTCGTGCTGCTCAAGGACACCGCGCTGGGGACGATCATCGCCTATGACAACCTGACGTCCAAGGTCTCGATCCTGCAGAACCTCTACACCAACGCCATCCCGGCGGCGATCGTCATCGCCTGCCTCTACATCCCCCTCAACCTCGCCCTGTCCTCGGCCGCCACCCGGCTGGAAAGGCGCACCCGGCGCCGCCGCATCACCGTCGTGCCGGTAACCGGCCGTCAACCCGGTGCGGAAGTGCCCCGGCCAGGGAAGCGATGACGCCACGCCGACTCCTCCAGCGCATCGATCACCAGCCAGTCGTCACCGACGAGGCGTGCCGCCTGCCGCCGTTCGTCCGCCAGCCTGGTGCCTACGTGCAGCGGGACGTCGGTGTTCAGGCATACGAGGACGCCCTGTTCCAGCAGCCAGGGCAGCGGGTGGGAGTCCGGTGAGGGGACCGCGCCGAGGGCCACGTTGGATGTCACCGAGACCTCGACTAGGACCTGATCCTGGCGGAGCCGCCTCGCCAGCTGACGGCATCCCATTACCGAGACGGCATGCCCGATCCGGCTCGCGCCCAGTTGATCGAGCGCACGCCAGATGTTGTCGGCGTCGCCAAATTCTCCGGCGTGCACGGTTACGCCGAGCCCGGCGGACCGGGCGGCCAGGAAGCAGCTTTCGAACTTCCGCACATCCGGGAACCGCACCTCGTCACCGGCCAGGTCGATACCGGCGAAACAGCCGGGCAGGCCCGCCGCGATGGCGTTCTGGCACCGGTCGACGTAGGCGGCTGGACTATCCCTGTTCAGCAGCAGGACCAGCCGGACGGCGGGACGGGTCAGGCCGGCTGCCGCGCGATCGGCCCGGCTGAGGACCTCGGCCAGCGTCACCTCGCCGGTAACGAACCGTCGCGGGGAAAGGCGCAGCTCGACGTAGCTGACCCCCTGAGCCCGCTGTTCCGCGTGGAACTCGCCGATGAACAGCTCCAGGTCGGCCACGTCGACCGTGAGCCGCCCAGGGTTGCTCAGCGAGTGCTCCGCGAAGAACTCGCCGGGACTCTCGTAATTCGGTCTCGCTGCTCCCTGCTGTCGGCGTTTCCGCTCGCTGGGCTCGAGGTGCACATGCAAGTGCGTGGTCATGCAGGCGGTTTCCGCAGCAGCACCTTGACCCAGCGCTGCACCACCAGAGCGGAATCCACTTCATCCTCGGTCCAGGTCCGGACGACATCGAGGCCGGCCAGGCTGGCTAGTTGTTTCAGGTCGTCGGCCTCGTAGAAGAAGAAGTGCCGCCTGAACCACGGGAATCCCGGCATCGGGCTGGACGCGTGCCCGGTCCCTTCCTTGACGGAAACCTCGGCCAGCCCGCCTCCTCTCAGCACCCGGAAGAACTCGCGCAGCGCTCGCAGCACGTCGTCCCGGCCGAGGTGCAGCAGCACCGCCGAACACCAGATGGCGCCGATCGAATTGCTTTCCAGCAGCAGTTTCCGCACGTCGCCGACGAGCGTGCGGATGTTCTTGTGCCGGGGTACATGCACGAGCAGCCGATCGCTTGCGTCCAGCGCGATAACCGGCCGCTCCAGGCTGGCCAGGTACGCCGCATCACGTCCGGCGCCCGCACCCGCATCCAGGATGAGGCCGCCCGTATGCCCCGATAGCCAGTCCATCTCAGTGCGCAGGCTCGTTTTTTCCGGGAATGCCTGAGTGTGCGATGCGTACCAGTCCGCAGCCGCGTTGTAGGCCTCCAGCGTCTCGTTCAGTTCGACATCGCCGAGAGAGCGATCGGCTTCCTCGAAAGGCAGTATGTCCCGGCGCAGCTTCGCCACCGTCAGCCGTGCGTTGGCGAGGAAGGGAAAGAGGGCCCAGTCCCACTCGTCCTGCCGGCCCATCGCCCCCGCCCAGATCCGCCGCGCTTGCTGAGACCTGAGTTGCGGCTCCACCGCGAGATACCCGCTGGCGCGATCCGAGGCGCAGTAGTAATAATTCAGGCCCCGCTGGGCTAGGTCGCTCAGTTCACTGAGGCCCCCGACCCGGCGGACACCAGGAATCCTGAACAGTCCCGGGCTGATCCCCGTGTCCAGCGGGAACAAGTGAATGTGAGCGTGATCGATACAGGCGCCGCTCGGGCCGTGCTCGTGCCCGGACGAACCATGTTCCACGAGAGCCACCGATCCGCCGAAGACCTTCACCACCCGGTCTGCCATCCGCCAGGCAGCGTCGAACACGTGCGATATTTCCGGCATGGTCAGCTCGCCCATGCTGCGCACATGGCGCCTGGGCATCAGGAGGACGTAGCCCGGTATGACCGATCCCAGCCCGGCGAGTGCGTCGACCACGGAAGTCCGGCGGATGAGCCTGGAATACCCGTCTGCGCGTTCCGCGTCACCGAGGGTGGCGGTGACCGCCGTACCCGCGAGCCCTATCTCCTGGCACAAGTCGCACGGCTGTGCTGCAATTACCGATCCGGTCATTTCCTGGTATTCCTTGATGAGATCCGCCGGTCCCAGAGAATCTGAAAGACTAGCAATGCTACGGGCAATAGAAGGGCTATGAGGAAGACGTTGAGCGTGAGCTGCCCGGTTCTCCACAGAATTATCATGATAATTAGTACTGCGACGGCTATGCTCCACAGCCCGACTGCCACCCTACGCAGCCGAAGCCAGTCGGTCAGCGCGTTCGTGATCAGCAGGCGCCTGGTCAGATGCCGCGTCGAAGAGCTAGACTGAATAATCGCGCAACCAGTAAACAGCAGCGTCGCGGTGCTGTCGGCTGACGGGAAAATGCGATTCCGCGCGGTGGTGAGCGCCGCCACAAATGGCCATACAGCCCATATCGACGGACGCCGGGGGCTTCGCGGAAGCTCCCATGAGCCGGACCGCTTCGAGTCAGCTGTTTCCTGGGTCTGAATCATCTCGGCTAAGGTGTTGAATACTTTCTCTTGCAGTGGGTCGGCTCCTGCCCGCAAGAGCGCGGTCAGCGTTACCGGCCCGGCGAAGTGCGGCAGGGAATTCTGGAAAGTGTCGGTGATGTCGTTGTGGATGTACGGGATGTCATATTCTTCGACCGCTGTCTCCTTCTCCACGTGTTCTCCGGGCTGCAGGCGTTCGGCCAGCCAGTTGATGGTCTGCCGGATCGCGGTCGCGGGAAGCGCGTCGGGCGTGGCCAGTAGCGCCATCAGGGCGAAGCTGGTGTGGGCCATGGTGGGCTCGCTGGCTGGCAGCGGACCCCACGCTGGCTGGTTAGGGTTCTGTGCCCCGATCAGCCATTTATGGGCGTTGCCGATCACCTCGGCTGATCCGCCGCTTTCCTGCAAGGCGAGCACGGAAAGCGCCGTGGTGAAGGTTCGCGAAGCCTGGCCCTTGTATGATCCCCAGCCGAAATCGGTATTCTGGTTGGCTTCCAGCCAGGTCACGCCTGCGTCCAGGGCGGTGCTGGTCGCATTCATGCGGGCCTGGGGCAGGCTCAAGGAGCGGAGTACCCAGGCGGTTGCCTCGACGATCGGGAAATGGTTGGTGGTCCGGACGGCCCAGCCGCCACCCCCGGCTCCCTTTACCTGCTGGCTTATCAGGTATTCTACGACCTGGTCGGTGCGTTCAAATTCGGTGCCCGCGAGACTGAAGCAATACAGTCCGACGGCCGAGGCCGTCACGCCGGGATTCGGATCATCAAGATAGTGATACCAGCCCGCCGCCCTCGGTTGGCTCGCTGTCTCTGGTTTAGTACGAAAATTACCGCGGAGGCACGCCAGTGAGAGTTCTACCGCCGCGTCGACACGGTCGCTTGAAAGCGTTGCCTCGGATCGTAACATCTAATTTCCCCCCAGGAATATCACGCCAGTCGCCTCCCCAGCCGGCGCGCACTGTCCACAGCTGCGTCAAGAGGTTTCTCGCACCACCGAAGGCCGGTAGCGGGTGCTGGCGGCGGTGGCATGCGATGAAAAGAGTTGTCCCCCGCTGGGGGCGGTGATGCCCTGGCGGCTCGCAGCATGTTCCCTCGGTCCGTGAGTACCCTTGCTGCCCTGAACTGCTTTTCACCTGATGATCAACTTTCCGCCGCGGTTCGGTGCCGCTGCAGATGCCAAGGACAATATTAACGGTATTTTCGCGGTGACGGAAGGCGATAGCGCGGCATCAGGAAAAATGATCAGGAATGCGCCTAACCTGCTCTTTTCCTGCTAACCATGATCATTAGGATGGCCGGTGGCCGGAATCATGGCTAGGGGGATCTCACTCCCGCGTGCATCTGGCGGCTACGCGTGCGATGAGCTCGTCGTGAACGTCCGCTTCATCCTGCGTCGAGTCGATGACCTCGAGTTCGCCGCGTGCCCGGTAATGGGTAATGAGCGGTATCGTCTCGACCTCGAAATTCCGCAGCCGCCGGTCCGCGGTTTCCTGTCGCTGATCGTCGGCCCGGGGGCCAGCCGCCCGGAGCATCCATCGCAGGTGCCGTGGCTGCCGCGACATCGATGGAGCATTGATGTCGTTCCAGCGACATCGATGTGGCATCCATGTCGTTGGCGCCCGGGGAGCGGGCTGGCGTAGCTGTCACCGGGCGCACCGCGAGCATCATCTGTCCCGCGTGGCCTTCTAGTGCGGGCGAGCCGGGCCGGGCGAGCCGGGCCGGGGCGAGCCGGGCCGGCTTCCTAGGACTGGCGCGGTCAGGTGCGGGTGGCGGCGCGGCGGCTTACCTCGCCGAGGGCGTCGGCCAGGACGGCGAGCTGGTCCGGGGTGAGGACGTCGATGAGCAGCTCGCGGACCAGGGCGACGTGGCCGGGGGCGGCCTGCTCGAGGCGGCGGCGGCCGGCCTCGGTGAGGACGGCGAGGACGCCGCGGACGTCGGAGGGGCAGGACCGGCGGGCCACCAGGCCCGCCTTCTCCAGCTGGGTGACCTGGTAGGTCAGGCCGCTCTTGGAGGACAGCAGGGTGTCGGCGAGCTCGGTCATGCGCAGCTCGCCGTCCGGGGCGTCAGCCAGCCGGACCAGGATCTCGTACTGCGGGTGGGACAGCCCGATGGCGTCCTTGAGCTGGGCGTCGAGGAGCCGGTCGATCAGCGACCCCGCGGCCAGGAAGGCGTGCCAGGCCCGCATCTCGTCCTCGTCCAGCCACGTCACCGCGTCCATGGAGACCACCCTACCGCCAGTTGTACAAATTTGAACCATCGTGCTAGTCTCCCGCAAGAGTAATTCAAATTTGAACTAGATCAGAGAGCTGGCTGGGAAACAACTAGGCCAGAGGCCTGGCGGGGAAGCACGGAGGGCGTCATGACCGGGCAAGGCGTGGAAGGCACGGAGCCCGCAGAAAGCATGGAGCCCGCGGAGAGCACCCAGCCCGCGGAAAGCACCCAGGCTGCGGAAAGCACCCAGGCCGCGGCCAGGATGCCCGCGCTCTACCTCTCGCACGGCGCTCCGCCGCTGGCGGACCACGCGACCTGGCCGGAAGAACTAGCCGCGTGGTCGCAAAACCTGCCCAAGCCGACGGCCATCTTGATGATCTCGGCCCACTGGGAAGAGGCGCCGCTGGCCCTGGGCGCCACCACCACGGTGCCGCTCGTCTACGACTTCTGGGGCTTCCCTGAGCACTACTACCAGGTCACCTACGCCGCGCCCGGCGCCCCCGAGCTGGCGGATAAGGTCCGCAAGCTGCTGCGCTCGCCGGCCACCCCGGTACTCGACGTCCCGCAACGAGGCCTGGACCACGGCGCCTACGTCCCGCTGGTCGAGATGTACCCGGACGCGGACGTGCCCGTGCTGCAGATCTCGATGCCCAGCCTGGACCCGGTCCGGCTGATGGAGATCGGCCGCAAGCTGGCCCCGCTGCGCGACGAGGGCGTGCTGATCATCGGCAGCGGCTTTTTCACCCACAACCTGCGCGCCATCACCGGCGACGACAACCTCGTCTCCCCGGTCATGAAGGAGTTCGACGACTGGGGCCGCCGGACCCTGGAGGCGGCCAACGTCGACGCGCTGCTCGACTTCGAGCGCAAGGCCCCGGGCGGCCGCCTGGCCCACCCGCGCACCGAGCACTTCGCCCCGCTGTTCGTCACGCTCGGCGCGGCCGCGGACGAACTCGGCACCCAGCGGGCCGTCATCGAGGGCTTCTGGCTCGGCATGGCCCGCCGCTCGGTGCAGTTCGGCTAACGAGACGAACGCCACACTCCGGAACGGCGGCCACGCCAACGGCATTTAAGGACCCGTGGCCAAGCTCGCGATGTTCGCTCAGGCGTTCCGTACTCCCGATCTGCGCAAGAAGCTGTTGTTCACCTTCGGCATCATCGTGCTGTACCGGTTCGGCGCGTCGCTGCCCGCGCCGGGCATCTCGACCGCCAACGTGCGCTACTGCTCCGGCCTGGCGACCGCCCACCCGGGGGCCGCGGCGGACCTTTACGCCATGCTCAACCTGTTCAGCGGCGGCTCGCTGCTGCACATCACGGTGTTCGCGCTGAGCATCATGCCCTACATCACCTCCAGCATCATCCTGCAGCTGCTCACCGAAGTCATCCCGCGGCTGCACACGCTCAAGGACGAGGGCCACGCCGGCCAGGCCAAGATCACCCAGTACACCCGGTACCTCACGGTGGGGCTGGCCGTCCTGATCGCCGCCACCTACGTGCAGGCGGCCCGCTCGGGGAGCCTGTTCTCCGGCTCGTCCTGCTCGGCCACCGACCACCCGATCATCCCGCACCCCACCGTCTTCACCATCGCCACCATGATGATCACGATGGTCGCGGGCACCGCCGTGATCATGTGGATGGGCGAGCTGATCACCGACCGCGGCATCGGCAACGGCATGTCGGTGATGATCTTCACCAGCGTGGTGGCCGGCATCTTCGGCGGCGTCGAGCAGGTCTACCTGACCAAGGGCATCGCGATGACGGCGGTGCTGGCCGTGGTGATCATCGTCCTGGTCGCGGGCGTGGTCTTCATCGAGCAGGCCCAGCGGCGGATCCCGGTCCAGTACGCCAAGCGGATCACCGGGCGCCGGGTCTACGGCGGCGCCACCACGTACATCCCGCTGAAGGTCAACCAGGCCGGCGTGGTCCCGGTCATCTTCGCCTCGTCGCTGCTCTTCCTGCCGCAGACCGCCGCGTCGCTGCTCGGTAACTCGAACCAGGGCTGGATCGCCTGGGTGGACCGCTACCTGGTACCCGGCACCGGCGCCTTCCCGCTCTACTACATCCTGTACTTCCTGCTGATCCTGGGCTTCACCTGGTTCTACGTGTCGATCACGTTCAACCCCACCGAGGTGGCGGGCAACATGCAGAAGTACGGCGGCTTCGTGCCCGGGCTGCGGCCCGGCCCGGCCACCGCCGGCTACCTGAACTACGTGCTCAGCCGGCTGACCGCGGCCGGGTCGGTCTACCTGGCCGCGATCGCGCTGCTCCCGCTGGTCGCGCTGGGCGCGCTCCACGTCAGCAGCCAGCTCGCGTTCAGCGGGACGAGCCTGCTGATCGTGGTCGGCGTCGGGCTCGACACCGTCAAGCAGATCGAGAGCCAGCTGCACCAGCACAGCTACAAGGGCTTCGTCCGCCAGCAAGCCAGCCAGCCCGCGACCAAGCCCGCGAGCGAGGGCGCCCAGAAAGAGGGCGCCCAAAAAGAGGCCGCCAAAAAACCCGTAAACGAGACCGCACGGAAAATACCCGTGTAGAAAATTCTCGGATCCGAGGGAACCACCGAGCGCCCGGCGGCATTGAACGTGTCGTGAGATTGGCGCGAGGTGCCGACCGCGAGGCGGAGTTCACCGAATTCGTCACGCGGGCATCGGCGATGCTGCTGCGGGCGGCCCTCGTGCTGCTCAGCTCGCGGGAGGAAGCCGAGGACGCCTTGCAGCTGACGCTGCTGCGGACGTTCCGGCGCTGGGACCGGGCCCGGGAGGCGCCCGAGGCCTACAGCCGGACGGTGCTGGTCAACGTGTGCCGGGAGCGCTGGCGGCACGCCAAGCGGCACCCGGAGGTACCGGGCGTCATCGACGACGCCGGGCCGAACGCGGTGGTCATGTCGTTCGCCGAGGCCGCCGACCGCCGCCACGTGCTGGTCCGCGTGCTGCGCCGGCTGCCCGACGTCCAGCGCGAGGTGCTGGTGTTCCGCTACCTCATGGACGCCTCGGTGGCCGATACCGCCAAGGCGCTCGGCATCGCCGAGGGCACCGTGAAGTCGGCGGCCAGCCGGGGGCTCGACCAGCTGCGGATGCTGCTGTCCGCCGAATACGCCGAATACGGAGACAAGAAGGTGCGCCGTGTCCATCCAGGCTGACGACGAATTCAACCTCAGGCTCGCGCTGATGAGCGAGCTCGATGACGTCGCGCCGCGGGACGAGCTAGCCCATCTGGTCATCGCGCGGCACCGAAAGGTCCGCCGGCTCCGCTTCGCCGGCGTCTGCGGCCTGTTCGTGGTCTTCGCCGGCATCGGCGTGCCGATCGGGATCGCCAGCACCTCCGGCGGCGCCCCGGCCAAGGCGGGCCCGGCCGAAACTGCGCTGCGCCTCGGCACCTACACCCTGACGCTGCCCGGCCAGTACCATCCCAGCGGCACCGACGCCGCCCCCTGCGCCGCGGCGACCCAGCCGCCCGCCGGCAGCGTCACCGAGGAGGTCGCGGCCGTCACGTCCGGCGTCTGCATCCTCATGTTCATCGCCCCGCCCGGGTACACACCCCCCAAGGCGGGAAGCACCGTGGTCATCAAGGAAGCACGCCAGGACCTGGTGATCGGCGCGGCCGGCCTGTCCCGGAGCCAGCTCGGCACCCTCGTCACCTCCGGCCTGAGATCCGCCGCCTGAGGTCTCGGGAGGTACCGTCGGAAGGGTGCCGCCAGCCACCCGCCTCGCCTCGATCCACATCTACCCGGTGAAGGCCGCCCGCGCCGTGGACCTTGGCGAGTCCCGCGTCGAGCCGCAGGGCCTGGCGGGGCGACCGCCGCTGGCTCCTGGTCGACGAGAACGGGCGCTTCGTCAGCCAGCGCGAAGAGCCCTCGCTGGCCAAAATCACGGTCACCAGCCGCCTGAAAAGCTCACCGGCCGAGCAGGGAAACCAGCGCCGAGCGCAGCGCCGCCGCCGGATCGTCCGGCAGGCCCATCGACCGCCAGCCGATGTGCTTGTCCGGCCGGACCAGCAGCGCGCCCTCCTCCGCGACCTCCCGGATCCGCGCCCAGTCGTAGTAGATGTCAGTCACCGGGCGCCCCGGCCCGATGACCACCGCCTCGAGCGGCACGCCGAGATCAGCAGCGACCGCGGCACAGGCGGCGACCCAGGCCGACCCCGCGATCCCGGTGATCAGCGTGAACCGGTCGTACGGAGCCAGGTCCAGGGTGGACAGCTTGCGGGTGCTGTCCCCGACCCACACGTGCGGCAGCCGGGCCCCGGGCACGGTCGACGGCTGGTAGTAAAGCTCCGGGTCCCGCGCGGGCGCGGGCCGCACCGACCCGTCGGACACCACGGCCGACGAAGCGTAGAACTGCCCCATCTCCACCCCGTGCGCGTTGAACTCGTAGTTCTTCAGCTCCATCGCCTCGACCAGCGCGGCCCGCTTGGCCGCGCCCCGCGGCGTATCGTCCTTGCGCTCCTCGATCTGGGCCATCATCTCCGCTTCCGATGCCGCCCCGGTCATCCCCAGCGCGTCGAAGAACTGACCGAACTCCCGGCTCGACTGATTAGCCCGCAGCACGATCTGCCGCGCCACCGGTGCCCGCTCGGCCGAGTACGTCTCGAGCAGCGAAGGAGAGGCCTGCCCGCGCAGCACCGCCGCCAGCTTCCAGGCCAGGTTGTAGGCATCCTGGACCGAGGTATTGGACCCCAGCCCGTTGCTCGGCGGGTGCCGGTGCACCGCGTCTCCCGCACAAAACACCCGTCCTGCCTGCAGGTGGGTGGCGTACAGCTCGTTGTTGCCCCACAGCGAGGTGCCGGTGATCTCGACCTTCAGGTCGGGCAGGCCGACCAGGCCGCGGACGATCGCGGTGGCGGCCTGCTCGTCCACCACCGGCGGCGGCCCGCTGATGTCGTAGCCCCACACGATGAGCCACTCGTGCCACGGCCGGATCATCCGGACCAGGCCGGTGCCGATCCCGCCGATGTTGGACCCGGGCTGGATCACCCAGTACAGCACCGAGGGCCGGTGCCCCACCAGGGCCGAGATGTCGGCCTTGAAGGTGATGTTCATCGAGCCGGCGATGTCCATCTGGCCCTCCATCGGCAGCCCGATGTCGGCGGCGACCATCGAGCGGGCCCCGTCCGCGCCGATCAGGTACTTGGCCCGGATCGTGTAGACCGCGCCGGTCAGCCGGTCCCGGACCCGCACGTCGACCCCGTCGGCGTCCTGCGTATGCGAGAGGTACTCGGTGGAGAACCGCGCCTGGGTGCCGCGCGCGGCCGCGTTCCTGACCAGGATCGGTTCCAGGTAGGTCTGCGGGATGTCGCAGATCAGGCAGGGTGAGGCCAGCTGGTAGTCGGCCTCGCGGGCCGGGTGCGTGCCCCAGGTGCGGATGCGGCCGATCTCCTCGCCGGCGATCGAGGTGCAGAACACGGTGTCGCCGACCAGCTCGTGCGGGGTGGCGTCGGCCAGCACCTGCGCCTCGATGCCGAGATCGCGGAAGATCTCCATGGCCCGCTGGTTGGTGATGTGCGCCCGCGGCGTGTTGGCCGTCCAGCGGTACTTGGTGATCATGATGTTGCCGATGCCGAGGCTCGACAGGCACAGCGCGGCCGCGCCGCCGGCCGGCCCGGAGCCCACGATCAGCACGTCGGTTTCTACCCGCCCGGCGGGAAGTTCGGTCTCGGCGAGGCCGTCGTCGAAGTCTGGCATGGCCCTGATTGTGGCCGGCGTCCGGCGGTTCCCGCAGCTCACGGGCCTAATAGGGCGGAAATGCGAACTTCAGCGCCCGGCCGCGCGCCTGACCTCGCCCGCCCGCAGCCCGAACCGCGCCCGGAACGCGTGCGAGAACCAGGCCGCCGAGGTGAACCCGCACCGGGCCGCGACCTCGGCGACCGAAGGTGCCGGGCGAGGGCCGGCCGGCCCCGCCAGCATCGCGTACGCAACTTCAAGACGACGGGACCGAACGAGTCGCGGCACCGTCATCCCGCCCGCCGCGAGCACTCGCGAAAGATGGCGCTCGCTGACCCCGATCGCGGCCGCGATCGGCGCCGCCCCCAGCCCCGGGTCGGCCAGGTGATCCTCGATGAAGCCGTACGCGGCGGCGCGCAGGGCCGCCGCCCGGTCGGCCCCGCGGCTGGCCGTGAGCACGGCTACCAGGTCGATCACAGCGCCCTCGTCGGTCTCGCCGAGACCGGGCGCTCCGGGATGATCCGCTCGCGTGGCCCGGTCCGCTAGCCGGGCCAGGGCCCGGGCGTACGGATCGTGCCCCGGCGCGAAGGTCGTCACCATGGGCCGCTCGAGAAGGGCGGAGCGCAGCGGTCCGGCCAGCGCTTCCCGCGGCACCTTGATGGCCAGCTCCTCCAGCCCCCGCGCGAACCCGCGGGCGAACGGCCGGTCCGCGTCGCAGATCAGCAGCTGGCCCGGCCGCAGCTCCCGGGTCCCGTTCGCGTCCCGGAACCAGGCCTGCCCGCGCAACGTCGCGTAAACCGCGACCGCCCCGGCCGGGTCGCGCCCGATGAAGGCGGCGTCCCGCTCCACCACGTGCGGGGACCCGGTGACCCGGGCCAGCTGGACCCGGCCGAGCGGCACGTTGACCTCGGTGGCCTCCAGCGGGATCGCGCTGTGGCAGCTCAGGCCGATCAGCGCGGCCGCGTTGTGGCCCTCCCACAGCTCGATCCGCCGCGCCGCCGGCAGCCCGGCGGTGGAGAAAACCTGTCTCGCACCCATCAGGGGAAAATGGTAATGGCCATTTACCTGACAGGTGCGTCGGGTTGCGTCATCTGAGCCATTCAGGCGACGCCTGACCAGCCCGCTGCGGGTGTATACCGGTACCGGCACGAAAACCAGAAAGCCGGTGGCCAGGTAATGGACAGGGCGTCCGCGGGCGCGCAGGAAAGTCTTATCGGCACAATCGGGCGGGTCACGGTATCCGTCCCGGCAGGCGGCCCCGGCGAGGTGCTGCTGCCGGTCCGCGGCGGGACCGAGGCCTTCACGGCCCTGTCCGATGAGCCCATTGCCCGGCACACCCGGGTCGTGGTCGTCGAGGCCCTGTCCGGCCGTTCGGTATTCGTGACCCCATTCCAGCAGTAACCCCCCGTAAGAGGAGCAGGAAATGTTCTTCTGGCACGTCCCGGCGCCCAATGAGGCGCTGCTGATCTCCGGTTCCAAGCGGAACAACGAGGCAACGCAGTTCCGTATCGTCACCGGTCACGGCTGTTTCGTGACGCCGGTGAAGCAGAAGGCGCGGGTGCTCTCGCTCGCGCTGCGCGAGGCGGAGATCGCCGAAGAGTGCATCACCAGCCAGGGCATCCGGCTGAACGTCCGCGCGGTGACCGCGTTCAAGGTGGGTGACGACCAGGCCTCGATCGCGAACGCGGCCCGCCGGTTCCTGTCCGAGCAGGACCGGATGGAGGTGCTCGTCGGCCGGGTGTTCGCCGGGCACCTGCGGTCCATCATCGGCGGCCTCACCGTCGAGCAGATCATCAGGGAACGCGACCGGGTCGCCCAGGAGATCAAGGACGGCAGCCACGGCGAGATGGAGAAGCTCGGCATCGTGGCTGCCGTCCCTGGTCGAGGCGGCCGCCCGCGGCCTGGCCGAGTCCAACCTCACCGTGCTCAACGGCACCCAGGGCGTTAACGAGGTCGTGGCCGGCCTGGTCGGCCAGGGCCTGACGATCCTGGACACGCTGAAGAAGTCCACTGCCGTCACGGGCCATGGCGTCACCGGCAACGGCACCGCCCCGGTGCCCGTTCCTAGCTCAGTGACACCGGCAGGCGGGCCGGCCCGCGCAGGTTGATCCGGCCGTTCCAGGTGGGCTCGCCGTCCAGCGCGAGCCCGGGGAACCGGCTGATCAGCTGGCCGACCGCGATCGCGGCCTCCATCCGGGCCAGCGACGCGCCCAGGCAGTGGTGCGGCCCGGCGCCGAACGAGACGTGCTGCCGCGCGTTCTCCCGGTCCAGCCGGAACTCGCCGGCGTCGGGCCCGAAGTAGCTCTCGTCCCGGTTGGCCGAGCCGAGCAGGGCCAGCACGAAGGATCCGGGCGGGATCGTCACGCCGGTAAAGCTCGCGGGCTCCAGCGTGATCCGCCTGGTCGCCTGCACCGGGCTGTCGTAGCGGAGCATCTCCTCCACCGCGTTGCCGACCAGCGCGGGCTCGGCCCGCAGCCGCGCCAGCTGGTCCGGGTGCCGCAGCAGGGCGAGCGTGCCGCCCGCGATGAGGTTGACCGTCGTCTCGTGCCCGGCGATGTACAGCAGCAGCGTCTGCGAGATCAGCTCGTCGTCGCCCAGCACGTCGCCGTCGTCCTCGGCGTTGATGAGCGCGGTGAGCAGGTCATCGGCCGGGTGGGCGCGCTTCCAGGCAATCATCTCGGCGGCGATCTGGGTCAGCTCGGCGTCGGCCTCGACGATGGCCGCGGCCGTGGCCGGGTCGTTGACCGGTTCGAGCGAGCGGACCACGGTGCCGCTCAGCTGCCTGATCCGCTCGTGGTCGGTCGGCGGCGTGCCGAGCATCTCGCCGATCACGGCGAATGGCAGCGGGAAGGCCAGCGCGTCCACCAGGTCGACCGGGGACCCTGATCCCTGCCGCCCGGCCGCGTCGAGCATCTCGTCGACCAGGCCGGTGATGCGCGGGCGCAGCGCCTCGACCGCCCGCGGCGTGAACGCCTTCGACACCAGCCGGCGCAGCCGGGTGTGGTCCGGCGGGTCGCGGTCCAGCATGGACCGGGCCCGGGAGCCCTCCCGCACCTCGCCGTAGACCTGCTCGCGCAGCGAGAGCAGCTCGCGGTCGGTGATGTTGCCGTCCTCGACCGACATGCCCGCCCGGAGCAGCCCGGCGATGTCGTCGTAGCGGGTCAGCAGCCAGAACCCGAGCGGGTTGCGGCCGGCCGGGGCGCCGGCCCGCAGCGCCGCGTACTGCGGATAGGGGTCGTCGGTGAAGCCCGGGACGAACGGGTCGAATACCGGCGGGGGCATGGTCTGGGACATGACGGCGGCTCCTTCCAGCCTGAAATCACGCAGCCTGTCATTCACATACGCCGTGCTTTTCACATACTCCGTGTATGTTACTACACTCTACGCATGTCACAAGTCAGGAGCCGGCGAGAGCTGTACTCCGAGGCGACCCGGGCGGCGCTGCTCGAGGAGGCGACCCGCCTGTTCGGCACGCGCGGGTACGCCGGGACCTCGCTGGAGGACGTCGCGGCCGCCAGCCAGGTCACCCGCGGTGCGGTGTACCACCACTTCGACGGCAAGCAGGCCCTGTTCGAGGCGGTGCTGGACGGGCAGGAGACCCGGGCGATCGCGCGGATCACCGCCGCGGCCACCGCCGCCGACCCGCTGGAGGCGGCCCGCCAGGCCCTCGACGCGTTCCTCGACCAGTGCTGCGACCCGATCTACGGGAGGCTGGTGTGGCTGGAGGGGCCGTCCGCGCTCGGCTGGCACCGCTGGCGGGAGTGCGAGCAGCAGTACGCGTTCGGCCTGGTCGAGCGCTTCATCACCGCGCTGGTCGACGCGGACTACCTGCCCGGCCGGGCGGTGGGCAGCCTGGTCAGGTTCTGCTTCTGGATGCTGGGCGGGGCCGGTCTCGCGCTGGCCGAAGCGCCCGAGGCCGACCGCCTCCGGCAGCGCGAGGAGTGGCGCTACCTCATCCGCCAGACCATCACTGGCCTGCAAGCTGGCTAAAAGACCTGCCCGTGACCTATTCGCAACATTAGCGTTATCTTGGCGTAACGTCCGGATTGTCCCATGAGCGGTATGGCTGTTCTTGACGAGGCGGCTGTGCCCGATGCGGCCGCGTCACGCTCTCACCCGCTCGATCCGCTGACCCCCGGGGAGGTGGAAGCGGCCGCGCGGGCCGTCACGGCCTCGGCCGGGCTGGGCCCGCTGGCCCGGTTCGTCTACATCAGCTTGTACGAGCCGGCCAAGGCCGATGTGATCGCCTTCGAGGCGGGCAGCCCGGCTCCGGAGCGTCAGGTCAAGCTGGTGATCAGGGAGCGCGCCGAACGGGCCAGCTACGAGGCGATCGTCGCGGTCGACCGCGCGGCGGTGCTGTCGTGGCGGCGGGTGGACGGGGTCCAGCCGCCGGTCATGTTCGAGGAGTTCCTCGGCGCCGAGGCGGTCGTGCGCGCCGATCCCCGCTGGCAGGAAGCCATGCGCCGGCGCGGCGTGACCGACTTCTCGCTCTGCATGATCGACCCGTGGTCGGCGCCCAATGTGGAACCGGGCATGGACCCGGAGGACGGCCGCTTCGTCCGGCCGCTCACCTTCGTCAGGTCCGCCCCGGATGACAACGGCTACGCCCGCCCGGTCGAGGGCCTGCTGACGGTGGTCAACCTGGACACGATGACGGTCACCGAGGTCACCGACCTCGGCGTGGTGCCGCTGCCGGAACGGTCAGGGAACTACTCGGCCGAGGCGATCACCGCCCCGGGCAACGTCCCCGCCTTCCCGGCCGGGCCGCGCCGCGATGTCCGCCCGTTCGACATCGTCCAGCCGGACGGCCCGAGCTTCAGCCTGGACGGCCATCACCTGCGCTGGCAGAAGTGGGACCTGCGGATCGGCTTCACCGCCCGGGAGGGGCTGGTCTTGCACCGGATCGGCTACGACGACGGCGGCGGCATCCGGTCGGTCATCCACCGCGCGTCGCTGTCGGAGATGTTCGTGCCCTACGCCGACCCGGCGCCCACCCACTACCGCAAGCTGGTCCTGGACGAGGGCGAGTACGGGATCGGGATGCTCACCAACTCCCTCGAGCTGGGCTGCGACTGCCTGGGCGAGATCCGCTACCTCGACGGCGTGGTCAACGACAACGACGGCAAGGCCATGGTCATCCCCAACGCCATCTGCCTGCACGAGGAGGACAGCGGCATCGCCTGGAAGCACACCGACTTCCGGACCGGTTACGCCGAAGTCCGCCGGATGCGCCGGATGGTCATCTCCTCGATCGTCACCGTGGGCAACTACGAGTACGGCTACTTCTGGTACCTGTACCAGGACGGCAGCCTGGAGTACCAGGTCAAGCTGACCGGGGTCATGTCCACCGGGTCCCTCCCGCCGGGAGCGCCCGCGCCCGCCCACGGGACGATGATCGCGCCCGGCATGTACGGTCCGCACCACCAGCACTTCTTCAACGTGCGCCTCGACATGGCGGTGGACGGCCCGGCCAACCGGGTCTACGAGGTCAGTCCGGTCGCGCTGCCCGAGGGTCCGGGCAACCCGGTCGGCAACGCCTGGCGGGCGCAGGAGACCCTGATCGAGAGCGAGGCGGCCGGCGGCCGCGACGCCGACCCGCTGGGCGGCCGGTTCTGGAAGGTCGTCAACGACGGGGTCCGCAACGAGCTCGGCCAGGCGTCCGGCTACAAGCTGCTGCCGGAGCACACGGTCGCCGCGTTCTGCCACCCCGGCTCGCCGGTGGCCCGGCGGGCGGCCTTCATCACCCGCCAGCTGTGGGTGACCGCGTACGACCGCGACGAGCTGTTCGCCACCGGCGACTACCCGAACCAGTCGGCGGGTGGCGGCGGGCTGCCCGCCTTCGTCGAACAGGACCGTTCGCTGGTCGATACCGACGTCGTGCTCTGGTACACGTTCGGCTCCAATCATGTGGTCCGGGCGGAGGACTGGCCGGTGATGCCAGTGATGCCGATCGGGTTCCGCCTCGTCCCGTGCGGGTTCTTCGCCGGTAACCCGGCGCTGGACAACCCGCCTCCTGACCGCTGCCATTAACAAAGGGGAGACGCCAATGGCCGCTACCGCCGAATCGGACATCGGTTCCAGCACCACCCTCAAGGACCGGGTGCTGTCCACCCCCGAGGTGCTTGCTCAGTCGGTCGCCAACATGGCGCCGAGCGCGGCGATGGCGCTGCTCCCGCTGTTCGTTTTCTTCTCGGCCGGCAACGCGCTGTGGCTGTCGTTCGGCCTCGGCTTGCTGGTCATGCTGCTGGTCGGCTACTGCGCGGCCCAGTTCGGCAAGCGGATCAACTCGGCGGGCTCGTTCTACGTGTGGGTGACCCGGGGCCTCAGCCCGGGCGCGGGCCACGCGGCCGGCTGGGGCCTGGTGCTCGGCTACCTGTTCACCGGCATCGCGTGCGTGCTCGGCTTCGAGATCTACGGCGACCAGTTCCTGGTCGGCCTGGGGCTGTCGCCGGGCAATCACGCCGTCCGGGCCATCTTGTACCTGGTCGGCGGGCTGAGCCCGGCGCTGGTGTCGGTCCTGGACATCCGGATCTCGCAGCGGGCGGCGTTCATCCTCGAAGCCATCTCGGTGACGATCATCCTGGTCCTGTGCATCGCCGTCTACGTGCACAACGGCGGCATCTTCGACCACGCCCAGCTCACCCTGAAGGGATTCAAGCCGGGCGGCCTGGTGGTCGGGATGGTGCTGGCCATCTTCGCCTTCGTCGGGTTCGAGAGCGCCGGCGCCCTGGGACAGGAAGCCAAGGACCCGGAACGCAGCGTGCCGCGCGCGATCCTGTGGAGCTGCGCCGCCGTCGGCGTGTTCTACCTGATCGTGTCGTACGCGCAGCTGGACGGCTTCGGCGCGGCCGGCTTCGCCAAGGCCAGCGCGCCACTGCCGCAGCTCGCCGACAAGGTAGGCCTGGGCACGCTCAGCCACTTCATCGCCATCGGCATCACCTTCAGCATGTTCGCCTGCGCGCTGGCCTGCCTCAACGCCGGCTCGCGGATGCTGCTGAGCTTCGCCCACGACGGCCTGGCCCCCAAGGCGCTCGCGCACACGTCGCCGAAGACCGCGGCCCCGGACTTCGCCATCTGGACGGTGGCCATCCCGATGACCGTGATCCCCGTCGTCTACATCGCGGTCGGCAGCACCGACACGATCCTCAGCTCCGAGATGGGCACGCTCGCCACCTACGGCTTCATGCTGGCCTACGCCCTGGTCTGCATCGCCGCGCCCTACTTCCTGTTCCGCCGCGGCGAATCGTGGCGCCCGGCGGCCATCTTCGGCGGCCTGGGCGTGCTCACCATGGCCTTCGTCTTCTACGTCAGCTGGGTCCCGCAGCTGATCCCCAACGACATCTTCGCCGCCCTGGCCTGGCCGCTGTGGATCCTGCCGTACGTCTTCCTGGCCTGGGCCGCGATCGGCCTGGGCTGGTACTTCATGATCAAGCGCTCCCGCCCCGAGGTGATCGCCAGCGCCGGCCGCTGGGGCGACCACCCGGCGTCAGCGCAGGACGTGGAGCTGCCCACCGCGGGATGATCTCTTAGTGCGGGCGCTGCTGTCGTCGCGGCCGCCAGCCGTCGGTCCGCCACTTCGAGCCGGGCCGCCCGGGCAGCAGCAGGACGATCAGCAGCCCGACGGCCGACAGGATCAGGCCGAACGTCAGCCCGACCCGCTCGCCGTAGCCCTTACGGTCAGCCAGCCACGACGCCGCGGCCGCCGAGATCAGCCACGCGAACAGGAAGTACAGCGCCTTGGCGCCGATCGCGCCGCTCATCTGGCCGCTCCGTTACGGGTCATGTGCCGAGGTACGCTTTCTGGACTCCGGGGTCGTTGACCAGGCTCGCCGAGTCGCTGGCCAGGGCGACCCGCCCCGTCTCCAGCACGTAGCCGCGGCTGGCGGCGTCGAGGGCCCGGTTGGCGTTCTGCTCGACCAGCAGGATCGCGACGCCGGAGCGGTTGATCTCGCCGATGGTCTCGTAGATCCGGTCCACCAGGATCGGGGCGATCCCGAGCGACGGCTCGTCGAGCAGCAGCAGCTTCGGCCGGGCCATCAGCGCGCGCCCGATCGCGAGCATCTGCTGCTCGCCGCCGGACATCGTGCCGGCCTTCTGGCTGTCGCGCTCCTTGAGCCGGGGGAAAAGGTCGTAGACGCGATCGAGGTCTTCGGCGATCCCGGGGCCGCGCCGCCGGTGAGCGCCGAGATCCAGGTTCTCGCGCACGGTCATCCGCGGGAAGCAGTGGCGGCCCTCGGGTGCGAGCGCGATGCCGCGGATGACCACCTCGTGCGCCGGGACGCGGGTGATGTCCTCCCCGGCGAACGTGATCGTCCCCGCGCTGGCCGGGGTGAGTCCCGAGATGGAACGCAAGGTGGTGGACTTGCCGGCGCCGTTCGAGCCGATCAGCGTGACGACCTCGCCCGCGTCGACGGTCAGCGAGATGCCCTTCAGCGCCTCGATCGCGCCGTAGTGGGTGCGGATGTCCGACACTTCGAGCAGGGCCATCACGCCTGCTTTCCGAGGTACGCCTCGATTACCCCGGGATCCGCGCGGACCACGGCCGGTGCCCCCTCGGCGATCTTCTTGCCGTAGTCGAGCACCGTGACGCGCTCGGAGACGCCCATCACGACCTTCATGTCGTGCTCGATCAGCAGGATGGTCAGCTCCAGGTCGTCCCTCATCGTGCGCATGAACTCCGTCAGCGCCTGTGATTCCTGGGGGTTCATGCCGGCTGTCGGCTCGTCGAGGAGCAGCAATCTCGGCCGGGACGCCAGTGCCCGGGCGATCTCCACCCGCCGCTGGTCGCCGTAGGGCAGCTGCGCGGCGAGCCGGTCGAAGACGGGCTCGCGCAGGCCGACGTACGCCAGCAGCTCGCGGGCGCGCTCGCGTGTTTCCCGTTCCTCGCGGCGGACCCCGGGCGGGCGGAAAATCGACCCGAAGAGCCCCGCCCGCATTCGCGCATGGTGCCCCACCATCACGTTCTCGACGGCCGTCATCGCGCCGAACAGGCGGATGTTCTGGAAGGTCCGGGCAACGCCGTACCTGGTGATCACGTCGGGCCGCGTGCGCGTGATGTTCCGCTCGCCGAGCAGGATCCTTCCCTCGCTCGGCCGGTACAGCCCGGTCAGCATGTTGAACAGGGTCGTCTTCCCGGCCCCGTTCGGCCCGATCAGCGACACGATCGAGTGTTCGGGGACGTCGAACGAGACGTCGTTGACGGCCACCAGCCCGCCGAACGTCTTCGTGATGTGCTCCGCGCGCAGGACGGTGACGGCAGGCGGCGCTGGAGTCCCGGTCGGGCTCACGTTCCGCCTCCCGGGGTGCCCGGAGCCTCCGTGAGCTGGGCGTCCGCTGCCGCGATCTCAGCCGTGAGCTCGAGCTGACGCCGTCGTTCGGGGAGCAGGCCCTGCGGCCGGAGTATCATCATGATCACCAGCAGGAACCCGAAGATCCCGAACTCCACCTGGGTCAGCTGGAAGTCGAACCCCAGCTTGGCGGGGATGCCGTTCAGGACGTCAGGAATCAGGTAGTTGTTGATGTAGCCCAGCGCCAGCCCGCCGACGACCGCTCCCCAGATGGACCCGAGCCCGCCGATGATGACCATGGCGAGGATGAAGATCGAGAACCCGAACTGGAACTGCCCGGCGTTGACCGTGGTGTAGTAGGTACCGAAGAACGCACCCGACATGCCTCCGAACGCGGCGCCGATCGCGTACGCGAGCAGTTTCGTCCTGACCAGCGGAATGCCCATCGAGACCGCCGCGACCTCGTCCTCGCGCAGCGCGACCCAGGCCCGGCCGAGCCGGGAGTCGCGCAGCCGCAGGTTGACGAACAGCACGACGAGCAAGATGGCGAAGATCAGCCAGTACCAGGGTCGCAGGTTCAGCAGGTTGAACGACCCGATGCCGGGGAAGTACGGCGCGTCGACCGCGCTGATGCCGAGGTTGCCGGCGGTCAGCGTCATGCCGCCGCCGACGTGGACGCTCTGGCCGTTGACCGCCACCACGCCGATGATCTCGCCGAACGCGAGCGTGACGATCGCGATGTAGTCACCGCGCAGGCGCAGCGTCGGCAGGCCGATCACCACTCCGGCCGCCGCGCAGATGAGCGCGGCGCCGATCAGGATCAGGATGAAGTTGAGGTGGACGCCGGGCAGCGTGCTCGCGACGGGCGAGACCAGCGCGTGGATTTGGGCCTTGAAGAAGAACCCGGAGCCGAACCACCCGAGCGAGTACGCGCCGAGCGCGTAGAAGGCGACGTACCCCAGATCGAGCAGCCCGGCGAACCCCACGACGACGTTCAGGCCCAGCGACATCACCGCGTAGGCCACCGCGATGATCGTCGCGTTCATGAACCCGCTGGACGACGAGAACAGGAACGGCAGCACGATTCCGATCACGATAAGCGATCCCGCCAGCGCCCGGTTCCACTGCCGCGGGAGACGCTTCTGCGCCGCCTCGCGCCAACCGTGCAGTCGCGCGCGCAACTCGCTCATCCCGCCTCCCTCGTCTCCTCGCCGAGCAGGCCGCGCGGGCGCAGGACCATGATGGCGATCAGGTAGCCGAACACGACCGCCTCGGTCCACTGCGGGCCCAGCCGCGAATCGGCCAGCGACTGGATGACGCCGATGATCAGTCCGCCGAGCACGGCTCCGCGGACGTTGCCGATGCCTCCCATGACCGCCGCCGTGAACGCGATCAGCCCGGCCTTGAAGCCCTGGAAGTACCAGACGTTCGTCTCGTAGAGCGCGTACACCAGGCCCGCGGCGCCGGCCAGCATGCCGCCGAGCAGGAAGGTGAGCGAGATCGTGGTGTTGACGTTGATGCCCATCAGGCGGGCCGCCTCGGGGTCCTGGGCGGTGGCGCGCATCGCCCGGCCGGCCCGGGTCCGGTTGATGAACCAGGTCAGCGCGAAGACGAGCGGGATCATCACGGCGAAGGCGAGGATGTACCCGCGCAAGATGGGTACCCCGGCGATGGTGAACACCGGTTGCTGCGCGTGGATCAGGTCGGTCACGCTCTGCGGCGAGCCCCCCCGCCAGAGCAAGCCGACGTTCTGCAGGATGAACGAGAAGCCGACCGCGGTGATCAGCGACGCGAGCTTGGGCGCGCCCCGCAGCGGCCGGTAGGCGACCCGCTCGATCAGGGCGTTCAGTGACCCCGTCACCAGCATCGCGATGACCAGCGTCACCAGCAGGCCGCCGACCACCCCCAGGGCGCCAGTGGTAAGCCCGAGCCCGAGCGTCGCCCACAGTCCGACGGCGGTGAACGAGCCGATCATGAACACGTCGCCGTGGGCGAAGTTGATCAGCTCGATGATTCCGTAGACGAGGGTGTACCCGATCGCGATCAGGGCCCAGATCGCCCCGTTGGACAGGCCCTCGGCGAAGTTGAAGCCCAGCTTCGACAGATCGTGATGGATCACCGCGTGACCCGCTACCAAGCCGGCCTGGTAGCCGTGGGTCAGATCGGCGATGCCGTAGTAGACCGGCAGCGCCGCGAGCGCCGCGATCAGGCCCCAGCGGCCGGCGTAGCGGCGAACGGCTGCGAGCGGGCGTGCCGCCGCCGCGAGCGGGCTTGGCGAAATCGTTGTGGTTTCCACTGGTCCCTGGTTGCCCTACGGCGGAGTGTCGATGCAGCCTAGCGGTCGTGGAGGGGGCATTGTGCGCCCCCTCCACGTTTTGCTAGCTCTGGACGGTCTTGGTGGGCGTGATCGTCTTGAGGAAGACCGGCTCGCCGTCGGACCCGACCTTGTACAGGCCATAAGCCTTCAGCGTCGTGTCGCCGTTCTTGTCGAACCCGTAGCTGCCCAGCACCGAGTCGCGCGCGGTGATCGAGAACAGCGCGTGGAGCACGGCCGCCTTGCTGTTTCCCTTGGCGCCGAGGCTCTTGATCGTGTCGAGCCCGAGCTTCATCGCCTCGTAGCCGTAGATCGCGTACGGGTCGGGATCCGCCGTGCCGTACTTGGCCTTGTAGGCAGCCAGGAAGTCCTTGCCGCCCGGGTACGCGGCCAGGTCCTGGGTCGCGACCGTGCACTGGATCAGCGGGTCGATCGAGGCCGGGACGCCGCCCTTCGACGCGGCCGTGTAGGCGTCCGTGCAGACGCCGTCACCGCCGAAGATCTTGGCCTTGGGCAGTGCCGAGTTGACGTCCTTGGTGAGCTGGACGGCGCCGTTGGAGACGATGCCGGCGAAGAAGAAGCAGTCGGCTCCCTGGCCCTGGATCGTCGAGGCGTAGGAACGGAAGTTGGGCGCGGTCGGGTCGATCCCGGTGTCGCTCGTGATCGTGACCCCGTAGAAGCTCTTCTCCAGCCCGAGCAGCGTCGCCAGGCCGGCCCCGTACGCCTCCTTGTCGTTGGCGACGGCGACCTTGGTGCAGCCGGCCTGCTTCATCGCGATCAGGTCGGAGGCGGCCTGGATCGAGTCGATCGGCACAATCCGCAAGTAGGTGCGGGTCCCGTTCGGGTAGTACTTCTGCGGCTCGCCGGCCGCACTGCCCGGCAGGCTCGTCGTCAGCCCGACGTACGTATTCGCCGGGCTGACCTGGGGGATTCCCCCCTGGTTGAGGATCGGGATCGACACCTCGCTGGCACCCGAGTTGAACTCGCCCATGTAGTAGACGGCCTTGGGATCCGTCGCCACCTTGCGCGCGTTGGCTGCCGTCTGACCGGGGTCCCACTTGCCGGCCGCCGCGGTCGAGTCGTCGAGCGACTGGTAGTTCACCGTCCACTGGCCGGCCTTGCCGCCCGCCTGGGAGAGCGCGAGCTTCATGCCGTTGACCATCGGAGCGGTCTGCGCGGTCGAGGCGCCCTGCAGCGGCAGGCTCGAGTAGACGTCGACCGTCCCGCCCGACGAACCGCTCGTTGAACCGCCGCCGCCGGTGCTGCTGCTGCCACTGCTACTACAACCGACAACCGCGAGGGCGATCGCGGCCAAGGCGGCGATCGCAGGCGTTCGTCTCAATTTATCTTCCTCTCGTTGATGTGAATTGTCCGGCTGCCACGGAGCACCCTGGCCGGCCCGTCCGGGCTTCATGGCTGTACGGCAACTGCAAATGGCCATTCAGCCCCGTCGTTCGCTAAGTCGCGTACACGCGCGGGACACCGGATGAGCCGTTCCCCGTCACGCGTTCGGTCCCGCCGTGATGATCTTCTGACGTACTCCATCGTCACCATCGAGTTCACAGGCGCCGACGACCGGATTGTCGCTGCCCACCGCAGTTGTCCCGAGAAGACTTGCCCAGATCCGGCCATCCTGGCACTGGACGAGCTTGCCAGATTGCTGTATCGCGGAGATTAACCGCGAGGTCACGAATCGATAAACGTCGCGATGCCCCGGTTCCGCCCCGGCCGCCCCGCGCTCGGGTCCGTGTGACAACTCGGGCACGTGCGACAATGGGGCCGGTCGGCACGCTGTCGTCGCCGGCCGGAATAACTATGTTGCTGAATGTAACGCCTCCTAGGTGAGGACGGGGACCAGAAGTGCCCGTGCATGGCTTGCCTGCGCCGCTCATGCTGGCGGCGGCGCGCGCCCGGCGGCGCCCGGCCCGGTGGCTGCTCCCCGTGCTGGGCATCGCGCTGGCGGCGGCGTTCGCCGTCGGGGTGGCAGCGGAGTCGCAGGTGGCGGGCGATCAGAGTGCCCGGTCAGTGCTGACGCGGACCTCGCCCCTGGCGAGCGAGGTCCGCGTCACCTGGCAGGGAGTCGTCAGCCCGGGCGTGGCGGACCGGGCGCGGGCGCTGCTGAGCGGGCTCGGCCTCGGAGCGCAGACCGAGGTGGTGCTGATGAACCCGGTGCGGCTGGACGGAGTGGTCGTGCGCCCGGCCGCGATCGCCCCGCTGGGCCGGTGGCTCGCCGGCCCGGCGCCGGGCCGGCTGGGACCCTGCCGCCCGGAGCGCTGCCCGATGCTGCTCGCCGGGGGCGGCCAGGTCCCCTCGGCCCTGGCCGCGATCGGCGTCCGTATCCAGGTCGCCGGCCCGGCCCGGCTGCGCTCGGCGGTCCCCCTCGGGTTCACGCCGTCCGGCTCGGGTTCCGCGCCGGTGCTCCTGACCGGGGACGTCGCCGGACTGGCGTCGCTGCCGGGGCTGAGCGGCCTGTACCGCACGCACAGCTGGCTGGCGCCGTTCGTCACCACGCGGCTGCACGGGTGGCAGCTGGCCGGCGTCGAGGACCGGCTGGCCCGCTCGCAGGCCCGCCTGCTGCTGAGCGGAAGCCAGTTCAGCCTGAGCGCGCCGTTCACCGTCCTGGACGAGGCGCGCGCCCAGCAGAGCGCGGCGCCGCAGCGGCTGCTGCTCGCGGGCGGCGGCGCGATCACGGCGCTGGCGCTGTTCATCGTCTTGGCCGGCGGCGGCCTTCGCCGCGATCAGCGGGCCGAGCTCGACCGGCTCCGCAACGCGGGCGCCCGTACGCGGCACTGCGTCCTGTTCGTCATGGCGGAATCCGGCTGGCTGTGCGCGGCCGCGCTGAGCCTCGGGGCAGCCGCCGGAATCGGGGCCGCGGCGCTGCTGGCGAGGACCGAGGGAGAACCGGCGGGCGCGATCTTGACGCACAGCGTGCTCACCCCCGCCGGGGCGGTCACGCTGGCGGCCGGCTGGCTGGCGGCGACCGCGCTGCTCACCGCGGTGGTCCTGGTGTCCAGCGCCCGGCTGACGGACGGGCTGGCCGTCGCGGCGGCATCGGCCCTGGTAGCCACGCTGGCCGCGGGCCCGGGCAGCGGTCACGCGCTGGCGCTGCTGCTCGCGCCGCTTGGCTGCGTGGCCCTCGGAGTGCTGACGTTCCGTGCCGCCGGGGTGGTGCTGCGGGGAGCCGAGCGGGTGGCCCGGGGCGGCCCGGTGCTCGCCCGCCTCGCGCTGGTCAACCTCGCCCGCTCCACCGCG
Organism: Streptosporangiaceae bacterium; assembly: GCA_025934635.1. The sequence continues at coordinate 3,407 of JAICWX010000044.1, read as the reverse complement.
ATGCCGGCGCTGGCCATCGCCTTCCTCACCGTCGCCGTCGGCCTCGGCGGCTTCGCCCTCGCCTACCGGTCAACGCTGATCCGCAGCGCGGCGGATCAGGCGGCCGACCGCGTCCCGCTCGACGCGCTCGTCTCGCCGGGGCCGGATTTCAGCACCCCGCTCGAGCTCGCTCCGCTCGGGCACTGGCAGGCGGTCGCGGGCGGTGCCGTGCTGCCTGTCCGCCGGACCGAGGCGAACTACGCGAGCGGCGGGGGAACCGTGACGGTTCCCGCGCTCGGCGTTCCCGCGGCCGGGCTCATCCAGCTCCACGGCTGGCGGCCGGGCGACGGCTCGGCGCCCCTGGCCGTGCTCGCCCGGCGTCTCGAGCCGGCCGGCCCGGTCCGGGTGCCCGGACCGGTGCTTCCGGACGGCGCGCGGTGGCTGTCGCTGCGCGCTTCCTCGCCGGACCTCGCGGTCGACGTGATCGCGGATCTGCGCGGTCCCGGGGGAGCGGTCCGGCCGGTGGCGCTGGGAACAGCCGGCGCTGGCGGCACGCTCCTGCGCGCCGCCGTGCCGAGCGGACGGTGGGAGCTCCAGGCGCTGGAGCTCGACGAACCCGCCGGGGTCGCGGTCACCAACGGCCACCAGAACGGCGAGAACCCGGGCGCCGCGACTCAGGCCCGCACGCGCGTCGTGCTCGGGCCGCTGCTCGCGCTGCCCGCTCGCGGCGGACCGCTGCTGCGGGTGCCGCTCGCCGCCTGGCGCGGGGTAGGCGCGGCGACGGCGGCCGCGCCGGTGCCCGGCGGCGCCGTCGCGCTGGTCGGCTTCGACGCGAGCGGCGAACCTGGCGTGCTCCGGCCGGCCCAGCCGGCCGACACGCACCCGGTCCCGGTGCTCGCCGATCCGCAGACCGCCGCCTCCGCCGGGCCGGGCGGGCGCATGGCGCTGACGGTCGACGGCCTGCCGGTGACGGCGCGCGTGGTGGGGGTCATCCGCCGTTTCCCGGCGCTTCCCCCCGGGCCGGCCGGCTTCGTCGTCGCCGACGAGGCCACGCTCGCGGCGGCCCTGGACGCGCAGCTCCCCGGTCAGGGCCGGCCCGACGAGCTGTGGATCGGGACCGGGCACCTCGCGGGGCTGCGCGCCGCGCTGGGCCGCGGGCCGCTCGTCCGGCTTGACTCCTCGTTCCGCGTCGACATCGATAACCAGCTGCGGGACGCGCCGGTGGCGCGCGGGGTGCTCGGCACGCTGGTCGCGGCGGCAGCGCTGTCCGCCCTGCTGGCCGTCGTCGGGCTGCTGGCGGCCCTGCTCGGCGGAGCCCGCGACCGGCTGCTTGAGTCAGACCTCGAGGAGCAGGGCGTCGATCCGCGCGGACTCCGGGCCGAGCTGCGGGTCCGGCTCGCGCTCGCGAGCGTGCTGGGCGTGATCGCCGGGCTCGGGGTCGCGGTGCTGCTGACCCGGCTGGCTGTCGCGAGCGTTCGCGCCGCGGGCGCCGTCGCCGAGCCGCGCCCGCCGGTAGTGACGGTTGTTCCGTGGGTGGCGCTGGCCGCCTGGGCCGCCGCCCTGCTCGCGGTGCTCTCGCTGGCCGGATGGCTGGCGCCGCGGGGGAGCGTGCCCCGTTGAGCGAGGCGGCGGTCGAGCTGAGCGACGTATTCTGCGTGCACCGCACGAATGAGGGCGACGCGGCGGCCCTGGCCGGGACGAACCTCGAGCTGGCCCGCGGCGAGGTGCTGGCCATCCTCGGCCCCAGCGGTGCCGGGAAGAGCACGCTCCTGCGCGTGGTCGCCGGGATCCAGCTGCCGTCGGCCGGGGCGGTCCGCGTGCTGGGCCGTGACATCGGCCGGATGTCCGCGGGTTCCCGGTCGCGCCTTCGGCACGAGCTGATGGGGTTCCTCGGGCAGCACACCGAGACGGCGCTGAGTCCCGATCTTCGCCTCCGGGACGCCGTCGCGCTGCCGCTCGCGCTGCGGGGAGTGCCGCGGCGGGAGCGCCGTACCCGCGTCGATGAGCTGCTCGGGGCCACCGCCCTGGCCGGCCGGGCCGACGCGGTGCCCGGGGAGCTGTCCGGCGGCGAGCGGCAGCGAATCGCGCTGTGCGCGGCCCTGGCTCACCGGCCGGCGCTGCTGCTCGCCGATGAGCCGACCGGCGAGCTCGACGAGGCCAGCGCCGATGCCATCCGCACGCTGATCGTCGAGCTCGCCCGCGTCAGCGGCACGAGCGTCCTCCTCGTGACCCACGATGTGGCGACCGCCGAGGTCGCCGACCGCACCCTGACGATCCGGGACGGGCGGATCGTCGGCGACCGGCGCGCCGGGCAGGAGGCCCTCGTGGTCGACGACGGCTGGCTGCGCCTTCCCGCCGATCTGCTCACGCAGGGCGGCATCGGCCGCCGCGCCCGCGTGCGGGCCGCCCCGGACGGGGTGATCGTGACGCGGGCGGACGGCGATGCCGGCCCGGCCGGGCCGGCGCCAGCCGCCATCCGGCCGCAGCCGCCCGCCCGCTGGTCCTCCGTCCAGGTCAGGCTGCGCTCCGTGGCGCGCAGTTACGGGCACGGGCCGGCCAGCCGCCAGGTGCTCGGCGGCCTCACGTACGACTTCGCGCCCGGCCGGATGACCGCCGTCACGGGCCGCTCGGGGGCCGGGAAGACGACGTTGCTCAAGCTGGCGGCCGGCCTCGACCACCCGAATTCGGGCCAGGTCATGCTCGACGGGTGCCCGCTCGGCGACCGCGACGGCGAGCAGCTCGCGAGCCTGCGCCGTCAGCGCATCGGGTACCTGTCCCAGCAGCCCGCCCCGATCGGGTTCCTGAGCGCCGAAGAGAACATCGTGCTCGCCCTGCGCATACGCGGCTGGGACGCGGACGCCGCCGCCGAGCGCGCAGCCGTGGCGCTGGCCCGGGCCGGGCTCGCCGGCCGGGTCCGCCAGCGCGCCCGGCGCCTCTCGGCCGGGGAAGCCCAGCGCCTGGCGCTGGCCCGGGCGCTCGCCAGCGCGCGGGGCCTGCTGATCGCCGACGAGCCGACCTCCAGGCTGGACGAGAACAACGCCCGGGCCGTCGCCGCCCTGCTGACGGCCGCCGCCCACGAGGAGGACCAGACGGTGATCTGCGCCACCCACGACCCCGCGGTGATCGGCCAGGCCGACCACGTTCTCGTCCTGGACGACGCGGCCCGCCCGCCAGCGAACTGACCCCGAAACGCTTCACCCAGCCGGCCCCCGCCCCGTGTGATCACTTCCCACCCCCGGATCCGCGCAGCACCCGAACGGCATCGATGGAGCATCAATGCCGCCGGGGCGCAATGCCGCTTAGCCACATATCCCCGGGCCGGGCGCCGCGCGGGCGCGAAATTGCGGCTCAGTGCGGGTTCCCGGGGCCGGGGTTGCTGCCGCGTTGTGGTACGGGCACGATTCGGCCGAGTGCGGGTCGCGTGACCG
>JAICWX010000425.1 GCA_025934635.1 Streptosporangiaceae bacterium | reverse complement strand
CAGGTCGATGTCGGCGATGGTCATGCCGGTCCGCGCCAGCACCCGCTCGGTCGCCTGGACCGGGCCGTCCAGGTGATAGTACGTCTCGGCGCCGATCAGGGCCTGGGCCAGGATCCGGGCCCGGGGCCGCAGGCCGAGTTCGCGGGCCCGGTCGGCGTCGGCCAGCAGCAGGGCGGCGGCGCCGTCGGAGATCTGCGACGAGGTGCCCGCCGTGTGCAGGCCGCCCTCGACCACCGGCTTGAGCCGGGCCAGCCCGGCCAGGCTCGTCTCCCGCAGTCCCTCGTCGCGGTCGACGACGCGGGTACCCTCCCCGTTCGGCATGGGCGCTTTGACCGGTATGACCTCCCGGTCGAATCGCCCCTCGGCCCACGCCCGCTGGGCTAGGGTCTGGGAACGGAGGCCGAACGCGTCGACCTCCGCGCGGGTGAGCCCGCGCCGCCGGGCGATGCGCTCGGCGCCGACGTACTGGTTCGGCAGGTCGATGGACCAGGAGGGAGGCCGGGGCGTGCCCTTCTCGCCGCCGAGGACCGCGGCCCCGAGCGGCGTCCGGCTCATCGCCTCCACCCCGCACGCCACCCCGACGCCGATCGCGTCGGCCGCGATCAGCCCGGCCACCACGTGCGCGGCCTGCTGCGCCGAACCGCACTGGGCGTCCAGCGTCAGGCAGCCCGCCGCCTCCGGCAGCCCGGCGTGCAGCCAGGCCGTCCGGGTGACGTTGCCGGTCTGCTCGCCCGCCTGGGTGACGCAGCCGCCCGCCACCTGCTCCACCGCGGCCGGGTCGAGCCCGGCCCGGTCCAGCAGGGCCGTCTGCACGCAGCCCAGGATCTCGGCGGCGTGCATGCCCGCCAGGACGCCGTTCCGCTTGCCGACCGGGGTCCGCGCCGCCTCGACGATCACCGCCGTGCCCATAGCCCACCTCCGTCATCCGTGGTTCAATCAAAACTAGAACACGTTCCATTATCCGCCAAGGAGGCTGCCGTGCCCGTTCCGGACATCCCGCCTGGCTTCGACTTCACCGATCCCGAGCTCTACACCACCAGGGTGCCCGCCGAGGAGCTGGCCGAACTGCGCCGGGCCGCGCCAGTCTGGTGGGTCAGCCAGCGCCGCGGCTCGGCCGGGTTCGACGACGAGGGCTACTGGGCCGTCACCCGGCACGCCGACATCCTGGCCGTGTCGAAGGCGCCGGACCTGTTCTCCTCGACGAGGAACACCGCCCTGATCCGGTTCAAGGAGGGCACCCCGCGCGAGTCCATCGACATGCAGGGGATCATCCTGCTCAACATGGACCCGCCCCAGCACACCCGGATGCGCGGCATCGTCTCCCGCGGCTTCACCCCGCGCGCCATCGGCAACCTGCGCCAGGTGCTGACCGACCGGGCCGAGCGGATCGTCGCCACCGCGCTGGAGTCCGGTACCGGCGACTTCGTCACCGACGTGGCGTCCGAGCTGCCGCTGCAGGCGATCAGCGAGCTGATCGGCGTTCCCCAGGAGGACCGGAGCAAGATCTTCGCCTGGTCCAACCGGCTGATCGGCTACGACGACGAGGCGCCGGGCCAGGAGAACAGCGGCGAGCTGGCGGCCATCGAGATCCTCGGCTACAGCATGGCCATGGCCGAGGAACGCCGCAAGTGCCCCGCGGACGACATCGTCACCAAGCTCATCAGCGCCGAGATCGACGGCCACGCGCTGGGCGACGACGAGTTCGGGTACTTCGTGATGATGCTGGCGGTGGCGGGCAACGAGACCACCCGCAACGCCATCACGCACGGCATGAACGCCTTCTTCGAGTACCCCGAGCAGTGGGAGCTGTTCAAGGAGTCCCGCCCGGAGACCGCCGCCGACGAGATCGTCCGCTGGGCCACCCCGATCACCGTGTTCCAGCGCACCGCGACCCGGGACTGCGAGCTCGGCGGCCAGCAGATCAAGGCAGGCGACCGGCTGGGCCTGTTCTACCGGTCGGCCAACTTCGACGAGGAGGTCTTCGACTCACCCGGCCGGTTCGACGTGCTGCGCAACCCGAACCCCCACCTCGGCTACGGCGGCCTCGGCACCCACTACTGCCTGGGGGCCAGCCTGGCCAAGCTGGAGATCCAGCTCATGTTCAACGCCATCGCCGACGCCATGCCCGACCTCACCCGGGCCGGCGACCCGGTCCGGCTGCGCTCCGGCTGGATCAACGGCATCAAGAGCCTGCCGGTCACCTACCGTCCCTGAGGCCTGCGGGCCAGCACCAGGTCGGTGCCGTCGTGGGCGTACGCCTCCCGGGGCCGCAGGCCGGCCACCCCGATCGCGCCCGCGATCAGGCCGATGACGGGGAAGGCGACGCACATGGCGACGTACGTCTCGGTGCCCGTGCTGTCGTAGATCTCCTGGTGGTACAGGGCGAGCGGGCTCAGGTGCTGGCCGCCGTAGAGCCAGTCCCGCAGCGTGGCCGACTTGAGCATCAGCGCGGTCGTGCTGGTGCCGAGGGCGGTGACGAGCAGCGCGCCGGTCAGGTTGGCCAGCACCCCGGCGGCGATGCCCTGCCTGATCGCAGCGCTGGTATAGGGGACCGAGCCGTCGGCGTCGCGGCAGCTCCGGGCGGCCAGCACGGCCGCGGCCGCGGGTCCGCCCAGCAGCAGCAGCCACGCCAGCGCCACCAGCGGGTCGACGTCAGAGCCCGGCAGCCACGGGTTGGTGGCGTTCAGGCCGAGGCCGAGCGGGGCCACGGCGTACATCACCAGGCCGAGCGGCAGGCCCGCCCCGAGGCCGATGGCCAGCGTGCTCCGGCTCAGCCGGGAACGCTGCGAGCTCATCCAGAGCAGGGCCGCCACGTACCCGGCGATGACCAGCAAGATCATGATCTCGCCCGGCCAGGGCGGACCTCCCGACGACGCGCCGGGCACCCCGGTGCCGTTGTAGATGTTGTAGACGCGCAGGTAATCATCCTGCCGCGGCGTCAGGTCGGCGAACACCTCGACGATGACCCGGGCCGGGATCAGCGCCAGGATCGCGGCGCAGCAGAATACGCGCGCGGCCCGGCCGGCCCGGCTGGCGGAGGCCGGCCCGAAGATCCGCCGGGCCAGCGGCGGCAGCCCGGCCAGCAGCAGCACCGTCACGACGATGCCGACCCGCCCGATCAGGGCGTGCCCGACCCCCGGCTGCGGCCAGGCCACCCAGGCGGCCGCGGCCGCCGCCGCCGCGAACAGCACCACCTTGACGAGCCGGCGCGGCAGCAGGACTTCCCGCGCGACCATCCAGATGCCGCCGGCCCGCCAGGCCAGCCGGGGCAGTCCCGGCGGCACCTCGTACGCCTCGGCCCAGACCGCCTCGGCCCAGTCCCGCCGCCCGGCCGGCAGCAGCCACGTCACCCCGCGTCCAGCCGCACTCGCCGCCTGCCCCGCCGCAGCCGCCGCCACGTGCCCGGCCGCCGCCATCGCCCGGCCCAGTCCGCTCATGACCTCACCCGCCTACCGTGCACTCCGGCCGTTCATGGTGCTACCTATCCCGCCGCGCTTCGGCCCGTTCATGGCGTCTCCGCCCGTGCTTCGGCCCGTTCATGGCGTCTCCGCCCGTGCTTCGGCCGGCTCATGAAGTCGCGCCTGCCGTCGCACCGCGCGGTGCCGGCGCCAGCCCCGGCGCCGGGCGGGGCCCGGAGACCCCCGAGCGCGCCTTCCTGGCGCCCGCCCGGGCCGCCGCGGCTTCGGCCGCGCTGGCCAGCGCGGCCGTGGCACTGGCCAGCCCGGCCGTCGTCAGCCGGTACAGATGCCGCCGCGGCCGTCCCGGCTGCGGCTCGTCCTGCCAGCGCGCCTCGACTAGTTCCCGGTCCGCCAGCCGCATCAAGATCGGGTACAGCGTGCCCGACTTCAAGCCAGTCTGCTTGGCCAGCGCATACCCGTGCTGCCACTGCGACGGCTGATCACACAGCACCGCCAGCACGGACAAAGTTTGCGCGGAGAACTCCGAACGTGACGCCACCCTGGCAACCCTACCTAGATAGAACCCACCCGTCTACATAGGTAGACCACAACCCCGCCCCAGCGCCCCGCCCCAGCGCCCCGCCCCAGCGCCCCGCCCCAGCGCCCCGCCCCAGCGCCCCGCCCCGACATCCGGAGTCCCACGCGCCTCGCGCCTCTCCCGCGCACCGCGCCGGCACGTCCCCAGCCACCGCTGCCATACCCCGGGCGGCGCACCAACGACATCGATGGAGCATCAATGCCGTGATTGCGGCATCGATGGAGCATCGATGTCGTTACCGGGAGCCGGATGGTGGCCGGAACGGATGACAATCGGGGTCCGTGGTGCGGATGTGGCAGCTGAGGACAAGAACAGGGGCTGCGTAACGGCCGTCGGCCCGCGATCCCAAACGAGCCGCCTCCACGGAACCGAGCCGCCTCCACGGAACCTCGAGCCGGCCCACAGCTACCGCGTACCGGCCCGGCGGCTGCCGTTATTCGACGCGCCTGGTCACCCGGCGGACAGGCTCGCCGGGGTCGCCGTGAACAGCTCCAGGATGGGAGGCGAGGCGGCCAGCGCGGTGGCGTTCCTGACGAACTGCCCCGAGGCCGGGACGGCGAAATGCGCCCGGACGGCCTCCGGGGACTCCCACTGCTCGAAGAACACCAGCCGCAGCGGGTTCTCCGCGTCCCGGTGGACCGCGTGCGAGAGGCAGCCCGGTTCCTCCCGGGACCTCCAGACGTGCTCCAGGCTGGCCGCCAGCAGCTCGTCGATCGTCTCCGCCGTGCCCGTCACGCTGCCGGTGATGATGATCATGAGTCCGCCGGGCCCGGAGCCGGCCGGGTCATCGCGAAGCGGGCCTGGACCTGGGCGCTGACGGTCTGCTTTTCCGGTGTCAGGTCCAGCTCGGGCTGGTCCGATTGCGCCTTGCCCGAGGCGCGGCCCGTCGCCCCGGGGCCGCTGAACGCCCACCGGTCTTCCCGGGCCTGAGCGGTGAGCAGACCCGGATCGGCTGCCTCGATCAGGTCGCCCAGCCGGCCGCCGAATGCCTCGGCGTACTCGCCGGCCCTCACCGTGGCGTCGCGCGCCGCCGCCAGTCGTGCCTCGCGGTGGACCGGGCTGCCCGGGCGCAGGGCCCACCACAAGCCGTCCACGGTCGCCAGCTCCACGTCGGCCAGGCTCATGACCAGCTCGCCGAGGACGGTGAAATCCCGGATCGTGACCGTGGTACTGGCGATGGCCAGGTAACCGGCGACGCGCTCGCCGGCCCGCTTGTCCTTCAGCTCCGGGCGGACGCTGACCTGTCCGCTCTCCAGTTTCTCCACCGCTTCGCCGTACCCCGCGATCAGCTTGGTCACCTGCTGATTGCGGTCGGCCAGCCGGCGCAGGACCTTCTCCCGGTCGCGGTCGCGGGCCTGGACGGTCACGCCGACAACGACGATCTCCGGCTCGACCTCGAGCGTCGCCCCGCCCCGGACCGAGATAACCGGCTGCCCGTTCAATCGCTGCCCCTTTGCTTCCGCTGCGCGTGCCCCCAGCGTAGGCGCTCAGGAGGGCGTGCTGGCGACCACCCACATGGAGAAGAACTGGGAACCGCCGCCGTAGGCGTGCCCGAGCGCCACCCGTGCCCCGGGCACCTGGTGCGCCCCCGCCTTCCCCATCACCTGCAGTGCCGACTCGGCGAACCGCAGCAGCCCGGAGGCCCCGATCGGGTTGGAGCTGAGCACCCCGCCGGACGGGTTGACCGGGATCCGGCCGCCGATGGCGGTCTCGCCCGCCTCGGTCAGCCGCCAGCCCTCGCCCGGCGCGGCGAAGCCGAGGTTCTCCAGCCACATCGGCTCGTACCAGGAGAACGGGACGTAGATCTCGGCCACGTCGATCTCGTTCATCGGGTCGGTGATCCCGGCCTGCCGCCACAGCGCCGCCACGCAGTCCCGGCCCGCGGCCGGGTTGACGTGGTCCTTGCCCGCGAACATGGTCGGCTCGCTGCGCATCGAGGTGGCCCGGATCCACGCGACGGGCCCCGGAGCCGCCTCCGCGGCGGAAGCGTCCCCGATGACCACCGCGCACGCCCCGTCCGAGGACGGGCAGGTCTCGTCGTACCGGACCGGGTCCCACAGCATGGGGGAGGCCTGCACCTTCTCCAGCGTGATGTCGCCCTGCTGCAGGTGGGCAAACGGGTTGAGGGCCCCGTTGCGCCGGTCCTTGACCGCGACCAGCGCGCCGATGTGCGACGGCGCCCCGCTGCGCCGGATGTAGGCGCGGATGTGCGGCGCGAAGTACCCGCCCGCGCCCGCCACCACCGGGATGCTGAACGGCGGCGCGATCGACAGCGCCCACATGGCGTTGGACTCGGACTGCTTCTCCCACGCCAGCGCCAGCACCCGCCGGTGCACCCCGGCCTGCACCAGGCT
>JAICWX010000188.1 GCA_025934635.1 Streptosporangiaceae bacterium | reverse complement strand
GCCGTCCACGGTGATCTCCGGCTGGCCCGCGCGGTGCACGGTGATCATGGAAGGCCCGAGGTTCTTGCGCAGGAAGCCGACGATCGCGTCCCGGCCGTCCAGCTTCAGCGGCTTGCCGTAGACCTGCGTGCCGTAGTCCACGGTGGCGTCCGGGGTGAACACCTCGGCCAGCTCGTCCCACAGCTTCAGGTCCACGCACCGCAGGTACCGGTATTTCACCTGGCGGATCTCTTCGATCGTGGCCAGGTCCACAGGGGCAGGGTCCATGGAGATTAGCTTGGTCTATGTAGTTGACCGAAAACAAGAACCTGTTCTAGTTTTTTACGCGTGCGGTTCAGCTATGCAGAATCGATGACCGACCCTTCCTTCTACCCGGCGCTGGCCCGCGCGGCCGAGGAGGCCGGCTACGACTCCATGATCGTGCCGGACAGCATCTGCTACCCCCGGCACTCCGACAGCGTGTACCCGTTCAACCCGGACGGCAGCCGGGAGTTCCTCGAGGACAAGCCGTTCCTCGAGCCCTTCTCGCTGATCCCGGCGCTGGGCGCGGTGACCAGCACGCTGCGGTTCACCACGTTCGTCCTCAAGCTGCCGGTGCGCGACCCGGTGCTGACCGCCAAGCAGGCCACCTCGACCGCCGTCCTGGTCGGCGGCCGCCTGGTCCTCGGCGTCGGCGTCAGCCCCTGGCGCGAGGACTACGAGATCCTCGGCATCGACTGGGCCGGCCGCGGCCGGCGGATGGACGAGGCCATCGCGATCCTGCGCGGCCTGGCCGCGGGCGGCTACTTCGAGTACCACGGCACGGTCTTCGACCTGCCCCCCGTCAAGATCGCCCCGGTGCCCCCCGAGCCGATCCCGGTCCTGGTCGGCGGCCACTCCGACGCCGCCCTGCGCCGCGCCGCCCGGGCCGGCGACGGCTGGATGCACGGCGGGGGAGACCCCGCCGACCTGCCCGGCCTGCTGGCGAAGCTGGCCCGGTTCCGCCGCGAGGAGGGCACCGAGAGCCAGCCGTTCGAGATCCACGTCATCTCGACCGACGCCTACACCCATGACGGCCTCCGCCGCCTGGAGGACCAGGGCGTCACCGACGTCATCGTCGGCTTCCGCTGGCCCTACGTCACCGGCCCCGACACCGAGCTGCTGGAAACCAAGCTCACCCACCTCCGCCGCTACGCCCGCACCGTCATCGCCGTCACCCGCTAGCCCGGAACTATGCTGGCCGCCCGCGAGCCCACCTCCCCCGCGAGCCCACCCCGCGCAGTCCGCACCAACCCCACGCGCCCCCTCTGCCCCAATCCGATTCAGCCACCCCAAACATGGGTGATATGGGCGAAATATGAATATTTAGCGAAGGTCCGCCGGTAGCGAAACAAATAGGCTCGGGGAATGCGCCGCCTTACGCTGGCGGTATGGCCGAGAGCGCGCGCGTCGTCCCGCTGCGACGGGAACCCCAGCCCCAGGCGTCCCCGCCCCAGGCACCTTCCCGAGAGCTGCCAGCCCGGGAACGCCCTGCGCAGGAGCCGCTCTGGCGCGAGGTGCTAGGCCGCCGCCTCCGGGCGCTGCGCCAGGACCGGGACGAGACGCTCTCGGAGACCGCCGCCCGGGCCGGCATCTCGCCGCAGTACCTCTCCGAGATCGAGCGCGGCCGCAAGGAACCGTCCAGCGAGATGATCGCCGCCCTGGCCGGCGCGCTGGACACCACCCTCATCATCCTGACCGAGCAAGTCGCCGGCGACCTGCGCACCCAGCAGGCCCTGGCTCAGCGGGCACTGGCCCCGCGGGCACTGGCCTCGCAGGCACTGGCCTCGCAGGCACTGGCCCCGCAGGCACTGGCCGCCTAGCAGCGGTCAGGCGGCCGGCGCCTTCTGGTTGTCCAGCCGCCGCTGCCCGAGCACCTGGTCCACCAGCCCGTACTCCCGCGCCGCGGCAGCCGTCAGCACCCGGTCCCGGTCGGTGTCGGCCCGCAGCGTCTGCACGGTCTGCCCGGTATGCGCCGACAGGATCTCCTCGATCGCCGCCCGCATCCGGACCAGCTCGTCCGCCTGCAGGATCAGGTCGGGGATCGGCCCCCGGCCGCTGGCGGCCGGCTGGTGCAGCACCACCCGCGCGTGCGGCAGCAGCGCCCGCCGCCCGGGCGTGCCCGCCGCCAGCAGCACCGCGCCCACGCCGATGGCCTGGCCCACGCAGGTGGTCGCGACCGGTGCCTCGATGTACTGCATGGTGTCGTAGATGGCCAGCATGGACGGCAGGTCGCCGCCGTCGCAGTTGACGTACAGGTTGATCTCCTGCTCGGCGCTCTGCGCCTCCAGGTGGATCAGCTGGGCGATGAGCGCGTTGGCGACGCCCGGGTCGATCGCGGTGCCCAGGTAGACGATGCGGTCGGTGAGCAACTGCGAGTACACGTCCATGATCCGGTCCCCGCGCGGATGCTGGGCGACGACGTTCGGAATCGTGTAAGAGCTCATGACGCCACCCCCTGCAGCCCCACCCGGCGGGCCCGGGCGGGCATGACCTGACCAAACGAGTCCACGATGCCGTCAATGAACCCGTACTCCCGCGCCTCGGCGGCGGTGTACCAGTGATCGTGCAACGAGTCGTCGAAGATCTGCGCCACCGGCTGGCCGGTGTCCTCGGCGATGAGCCCGAGCACGGTATCGACCGTGTGCCGCAGGTCGTCGGCCTGGACCTCGATGTCGACGGCGCTGCCGCCGATCCCGGCCGAGCCCCGGTGCATCAAGATGCGCGCGTGCGGCAGCGCGAACCGCTTGCCCTTGGTCCCGGCCGAGAGCAGGAACTGCCCCGCGCTGCAGGCCAGGCCCAGCGCCAGCGTGGAGACGTCGCACGGCACCAGCCGCATGACGTCACGGATGGCGAGCATGGAGGGGACCGAGCCGCCGGGCGAGTTGATCCAGAGTGCCACGTCGGTGACGGCATCCTCGGCCGCCAGCGTGAGCAGCTGCGTGGTCAGCAGCGTGCCGTTGTCGTCGTCGAGCGCCCCGTCGAGCACCAGCACCCGCCGCAGCAGCAGCTGCTCCCGGGCCCGCTCGCTGAACTGAGGAATCTTTTCTTCGTGAGCCATGATCCCAGCCTGCGGCCGGATCAGCCGGGAACGCTCCGCACGCTGCCCTCGGCAGATCTGCCCACAGCAGCGGGCTCAGCCGGGGGAGCGGCACCCGAAGCTTCCCGCCGCGACAGCACCACCAGCACCAGCCCGGCCAGCGCGATCCCGGCCACCCGCAGCCCGAGCTTGACCGGGTCGGCCGGGATGTGCTCGTGGAACAGCCAGGTCCCCGCGAGCACGAAGTACACGCTGCTCACGACGCTGGACACCGGGATCAGGATCGACGCGCGGCAGGCCTGCAGCGCGGCCTGGTACAACAGCAGCGCGGCGGCCGAACATCCCCCCAGCACGTACAGGTACGGCGACATCACGATGCCGGTCACGATGCCCGCGACGGTGTGATGCCCGGTCAGGACGTCGGACAGCCCCTTGGTCGCCAGCGACGCGACCCCGTAGAGCAGCCCGGTACCCAGCCCGAAGCAGATCCCGGTAGCCGGAGTCCGGTGCCGGCCCGGGTAGCCCCGCAGCGGGGCGGCCGCCACCGCCAGCCCGAGCAGCACCGACGGGACGATGACCGCCGCCATCAGCGCCGCGCTGGCCGAATGCCCGGTCTCCGCGCCCGTCCCGCCCGCGGAAAAGGCGAGCAGCACCACCGAGCCGGCCATCACCCCCACGCACCAGGCCTCGGCCCCGCCCAGCCGCTCGCGCAGCACCAGCCGGGACAGCACCAGCACCAGCGCGACGCCGGCCGCCAGCACCGGCTGCACCACGCTGACCGGCTCGAACGTCAGCACGATGACCTGGCAGGCCAGGCCGGTGAGCATCAGCCCGAACCCGGCCAGCCAGGCCGGGTTGCCCAGCAGGCTGCCGACGACGTGCGCCACCCGGCGCACCTCGAGGGCCGGCATCCGGCCCAGCGCCCGCTTCTCCAGGATCAGCCCGGTGTTGTAGGCCGACGTGGTGAACAGCGCCAGCGGGATCCCCGCGTAGGAGGCGGCGCTCATGACATCTCCGCGAGCGCCGCCGCGAAAAGAGCAGCGAACGCCCGCGCGGCATCGTCGTCGAACAGCGCGTGCCGGTACCGGAAGCACACCTGCAGCCGCCCGCCGGCGGTGATCGCGCCGGCCGACAGGCCGCGCGGCATGTGCGCGGTGGTGGAGAACCACATCCGCTCCGGGACGAGCGATCCGAAGCGGGGCGGATCGGCGATGCGGCCGAGGTTCGAGAGCAGCGAGGTGTCGCACTGCCGGCGGCCGAGGGTGCGCACGGCCAGCCGGACCGCGTGCCGTTTCACCGCCGCCGGCAGCGGCGTCCCGGCCGCCGCGGTCAGGGTCGGCCCGACCGGCGGCCCCGGCGCCCGCTTGGCCGGCCCGGTCTGCGCCGCCACCACCGCCGGCAGCGAGGCCCGGTCAGGCGAGTCCGCGGTCACCGTGCACAGCCGCGACAGGTTGCCGATCTCGTCGCCGCGCCCGTCCGCCCGGGCGTCCACCGGCATGCTGATCCGGACCCGCCCCGGCGGCCGCCCGGCCGCGGCGTTCCACTCCGCGATCGCCCCGATCAGCGCGGCGATCAGCAGGTCGTTGACCGTGACGCGCGGTTCCCCGGCCGGCACCGGCGGCACCCCCGGCCAGCCCAGCAGGACGAAACCGTAGCCGGGCACCCGCCGCGTCCGCTGACCGTCCGCATTCCGCGGGGCAATCCGAACATGACGCCGAACGGGTTTCCGTCCCCGCCCCGCCGCCGGCCGCGACGCCGTGGCCCCGGCCCCGGCCAGACGCAGCTCCGGCAGCGTGCCGCCCGGGGCCGGGGAATCCGGGTCCTTCGCCGGCGCCCCGGCGTCGTACCGCTCCGCGATCAGGCACAGCAGCCGCAGGCACGACCGCCCGTCGAACGCCGCGTGATGGGCGTTGAGGATCAGGCTGTCCCGGCCGGGACCGCGGGCCAGCAGCAGCCGGAACGGCGGCGAGCAGTCCAGCGGGGGAGCAGCCGCCATGAAGCGCACCCGGGCCGCGTTCAGGTCCGCCTCGGTCTGCCAGTCAGCGGTCGCGACCGGGTCGGTGCCGGCCCGCGCCGGGAACTCCCAGGCGTAGCCGCGGCGCCACCAGCGGCCCGCGGCCCGGCGGGCCCCGGCCCGGGGCTCGGCCGCCAGCGTGGCCGTGACCGCGTCCCGTAGCCGGCCCGGGTCGAGGTGACCGGGCAGCCAGAGCTCCACGTGCACGTTGTTCGGCTCCGCGGCGGCGTCGAAGTAGCAGTTCAGCTCGTCGACCAGGCCGAACGGGCGCCGGCCGGGCGCCCGTTCGGCGCGGGGCACCTTCCCGGCGGCGACCTGCGTCGTCATCTGGTCTGCTCCCGACATGTTACTGATGAGTAGCAGTACGGAATGCTACTGCCCGGTAGCCGGGCTGGCAATGGTGGCCAGGACGGGGTCTGCCAGGGAGGGAGCCTGCCCGTTCGTCATGACCTCCAGGGCGGCGGTGAGCTTGAAGCTCGGCAGGTCGTCCAGCGACACCAGGGTCTCGAAGTTCCGCACGCACCGGGTGCCCGCGATCCGCCAGCGGCCGTCCGGACCGCGCTCGTAGCGGTCGTGGTGGAACGCGGCCCCCGTGATCAGCATCCGGTGCCTGGTGGCCAGCACCGTGTCCTGGACCTGCCAGATGCCGGCCGCCCGGTTGCCGCCGGCCGGGTCGCCGTCCACGGTGATCTCCGGCTGCCCGGCGGAGTGCGAGGTGAGGGTATCCGGCCCGAGCTTGGTCCGGAAGAACGTGACGATCCCGGCCCGGCCGGCGATCTCCAGCGGCTTGCCGTACGCGATCGTGCCGTAGTCCAGCGCGGCGTCCTCGGTGAAAACGTCGCCGATCTCGTCCCATCGCTTCAGGTCGACGCAACGCAGGCACCGGTACTTGACCTGGCGGATCTCCTCCAGGCGGCGCAGTCCTTCGAGTGAATCCATGTTCACCAGCCTGCTGAATCGGTGTCGCTAAAACAAGAACGTGTTCTACTTTAGCTCCAAGGGAGCCCCGTGGACCGGCCGAAATCGGCTTCCGGCCTATGTTACTCGCCAGTTGTCTACTAGAACCCGCAAACCCGCGCAAAAGGAGAACCGCCCCGCGAACCGCGCAGTCAGCCCGACGGGGCCGTCCGCGGGTCACTGTCAAAAGTGACGTATACGTATTTTTGACCAGATGTCTAGCCAGGGCCGGGCTCGTAAGTTACTCTCCAGTAAACCGCACAAAGTTACTCACCAGTTTTCGCAACGCCCCGAAGGAGGAGCCATGATCCGCTTGATCATCGCCATCGCCATCGGCGCCGTCATCGCCGTCGGTGGTGTCTTTGTGGTGGAGAACGCGCTGAACAGCGCGGCTAACGGCACCGCCAGCAACGCCTCGCTGTATCAGTACGGCAGCCGCTGACCCGCGGCCGTGGGGATCTTGCCGCCGGTGACTCACCCGGCGTCTATCGAGATCGTCGTCCCGGCCCGCAACGAGGCCAGCAGGCTGCCCGCCGGGCTCGCGGCGCTGTGCGCGAAGGCGGCGACGCTCCCGCTGCGCACCGCCATCCTCGTGGTGGACAGCGCGAGCACCGACGCGACCGCTGACATCGTGCGCGGCTGGCCGGCCGGCCCGGTGCCGGTCGGGCTGCTGCGCTGCGAGCGGCCAGGCAAGGGCGTCGCGGTCAGGGAAGGCCTGCTCGCCACCCGGGCGCCGTTCGTCGGGTTCTGCGACGCGGACATGGCCACCGACCTGTCGGCCCTCGACGCCGCGGTCGCCATGCTGGCCGCCGGGCATCACGTGGTCATCGGGTCACGCGCGCTGACCGCGTCGGTCGTGCAGGCCCGGACGAGCTCGGCCCGTAAGCTCGGCGCCGCCCTGTTCCGCGGCATGGCGCGGGCGATCGTGCCGGCGGCGACCGACACCCAGTGCGGCTTCAAGTTCTTCGCCGGCCCGCTGGCCCGGGCGGCGGCCCTGCCGCTGCGCACGGCCGGGTTCGCCTTCGACGTCGAGCTGATCGCGACCTGCCTGCGGCTGGGCGCCACCGTCACCGAGATCCCGGTCCGCTGGCAGGACATGGCGGGCTCCACGTTCTCGGTCCGCCGCCACTCCAGCGCCGTCTTCCGCGATCTCGCCGCGATCTGGCTGCGCTCCCGGATGGCCCCCGGATTGGAGCCGCTCCCCATCCCGCCGCGCCGTGACCAGCGCCGTGACCCGCACCGTGACCCGCACCGTGACCTGATGGCGGCGGGGGCCTCAACGGCGTGACGGACCTGCGCGGCACGCGGGTTGCCGTCGCCAACTGGCGTGATCCCTGGCATCCGCGGGCGGGCGGGGCGGAGCGGTACGCATGGGAGATGGCCCGCGGGCTGGCCGCCCGGGGAGCGGAGGTCTGCTTCGTCACCGCGCGGGCACCCGGGCAGGCCCGGCGCGAGCGCCGGGACGGGATCGCGTTCGTCCGGCTGGGCGGCCGGTTCACCGTGTACCCGCGGGTCCTGCTGTGGCTCCTCGCCCGCCGCTCGTCGTTTCACCTCGTGCTGGACTGCCAGAACGGCATCCCGTTCTTCACCCCGCTGGTGCTGCCCCGCCGGCTGCCGGTGCTGTGCGTGATGCACCACGTGCACACCGCCCAGTTCGGCGTGCACTTCCCGGGCTGGCTGGCCGCGGCCGGGCGGCTGCTCGAAGGCCCGGCGGCCCGGCTGGCCTACCGGCGGCAGGCGTGCGTGGCGGTCTCGCCGTCGACGATCGCCGCGATGCGGGACCGGCTGCGCTGGACCGGCGACATCTACCTGATCCCCAACGGTTCCCCGCCGATCGAGCCGCCCCCCGCCGCCGCGCACCAGCCGTCCCGGCTGGTCTGGGTCGGCCGCCTGGTCGCGCACAAGCGAGCCGAGCTCATCGTGCCCGTCGCCGAGCGCGGGTTCGCGATCGACGTGATCGGCCGCGGGCCGGCCGGCGCCGCGCTGGCCGCCGCGGCCGGTTCCGTCCCCGGCCGGGCCGAAGCGGTACGCTTGCATGGATTCCTGGCAGATCGTGACAAGCGGGATATTGTGTCCGGATCGCTGCTGCACCTGAACACCTCGCAGGGCGAGGGCTGGGGCCTGTGCGTACTGGAGGCCGCGGCCCTGGGCGTGCCCACGGTGGCCTACGACGTGGCGGGCCTGCGGGACGCGGTCCGCGACGGGGAGACCGGCTGGCTGGTCCGGGAGGGGGAGCAGTTGGCTGACGTCGTCGAGCGGGCCGCCAGGGAGCTCGCCGACCCGGCCCGCCGGGAGCAGGTCGCGGCGCGCTGCCGGGCCTGGGCCGCCCAGCTGAGCTGGGACCGGAGCACCGCCCGGATGGCCGAGCTGGTCGCGGCGTGCGTCCAGGCCGGAACCGCGCGCGGGACCCAGCGCGGAGCCTGGATCGTATCCCGTGACGACGGCGAAGCCGTCGCCGAAGGACCCGTGCTCGACGCGCTCACTGCCTCCGGCGGGACGGTGCTGCGGCCCGCCACCCCGGCCGAGCGCCTGCTGGGCGAGGTGGCCGGGACCACGGGGCTGTGACGGATACGTCGGCGCCGCGCCTGAGCGACCCGCGACCGCCGGCGGAGGAGCCCGCCGGACCGGCCGGCTCCTGGCGGGAGCGCGGGCGGCGGGCGGCGGACCGGTACCGGTGGCTCGCGTGCTGCGTGTTCCTGCTGGCCCTGCCGTTCGCGACCGCGCCCGGCGACATCATCGCGGACACCAAGTTCGAGCTCGTGGTCGACCCGGCCCGGTTCCTGTCCAGCGCGCTCACCCTGTGGGACCCGCAGCAGTTCGGCGGGCTGCTGAACCAGGCGGTCGGTTACCTGTTCCCGATGGGCCCGTTCTTCGAGCTCGGCCGGCTGCTGTCCGTCGAGGGCTGGGTTCTCCAGCGGCTGTGGATCGGCCTGCTGCTCGTCGTGGCCTTCGCCGGCGTCGAGCGGCTGGCCCGGCGGCTGGACATCGGCACGCCGTGGCCGCGGGCGGCCGGGGGACTGGCCTACGCGCTGTCGCCGGCCGCGCTCAGCATCGTCGGCTCGATGTCCGGCGAGTTCCTGCCGATGGCGATGCTGCCCTGGATCCTGATCCCGCTCACCGACGCGCGCCCGTGGCGCCGCGGCACCGGGGCCGGGTATCCCGGCCCGTCCGCCCGGGCCCGCGCGGTGGCCCGCTCGGCCGCGGCGGTCGCGCTGTGCAGCGGGATGAACGCGGCCTCGGCCGTCGCCGTCCTGGTCCCCGCCTTCCTCTACATCGTGGCCCGGCCCGGTGCCTGGCCGCGGGTCCGGATGCTGACCTGGTGGATCCCGGCCGTGGTCCTGGTCACCGCCATGTGGTCCGTCCCGCTGGTGCTGCTGTCGAAGTACGGCGTCTCGGTCGTGCCCTACACCGAATCCGCGCAGGTGACCTCGTCCTCGACCAGCCTGCTCAACATCTTCCGCGGCACCGAGAACTGGGTCAGCTTCCTGGTGGTGAACGGCCTGTACTGGCGGCCGATCGCGTTCGGTGTCGCCACCGAGTTGCTGCCCACCTTGCTGACCGGCCTGCTCGCCGCCCTCGGCCTGGCCGGCCTGCTGCACCGCACCCGCCCGGACTCCGCCAACCCGGGCCCGGGCCGCGCGATCCCCGAGCGCCGGTTCCTGCTGTGGTCCGCGCTGCTCGGCCTGCTCGTCATCTCGCTCGGCTACGTGAGCAGCCTCGGCAGCCCGCTGGAAGACCCGCTCATCAGCTTGATCAACGGCCCGGGGGCGCCGTTCCGCAACCTGTGGAAGTTCGATCCGCTGCTTCGCCTTCCACTCGCGCTCGGCCTGGCCCACCTGCTGGCGCCGGCCGGCCGCCAGGCCGGCCGGCGGGCCGCGTTCGCCGCGGCGTTCGCGGCTGCCCTGGCCGGGCTGGTGCTGCCCGCCGTCACGACCGGGCTGGCCAGCGACGGCTCGTTCGGCCAGGTCCCGCCGTACTGGACCGCCGCCGCCAGCTGGCTGAACACGCACGCCGGGAAGCAGGCGGTCCTGGTCGAGCCGGGCGCGCCGTTCGGCCAGTACCTGTGGGGCAGCCCGATGGACGACGTGCTGCAGGCGCTCACCGACGCGGATTTTGCGGAGCGGAACCTGGCCGCGGTCGGGTCCACCGGCAACGAGCGGCTGCTGAACGCCATCGACCAGCAGCTGGCCGCGGGCGACGGGTCGGCCGCCCTGACCCAGCTGCTGGCCCGGATGGGCGTGAAGTACGTGCTGGTCCGCAACGACCTGTCCCGCCCGGCGCTCAACGGGACCTGGCCGGCCCGGATCAGCGACGCGCTCACCGCCTCGCCCGGCATCACCCCCGTGAAGCAGTTCGGCCCGCTGGTCAGCGGCCTGGCCCCGGACGACGCGGCCACCGACTTCGACGCGCCCTACCCGGCCGTGCAGATCTTCCAGGTAGCCGGCCCGCAGCCCGCCGCGGTGGTCCAGTCCGCCGCGAGCGCCCTGCGGGTCTACGGCGCCCCGGAATCGCTGCTCACGCTGGCCGGCCAGGGCCTGCTCGGCAGCAGCAGGCCGGTCCTGGTCAACGACGACGGCGCGGGCCAGCCGGCCGCGGGCTCGGTGGTGACCGGCTCGCTGCGGCGCCGGGCCGTCAACTTCGGCCAGCTGCGGACGAACTTCTCCCCGACCCTCACCGCGACCGAACCGGCCGAGACCTTCCTGTCCGCCGACGACTACCTCGAGCCCGGCTGGGCCAGGTACCAGGCCGTCGCGCGGTACACCGGCATCACCGGCGTGACCGCATCCTCCTCCGACTCCGACCTCAAGGCGTTCTCCACCCAGTGGGCCAGCGGCGCGCTCCCGTTCGCGGCGGTCGACGCCGACCTGCGCACCATGTGGGAGTCCGGCAGCTGGAACGGGCCCGTCGGCCAGTGGATCCAGACCGGTTTCGGCGCCCCGGTCAACCCGCACGTCATCAAGGTGGCCTTCGCCGTCAGCACCGCCATCGGCCCGCCCGTCACCCGGGTCACCGTGAGCACCGCGGCGGGCCAGGTCAGCGATCAGGTGCGGGTCACCGGCGACCTCCAGCCGCTGATGGTGCCGGACGGACCCTCCCGCTGGCTGCGCATCACGGTCACCGGCCTGGCCTACCAGCCGCCCGCCCCGGTGTTCGGCCCCCAGGTGGGCATCGCCGGCATCGTGGTGCCCGGCGT
The DNA here is from genome assembly GCA_025934635.1 of Streptosporangiaceae bacterium. Next base: position 6,029 of record JAICWX010000188.1, on the reverse strand, counting down.
CACCGCCCACCGGACCATCGTGGCCCCGGCCGCGGTCCGCACCGACCCGTCGGCCGTGGTGCTGTCCAAGGCCCAGCCGCAGCCGTCCAGCTGCATGCTCACCTCGCTGCGGTGGGTGTGCTCCCCGCTGCTGTCGTCCTCGACCGAGGAACAGTACGGCTTCGACCAGTCCTTCACCGAACCCGCGGCCCGGCTGGCGGCCGTCCGCGGCTCCGCCATCTTGGTCAGCCCGTCGCTGATCGACCGGTACGCGCGCTTCGACCAGCAGCAGGCCACCGCGACCGCCTCCTCGGTGTTCATCGCGGCCCCGCAGGACCAGCCGAGGAGCGCCTTCGACGGCGACCCGGCGACCACCTGGATCGCCAGCGCGGCCGACCGGAGCCCGACGCTGACCATCCGGTGGGGGTATCAGCGCACGGTCAGGAAGATCACCATCGCCCGCCCGCCGGGCGCGTCCGGATCGGCCCAGCTGCTCATCATCGGGTCCGGCGGCCAGGCCCGCGGCGCCATGCTCGGGGCCGGCGGCGTCGTGAAGTTCGCGCCGATGAAGACGACCAGCCTGCGGCTCACCTTCACCCCGGTCCAGGCGCCGCTCGAGGTGACCGACGTGACCATCCCCGGGGTGCCGGTCATCACCGCGCCGCCGGACCCGGTGCCGTTCCGGCTGCCGTGCGGGCTCGGACCGCGGCTCGCGGTCAACGGGGTCACGGTGCCGACCAAGGTGACCGGCACGTTCACCGACCTGATGAACGGCCGCCCGCTGGCGTTCACCGCCTGCTCCCGGGCCACCCTGACGGCCGGGTCCGACCGGGTGACCGAGCCCGAGGCCGACGGCTTCAGCATCCAGGCCGTGGTCCTCGGCGCCGTCCCCCGGACCGGCGCGCCGCGGACCGCCAGCACGCCGCGGGCGGCGGACATCATGTCCTGGACGTCCTCGGTGCGCACGCTCCGCGTCGACGCGGCCGCCCGCTCCTACCTGATCGTGAACGAGAACTTCAACCCGGGCTGGCGCGCGGTGGTGCACGGCCGCCCGCTGGCGCCGGTGCGCCTCGACGGCTGGAAGCAGGCCTGGGTGCTCCCGGCCGGGACGGCCGGGGTGGTGACGCTCACCTACCAGCCGGAATCGCTGTACCGCGACGCGGTCGCGGGCGGCCTGGCCGCGCTGGCCGTGGTGCTGCTCGTCGCGGTGGTCCGGTTCCGGCGCCGCCGTCCGCCCCCGGGAGTAAGCCAATGGCCAGAGCCGTCGCAACGGCCACGCGGGCCCCGCTGGCTCGCGCGGGCGGCCGGGATCCTGGTCCTGGCCGGGGCCGGGCTGGTCCTCGGCGGCTACCCGGGGGCCGTCCTGGTGCCCGCCGCCGCCTGCGCGTTCGCGCTGCTGGCCCGCACCCGCCGCCAGGAGGCCGGCCCGTGGCTGCTGGCCGGCCTGCTCGTGCTGGCCTCGGCCTGCGGCGCGGTCGGCGAGCACCTGGCCCTGTCCGGCGACATCGGGCTGGAGGTCAGCGCCCCGGCCAACGCGATCCCGCAGGTCATCTGCCTGATCGTGGTCGGCGGGATGGCGGCCGCCCTGCTCCGTCCCACGGTTGCGAGCCGGAACGAGAACGAGAACGCGTTACCGTTATGCACCGTTATGGCCGTCGCCGGTCCCGCGAACGTGGGACAATTACCGAAGAGTAACCTCCTCCCGAGGGAGCCGCTATCGTGCGCAGGCGAACCCGCCGAGGGATTGGCTGCGCCTGCGTCCTGGCCGTTCTGGCGATCGTGGCCGGCGTCGTGTTCTTCTTCACCGGCCGCCCCGGTTCGCCGCCCGGCTACACCGGGACGGCCACGGCCCGTCCCGACGCGCCCTGGAACGCCCTGTTCCAGGGCTACGGCAACCTGTCCGGCGCGTGGAACGGCGGCGACGGCGCCCAGTCCCTGCTGATGCCCGACGGCAGCACGACCTGGTTCTTCGCCGACACCTTCCTCGGCGCCACCGGTCCCGGCGGCGCCCGCCCGCCGCTCAGCACCGGCCTGGCGCACAACAGCGCGGTGCTGTACCGCGACGGCCACCTCGGGCCTACCTCCGCGCAGCCGCCCCCCGTCGGCGGCTACAGCGGCGCCGGTGACTACACCTGGGTTACCCCGCCGCCGCCCTACCCGGCCAGCCGGTACGAGCTGATCAACGGCGACCAGGTCCTCGACGGCGGCGCGGTCTACAAGTTCTACCAGCTGGCCGACCGGGACCTGCACCCCGACCAGTTCCCGTACAAGCTGGTCGGCACGGTGGTCGAGTCCTTCTCCCTCGACCCGGCGACCGACACGCTCACCCCGGGCGGGGGCACGCCGGTCGGCATCGACGACACGGCCGGCGGCAACCCGGTCATCTGGGGCGCGGCTACCCTGGTCTCGGGCGGCTACCTGTACATCTACGGCGTCAAGCCGTACAACGGCCGCTCCGAGCCGTTCCCGCTCTACCTGGCCCGCGTCCCGGTCGGCGGCCTCGCGGCGGGCGAGCCCTGGGAGTACTACGACGCCAAGCCGGGCTGCTCCGGTACGTCCTGGACGACCGATCCCCGGTCGGCCCGGGTGCTGCGGACGGGCGTGTCCGCCGGCTTCAGCGTGACCGCCGTCAACGGCACCTTCGTGCTGCTGACCAGCGACACCACCAGCATCGGCACCACCGACAACGCGGTCGCCTACTACGCCTCCTGCCCGGCCGGGTTCGGCCCGGACAGCCCCCGGTACAGCGTCTACCAGCCGCACCTGCCCGGCGGCTACCTCACCTACGAGTACCGGATCGTGCCGCAGTTCAGCCACGGCACCGACGTGCTCGTCAGCTACAGCACGAACACCATCCGGGACGCCGAGAACTTCAGTAACGCCGCCATCTACCGGCCCCGCTTCCTCGACGTCACCCTCCCCGGCATCTCCGGCCCGGCCAGTCCCGTCACCGAGCCCGGGCCCGCACCATGACCGCCGGCCGCCACCGCAAGGGATCCCTGCTGGAAAAGCTGGCCCCGGTGCCCCTCGCCGCACCACGATCCAAACGCCGCCTGGAGTTCACCGGCCTGGTGATCGGCCTGGCCTGCGGCCTGGTCGTCGCGCTGGCCGCCCTGGCCATCCAGCACCACGGCGGCACCGCGGCCGCCCCGGCCTCAGGCCCGGTGACGATCGGCGCGTCCGCCCCGGGCGGTCTCGGCGGCCCCGACCCGGCCGCGCTCGACGCCCAGTGGACGACCTACTCGAACCACGCGACCTGCGCCGACTGGGCCGGCGGGGACGGCGTCTCCGCGGTCGCGCTCGGCCCGGGCCAGCTCGCCTGGTTCTTCGCCGACACCTACCTCGGCCCGGCCGGCCCGGACATCGGCTTCTCCGCCATCAGCGGGTTCGTGCACAACTCGGTCGTGGTCCAGACGACCACCGGGACGACCGCCAGGCAGCAGAGCCGGTTCGTCACCCTGACCGGCGGCGGCGCCTGCGACGCGGCCGGCCGGTCGACCCGGGCGCCGGCCTCGGTGGTGGCGCCGCCGCAGGCCCCCGGCCTGGGCAACGAGCGCTACTGGGACGAGGACGGCCTCAAGGTCGGCGGCACGGTCGTCAAGTTCTACGACCGGTACCTGCCGGGCAGCGTCCCGTTCGTCGCCACCGGGACGGTGATCGCCGCCTTCGACGCCGCCCAGCTGAGCACCGCGGGCCGCGGGCCGGCCAACGGCGCGGTGGCCCAGCCGCGGCTCATCCCGCTGCCCGGCTACACCCCGCCGGACGCCGGCTCCCCGCTGGTCTGGGGCGCCGCGCTGCTGCAGGCCGGGGACACCGTCTACGTGTACGGCACCCAGACCCCGAACACCGGAACCCCGGCCTCGCCCCTCCCGCAGCGGCAGCTCTACCTGGCCCGGGTGCCCGCGGCGCAGCTCACCAGCTTCAAGGACTGGCGGTTCTACGCCGGCGCCGGCCAGTGGGCAGCGGCCCAGCAGGACGCCCGGCCGCTCCAGCCGGCCGGCGGGACCCTCGACCTGGGGGCCGGCCTGACCGTCTCCTCCGGGTTCAGCGTGGTGCGGGCCAGCGGCCGGTACTGGCTCATCCAGGCCGATCCGGCGGTGGGCAGCAACGACATCGACGCGTACCCGGCGGACGCGCCGTGGGGGCCGTTCGACCCGGCCGCCGGGATCGTGCTGTACCGCAGCCCGGCCATCGGCCTGGACCCCGCGCACGACTACCGGATCATGTACGAGGCCCGGGCCGAGCCCGCCCTCTCGACCAAAGACGCGCTGGTGATCAGCTACAACGTCAACTCGCTGGCGGTCACGTCCGGCTGCGTGCCGATGTCGGCGTTCACCAACGCGGTGACCCAGCCCCGGTTCGTCAGCGTGCCGCTGGCCATCTTCGGCGGCCACGCCCTCGGCACCCCGGCCGCCGACGTGCGGGCCGGGCCGTCGGGCTACCCCAGCATCGTGCCGAAGAACCCGGCGCAGTGGTTCGACGAGTGGAAGTACCCGGACGGCTGCCCGCCGGTGCCCGCCGTCGGCCACGTCCAGGCCCAGACCCAGGCCGGGGCGGTGACCCTCAGCTGGCCCAGTGCCGGCCTGGGCCTGCGCTACCAGGTCACCCTCCAGGGGCCGGCCGGCAAGCAGGTCACCGTCCGCTCGCCCCGCTCCGCCCTGTCCGGGCTGCCGTCCGGCACCTACCTGGCCCGGGTGGTACCGGTCAACCTCAAGCAGCAGCCCGGCCCCGGCGCCCAGGTGACGTTCACGATCCGGTGACGTAACCGCCGCGGCTACTGACCCGGCGACTAGAACTTGTTACAGTTCTAAAAACTAGAACTTGTTACTGTTTTAGGTATGGCCAACCCGTTTGATCCATGTCAGAGTGGCAAGAAAGCTACCGGCAAGTAACATTCCCGTTTCCGGGAGGATTAATGCGTCGGAACATCGGGCTGGTGCTCGCAGGGCTCGGAGCCTTTCTCATCGTGCTGGCGGTGGTGCTGCCGGTCTGGATCGTCGGCCAGGTGGTCAAGTTCCCGCTGAACGAGTACCAGACGGCCACGCTGAGCGCCAGCAACGCCTCGTACTTCAGCGCGACCGCGCTGACCGAGAAGACCGGCGTCACCATGCAGGCCACCTACACGATCAAGGGTGACGGCGCGGCCGGCACCTCGTCCACCGCGGTGTGGAACGAGTACAGCTACGTCTACGACCAGACCAACCACCAGCCGGTCCAGCAGATGACCCGCCGGTTCGCGTTCGACCGCAAGACCGGCGAGCTCACCATGTGCTGCGGCGCCAACATCAACGGCGACTCCTCCATCCAGCAGCAGGGCCTGGTCGGGTACGTGTTCCCGATCGGCACCAAGAAGCAGACCTACCAGGTCTTCGACACCACGCTGAACAAGCCGGTGCCGTTCCCGTTCGCCGGGACCGCCACCGTGCACGGCACCGAGGCCTACAAGTTCACCGAGGACGTCGCCCCGGTGCAGGTCGCCACCCAGACGGTGCCCGGCTCGCTGGTCGGCATGAGCGCGGCCTCGGTCACCCTGCCCGAGTTCTACGAGCTGCACCTGACCTACTACGTGGATCCGGCCACCGGCGCGCTCGTCAACGTCCAGGAACACCAGACGATGACCTTGCGCGACCCGTCGGCCGGCACTCAGGCCCTGATGCTCTTCGACGCCAACCTGAAGGCCACCCCGGCCACCATCGCCACCGTCGCCCGGCTGGACGGCAACGGCCGGAACGAGCTCACCCTGCTCAAGGTCATCCTGCCGCTGGTCCTCGGGATCGCCGGCCTCATCGCCCTGGTCACCGGGCTCCTCCTCGGCCGCGGCCGGCGTCCTACGGTCGATGACGAGCCCAGCGTGATGTCCCCCGAGTACACGAGCTGACCCGGATGCCCGGCTAGCGCAGCAGCAGGCGGGCGGCCAGTTCGAGGTGGCTGCTCACGTCGTCCGCGGACGCCCGCCTGGTCACCCAGGCGACCAGGTTGGACAGCCACACGTCGCCGATCACGCGGGCGATCGCGATGTCGTCGGCCGACGGCTGGCCGTCGTGCATGGC
>JAICWX010000607.1 GCA_025934635.1 Streptosporangiaceae bacterium | reverse complement strand
TCGGGCAGCCGGAGCTGAGCCGCCGACCACCACCGCCCGCAGGGCCACGTCCTCAGGCTAGCTGCGCGGGGCCGCGTTTGGTCATCTGGCGGGCGATGATCATGCGCTGGATCTCGCTGGTGCCTTCCCAGATGCGCTCGACCCGGAGCTCGCGGAAGAAGCGCTCGGCCACGTTCTCGCGCATATAGCCGCGGCCGCCGAACACCTGGACGGCGCGGTCGGCGACCCGGCCGGCCATCTCGGAGGCGTAGAGCTTGGCCATCGAGCACTGCGCGTGCGAGATCTTGGTGTCCGCGCCGCGGTCGATGCCGCGGGCCGTCTCGTAGACCATGGCGCGGGCCGCGAACAGCTCGGTCAGGCTGTCCGCCAGCATCCCCGCGACCAGGCCGTACTCGCTGATGGGCTGGCCGCCGACCACGCGGCCGGCCGCGAACGCGGTCATCTCCGCGGTGAGCCGCTCGGCCGCCCCGAGGCAGCGGGCCGCCACCATCATCCGCTCGAACCTGAACCACTCGTACGCGAAGGCCATCCCGTCGCCCTCGGCGCCGACCAGGTTCGCGGCCGGGACGCGGACATCGGTGAACGCGACGATCGGGTGGTGATGGCCGATCGTGTGCGAGTACTCCGGCGTCCGGACCACCCGGACGCCGGGACGGGGCAGGTCGACCAGGAACATCGCGTGCTCGCCGCTGGGCAGCTTGCCCTGGAAGAACGCGTAATCGGCGGCGTTGTAGGAGGTCACGTGCCACTTGACCCCGTTGAGCAGGTACCCGTCGCCGTCCGGGACGACGGTCGCCTCGATCGCGTCGACGTCGGAGCCCGCGCCCTCCTCGGTGATCGCGTAGCACTCCTCCCGTTCCCCGGCGATCGTCGGCCGGACGTAGCGCTCGAGCTGGTCCGGCGTGGCCACGGCGGGCAGCCAGGACGGCGGGGTGGTCGCGACCCAGCCCAGCGCGTTGGTCACGCGGCCCATCTGCTCCTGGACCAGCACCTGCTGGAGCGAGCTGCAGCCGCCGCCACCCAGGTCTCGCGGCATGTTGGTGGCGGTCAGCCCGAGCTCGCGGGCGCGCTTGGCGTGGCCCTCGATGATGTCGGCCGGCAGCTCGCCGCCGGATCGTTCGGCCTCTTCCTCGAACGGGATCAGCTCGTCCGCGAACCCGCGGGCCCGCGCCTGGATCTGCAGATCATCGTCGGTCAACCCGTACATGCGGCGGTACCTCCAGGCGCCAGCCCTGTCGCGCCAGGCTTATTGACTGAATGTTCAGTCTATGCCAGCATCGGTCCTGTGCCAATGACTGAAACCGCTGATGCCGTGGTGGTGGGCGGCGGGACGATTGGCGCCTGGTGTGCCTATTTCCTGCGCCAGGCCGGGCTGGCCCGGGTCGTCCTGATCGAGAAGGGCATCCTCGGTGAGGGCGCCAGCAGCCGCGCGGCCGGCGTGGTCCGGCTGCAGGGCGGCACGCCGGAGGCGGTCCGCCTGAGCCAGTGGTCCCGCGCCTTCTACCTGCGCCAGCGGGACGAGATCGGCACCGACTCCGGCTTCACCGAGCAGGGCTACCTGTTGCCCTGCTTCACCGCGGCGGAGGTGACGGCAGCCCGTTCGCGGATGGAGATGCAGGCCGCGCTCGGCCTCCCGGTGCGGTGGCTGGACCCGGGCGAGGCGGACGCGGCCAACCCGGCGCTCGCGCCCGGCCAGACACTCGGCGGCACCTTCTGCGACCAGGACGGGTACATCGTCCCGCCGCGCAACGTGGCCGCCTACACGGTGGCGCTGATCCGCAGCGGCGTCGAGGTCCGCGAGCACGTGAGCTTCCTGGGCCTGTCCGCGGCCGGCGCGGTCTCAGCCGGAACGGTCGAGACCAGCCAGGGCCGGATCAGCGCCGGGCTGGTCGTGCTGACCGGCGGGCCGAAGCTCGCCGAGGTCGGCCGGCGGGCCGGCCTGCGCATCCCGGCCGGCGGCGTAAGGCACCAGGTGGCAGTGACCGAGCGCCATCGGGACCTGGACCCGGCCCGGGTGCCGATGGTCTTCGACCTGGCCGAGGGGCTGTACTGGCGCCCGGAAGAGGGCGGCCTGCTGTTCGGCATGAGCAACCCGGACGAGCCGCCCGGCGACAACCGCGAGGTGGACGAGGCATACCTGACCACCATGCGGACCCGGCTGGCCGCGCTGGTCCCGGCCACCGCCGGGCTCGGGCTGCGCCGGGTCTGGGCCGCGACCATCGACTACACCTCGGACCACATGCCCATCATCGGCCGGGCGCCCGGGCTCGAGCACGTCACGGTGGCCGGCGCGGCCGGGGCCGGCATGATGTGGGGCCCGGGCCTGGCCCGGGCCACGGCCGACGTCGCGCTCACCGGCGCCTCCGGCGTGCTCGACACCTCGCAGCTCGGTCTCGACCGCTTCGACGAGGCCGGCCGCAGCCGCCTCGCCACCGACCCCATCGCCCTGCCCTTCCCGGAGAGGATCGCGTCATCATGATCACCGTTACCCCGTACCTGGCCGCCGCGGCCGACGCCAAGCTCGAGGACTGGGGGCCGCTCGCGGAGGCCACGGGCGAGGCGATGCAGACCTCGGGCACCACGCTGTGGTCCGGCGAGGGCGCCCAGGAGGCTGGCGTCTGGGAGTGCACGCCGGGCCCGTCCCGGTGGAAGCTGGAGGACAACGAGTTCGTGCACATCCTGTCCGGCCGGATGACGGTCACCCCGGACGGCGGCGCGCCGACCGAGATCGGCCCGGGCGACACCGCCGTCTTCCCCCGCGGCTGGAGCGGCACCTGGCAGCTGCACGAGACCATCCGCAAGCTTTACGTGCTGTTCTGACCGTATGTTTCCGTAAGTTCCGGCCCGGCCTTCGGCAGTAGCGGCGTGATCGATAGCCTGAGGACTTGGTATATCGCACGCTAGGAAGCAGCTGCT
>JAICWX010000508.1 GCA_025934635.1 Streptosporangiaceae bacterium | reverse complement strand
GTGGCTGATCGCGATCGTCCGGTCGGCCTCGGACAGCGCCTCGGGGAACACGTCGTTGCCGCACCAGCCGCCCTTGTACGGGGTGAGCTCGGGGTAGCCGGTCAGGTCGGTCATGAACGGGCCGACGATCGTGCCGTGCCGGGTGATGCAGGCCTCGACCGCCGCGGCCTGGTTGTTGATGCGCTTCATCACCTTGAGTTCCTGGCCGTCGATGTCGGCGGCGAACTCGTCCCAGTCGGCTTCGGACTTGATGAAGAACGTCGTCTTGCCCGAGTCGCCGTACGGCGTCTGCACGACCAGGTCCCCGCCCAGGCCGGCGCCCGTCGCCAGCGCGGTCAGCTCGGCGTAGCTGTCGGCGTGGCCGAGCACGTTCGGCACCGACGGGGCGCCCGCCTCGTTGCCGAGCTGGGTGGTGACGATCTTGGAGTCGAGCCGGCGCCGGAGCGCGTCGGACGGCAGGATCAGGGTGTAGCCCAGCTCGGCGCAGATCTCCTCGGTCTCGGCGTCGAAGAACACCATGGCGACCATCGGCGTGCCGCCGCGCCGCCGCAGGTACTCCTGGACCTCGGGGTCGCGCAGCAGGTAGTTGTTGATCTGCTCGCTGGACTCGAACTCGACGTAGGGACGGTTCTCCGGGGTGAAGACCCGGGGATGCTGGCCGTCCCAGGAGTCGTAGTAGGCGATGTACTGGAAGTTACGCACCCAGCGGTCGATGCCGAGCAGGTTGAACGCCGTCGGGCCGATGAAGTAGATCGGCTGGGAGTTGGTCCGGAAGAACGTGCGGATCTCGGCGATGCCGTTGAGGTGGCGACGGGATCCTTCTGACGCAACTGAACCTGGCATACCGCCAGGTTAGAGTGCTGTTACCTTGGCGTCGAGAGACTGCTGCCCTAAACCACGGTGGGACGCGGCGGAGCCGTGTCCGGCCTGCGGCTCAGGCCGGAGACCACGCCGGCCAGGCGGCGGCCGCCGGGGCCCGCGGGCTCGCGGCCGGCCAGGAAGCCGCCGACGGCGTCGAAGGCGCGCAGCGTGTCCTCCAGGTAGCCGTGGTTCTGCGCGCCGGGCCAGGTGGAGAACTTCACGCAGACCGTGCCGGTGCGCCGGCTGACGTGCAGCATCTGGCCGTGGATGCCCAGGCACAGCAGCACGTCGCCGTGGTCGCCGGGGCGGAACCAGAACTGGTGCCGGTACCAGCCGCCGGGGAACGCCCACTCGGCGGGCGAGGCGGCGAACGCCGTCCGGGCGTCGGCGTCGACCGCCCAGGCCCGGCGGAGCCACTGCGGCGGCACCACCCGCCGGGTGCCGCCGGTACCGTCGGGGACCACTCCCCCGGCCAGCAGCAGCTGGCCGAAGCGGGCGACGTCGCGGGCGGTGGCGCACAGGCCGCCGTCGTGCACGGCGGCGCCGAAGCCGTCCTCCAGCATGATGGCGTCGCGCTCGGCCCCCATCGGCGCCCAGATCAGCTCGGACATGAGCGCGGCCATGGGCTGGCCCGCCGCCCGCTCGCACACCCAGCCCAGCACGTCCGACTCGGCCGAGCGGTACAGGAACCGCTCGCCGTGCGGCGCCTCGGCCTCCAGCGTGGCCAGGAACCGGTAGAGCCCGCGGGGCTCGCTCTGCCCCGGCTCTGTCGTTTCCCGGCAGCCGACCCACTCGTCGAGGCGGCGGATGTCGGCCTGCGGGTTGGCGTACTCCTCAACGAACCTGACCCCGCTGCGCATGTCGTACACATGCCGGACCAGGGCGCCGGCGTAGCCGCTGGCGGCCAGTTCGGGGACGTAGCCGGTGATCTCGCGGTCCGGGTCGAGCAGGCCGCGGTCGATGAGCACGGCGGCCACGCAGCCGACGACCGACTTCGAGATCGACATCAGCGCGTGCGGCCGGTCCGGCCCGCCCAGCGAGCCGTACCACTCGGTGACGAGCTTGCCGTCCTGCAGGACCAGGTACGCGTCGGTGCAGGTGCCGTCGAGCACCTCGCCGACCGTGGTGGCCGGACGCTCCGGGCGGGTCACCGGCACCGAGAGCAGGTCCGCGCTAGCGTCGGAAAGCGGCAGCGGGCGGACCGGGCCGTCGCCGCGGGACACCGGGTGGGTGGGCAGGATATCGGCGACATGCCAGAACGCCCAGCGGTTGCCGGGCGGCTCCTGCCAGTTGAGTGCCGTCACCGGCGCGCCCTGGCCCTCGGGAGCCGGCTCCTGCGACATAAGCCGAATCCTAGTTGACGCCTGGCGGTGTGAGCAGTCGGTTAAGGTACGCGACATGACCAATGAGATCACTGCCGAGGCCGGCCTCATGGCCGGCTTCCCGCCGCCGCCGGAGGCACGGGTCACGCTGGCCAACTGGCAGGATCCCCCGTTCAACCGGTGGGCCTTCCGGCACATGCGCGAGATCATCCCGAGCCAGCCGATCCCGGCCGGCCCGGGCGGCGGGTCGCCGCTGCCCGCCGCGGACCTGCCGCTGCCGGATCCGCTGGTCAGCCGGATCGACGGCAGCACGGCGACGGCGTCGGAGGTGTTCGACGGTACCTACACCGACGCGCTGGTCGTGCTGCACGACGGGCGGCTGGTGGCCGAGCGGTACGGCGACGGCATGACGGCCGCCACCCCGCACCTGCTCATGTCGGTGTCGAAGTCGGTCGTCGGCTGCGTGACCGCGGTGCTGGCCGGCCGCGGGGACCTCGATCCTGGTGCGCTGGTGACGGCCTACGTGCCGGAGGCCGGGTCCTCGGGCTACGCCGGGGCCCGGATCCGCGACCTGCTGGACATGCGGACCGGGGTGGCGTTCCACGAGACCTACACCGCCCTGGACGCCGAGGTCCGGGTGATGGAGCGCTCGATGGGCTGGCGCCCGGCCGGGCCGGGCGACCCGGCGGGCGCGTACCCGTACCTGGTCACGCTGGGCCGGGAGGGTCCGCACGGCGGGGTGTTCACCTACCGGTCGGCCGACACCGACATGCTCGGCTGGGTGTGCGAGCGGGCCAGCGGGACCCGGATGGCCGACCTCATCTCGGCGCTGATCTGGCGGCCGATCGGGGCCGAGCGTGACGCCGAGATCACCTGCGACCCGCTGGGCTGCGCCGTCCACGACGGCGGGATCTCGGCCACCGCGCGCGACCTGGCCCGGTTCGGGCAGCTGCTCATCGACGACGGGACGGCCTCCGGCGCCCAGGTCCTGCCGGCCGCCTGGCTGGCCGACGCCCGCGCCCCGGAGCCGGGCGTCCGCGAGGCCTTCGCGGCCACCGACAACGAGCTGGCGCTGCCCGGCGGCTGGTACCGCAGCAAGTTCTGGGTCATCCCCGGATACGGCGGCCCGGTGCTGGCCTGCCTGGGCATCCACGGCCAGCTGATCTACGCGGACCAGGCCGCCCGGACCGTGATCGCCAAGTTCTCGTCCTGGCCGGATCCGCAGCACACCGGCTACCTGCTGGACACGCTGCGCGCCTGCGCGGCGCTGGCCGCGCAGCTGGCGTAGCCGCGCGAGCGCGGGACCCGCCCCCGGCGTGCGGGTCCCGCGCTCGCGCGAGCTGTCCTTTGCTGGATTCCCGTTCGTCGTGATGGTGTAAACACCTGCCGAGGATCGGAGACGACATGAAGTTCATGATGCTGGTCTGTGCCGAAGAGCAGCCGAACGCGGGGGAACCGGAAAACGCCGGGGATGACGAGAGCTTCCCCTGGCTCGACGACGTGACCGCCCGGGGCATCCGGCTGGACGGCGACCGGCTGGCGCCGACGAGCCAGGCCCGGACGGTCGCCATCAGGGACGGCGAGATGCTGGTCAGCGACGGGCCGTTCGCCGAGACCAAGGAGGTCATCTGCGGCTACGACATCCTGGAATGCGACTCGATCGAGGAGGCGGTCCGGGTGGCGGCGGCGCATCCGGTCGCGGCGTTCGGCCGGATCGAGGTCAGGCCATTCTGGAAGTGACGTCGGCTCCGCCAGCCGCACCGAAGGCGCCGTGCACGGCGCGGCGCAGCGCCTGGACCGCGGTCGCGTCCCGGCCGAAATGCACCGCGTTGGTCAGCAGGACCAGCCACCGGCCGGTGGCCGGGTCCAGCGCCAGGCTGGTGCCGGTGAAGCCGGTGTGCGACACGGCCGTGGCCGGCCAGCGGCCGCCCAGGATGTCGAAGCCGTCGCCGGCGCAGGCCCAGCCGTAGCCGCGCCGCCCGCCGGGGCTCTGCGCCTGGCAGGCGGCCGCGGCGCGGCGCAATCGGGCCGGGACCGCGGTGTCGTCGTCGCTGACCCACCAGGCGGCGAAGCGCGCCAGGTCCTGAGCCGGGGCGAACAGCCCCGCGTGGCCGGCCACGCCACCGAGCAGGCGGGCGTTCTCGTCGTGGACTGTCCCATTCCACGCTGTGCCCACCCAGGCGCTCCCGTCATCGCGCGGTTCGGTGGCGGCGAAGCGGTGAGCCGACTCGTTCGGTAGGAAGTTTGTGGAGGTCAGCCCGAGCGGGCCGGTCACCAGGCGGCGGACGGCGGCGTCGAGCGGTTCGCCTGCTACGGCCGCCACCACCTCGCCGAGGGTGATGAAACCCGGGTCGGAGTAGCGGACCCGGGATCCGGGCGGGGCCTCCAGCGGGGTCGCGCGGAGGTCGCGGAGCAGGTCCGCGCGCGAACCGCACCAGCGGTAGAACTGGCGGCTGCCGGGCAGGCCGGAGGTGTGCGTGAGCAGGTGCGCGATCGTGACGCGGGCATCCCGGCAGGCACCGAAACCGGGCAGGTAGTCCGCCACCGGGTCGCCGAGGCCGAGCCGGCCCCGGCCGGCCAGCGCGAGCGTGACCGTGGTGGTCGCCACCACCTTGGTCAGCGAGGCGAGGTCGAAGATGGTGTCCGCCTGCATCGGGCGGCCCTGCAGCGGGCGGCCCTGCAGCGGGCGGCCCTGCAGCG
>JAICWX010000623.1 GCA_025934635.1 Streptosporangiaceae bacterium | reverse complement strand
CGGCCCGAGCTGGCCGAGGCGACCGAGGCCGCCTACCGCGACCTGATCCAGCCGTTCTGGCACCGGATCCGGGCCAGCCTGCACGCCGAGCAGGCCGCCCGCAGCCGGACGCTGGCCCGCAAGGGCGCCGAGGAGCTGCTCGCCTCGCTGCAGGGTCCCCGGATCCGCTGGCGGCCGCCGGTGCTCGAGATCCTGAAGCCCAGCCACCTGGACATGGAGCTCGCGGGCCGGGGCCTCGCGGTGATCCCCTCGGTGTTCATCGGCAAGGAACCCAGCCTGCACGAGAACCCGAACGACGACGACGAGACGCCGCGGCTGATCCTGCCCGCGGCCGACGCTGGGCGCGCCTGGCTCTGGGAGCGCCGCCGGTCCCCCGGCGCGGCGCTGGCCGCGCTGGTCGGCCGGAACCGGGCCGCGGTGCTGGCCAGCGTGGCGGACGGCTGCACCACCACCGAACTGGCCCGCCGGGCCAACATCTCGCTCGCCGCGGCCAGCCAGCACGCGTCGGTGCTGCGCGGCGCGGGCCTGATCGCCAGCCTGCGCCAGGGCGGCGCGGTGCTGCACGTGCTCACCCCGCTCGGCGCGGAACTCCTGCAAGCTAGCTAGCAGCGGTCGCCAGCCCGCTGATGGTCGGGGAGCAGGGCCGCCCGCAGCGGGGCGGATGGGCCATGATCGGGATTTGACTACTCCCCGTCCTGAAGGTCGGGGATTCCGGCCCTCGCGGGCCGAGGTTCCTGCTTCACGGCCGGCTGCACCCGGGAGGACCCGGAGTGTCTGATGCTAGCTCCGCAGGCATGGCCGGGAGTGTCCCCGGCTACGGCAAGACCTGCCGGACCGGGTGTACTCCGCGCATTGCCGCCCGGTCCGGGACTTGAACCGGGGATACCGCGCCCGCTTCGCGAAGAACGCGGCATAGGCGGCCTGCTGGTGGCGGATCGCCTGCTGCAGCGGAACGGACGACACCTCGTTCAGCCAGGCCAGTTCGTCCGTGGTCTTCATGGCGGTCAGGTAGCCGTTGGCCTCGGCGAAGGTCGTCCTGGTCCTCTCGGCCTGGTACCGCTGGCGCCGCCAGGCCAGGGTCCGGTTCCACACGACGCGGACGCAGCCGAACGTGCGGTTCAGCACGCTGGCCTGCGCCGAGTTGGGGTATGCCCGGCATTTGTACGCTGTCCTCACAGCCAGAAATCTTATTCGACTTAATCCAGATCTGTTAACGTGACACGCCGAGAGGAGGAGCGGCGTTTCCTCCCCGGCCTGAAGACCGGGGTCTCCACGCCGCAAAGCTATGACGGTGCGTTGGGGTGTGGCCGGGACAGGGGCGATCGCCGCCAAGGTGATGGGCGACCTAGCGTACGTGCCGGACGCGGTGCTGGCCGCTGTCGGCTCGCGCTCGGCTGAACGGGCGACCGCCTTCGCGGGCGGGCGCGGGCCGGTTCCGGCGGCGCACGGCTCCTACCGGGCGCTGGCCGAGGATCCGGACGTGGATGTGGTCTACATCGCCACTCCGCATCCGCAGCACCGGGCGCTGGCGCTGGCCGCGCTGGCGGCGGGCAAGGCGATCTTGGTGGAGAAGTCGTTCACCGTCACCCCGGCGGCGGCCCGGGAGATCGTCGCGGCGGCGGGGGCGGCGGGCCGCTTCGCCATGGAGGCCATGTGGACCCGGTTCTGCCCGGCCACCGCGCGGCTGCGGGAACTGGTGGCCGACGGGGCGATCGGCGAGGTGTGCGCGGTGACCGCGGACCTCGGGCTGCGCCACCCGGTGGACCCGGCCACGCAGGACTACCACCCCGAGCGGGGTGACGGCCTGCTGTTCCACATGGGCGTCTACCCGGTCTCGTTCGCCCAGATGCTCCTGGGCACCCCGGAGGCGGTCGTCGCGCACGGTGTCGTGCACCCCAGCGGCGCCGACGTGGAGGAGTCGGTGCTGCTGCGCTACCCGGGCGGCCGCTCGGCGCTGCTGTTCGCGTCGCTGCGCAGCCCGGCTCCCGGGCAGGCCCGGGTGCTGGGCACGAAAGGGCGGATCGAAGTGCCGCCGCGGTTCCACTACCCCAGCCGGATCGTGCTGCACCGCGACGGGCACGACCCGCAGGTCTTCGACGCCCCGCTCACCGGCGCCGGCTACGCCCACGAACTGGCCGAGGTCACCGGGCGCGTGGCCGGCGGGCACACCGAGAGCGCGATCATGCCGCTGGCCGACACGGTGGCCGTCCAGGACATCCTGGCCGAGATCGCCGGCCAGCTCGGAATGCGGGTGGTCGAGGGTCCCGCCGCGCTGGCGTGATCTGGCAGCTGGCGTGATCTGGCGGCCCGCGCACGGCAATAGGCAGGGCTGGTCCTGGGGGCCCAGGACCAGCCCTGCCCGTTCGGAATGGACCACCGGCATGTGGTTTTTTCCACCCCCATGATCACCAGCAGCCGGCCCGCGCGGCAAAGCCTTTCAGCTAGGCCTGAAAGGTGGCGGGTGGAGTGGGGGCCGAGGGGAGCGTGGGGCGGGGATCGAGGATTGACACGCGCACAACTTGGCCTCAAGATCGGTAAACAACGGTCACATAGGAGCCGCATGCTGCCGACTCAGCGCCGTCAGGCCATCCT
>JAICWX010000151.1 GCA_025934635.1 Streptosporangiaceae bacterium | reverse complement strand
TTCCCCGGTCCTACGTCATCCTGCAGCGCATCAACCTGGGGCTGTTCGCGCTCCTCGGCGAGCTGTCCGCGACCGCGGACTGGCGGGGCATCGCCGAGGAGATCTGGCCGTTCGTCCAGGGCCCCCCGACCACTCCCATGGGAGAGGCCGAGGCCGGGTGGCGCGCCGCCGTCACCGGGGCGGGCCACCCGGGCCGTTGAGCCGGGCTACTGCTTAGCGAACGGCAGCGGCGGCTTGCTGAACTGCGGGAACAGGTTGAAGGGGCGGAGGTACTTAGCCGGGCGGTAGCTGGTGAAGGCGGGCGCCGTCGGGGTGACCTTGCCGCCGGCGGAGAAGATGTTGAGCTGCGGGCCGAGCGCCGCGGCCGCCTTGTTCATGCCCGCCGGGCTGGGCACGTTCCACTGCCCGGTGGACATGCGGTTCTCCAGGGTCTGGACGGCGGTGACCGTCTCGGCCGGGGTGAACGCGCAGTGGCCGGCCCGGCTGACGTAGACCTGGCGGAGCAGGCTGGTCTTGTGCGCCCGCTTGACGGCGCTGGCGTAGGCCTGCTCGTTCTCCGGGACCACGAGCCCGTCCCCGGTGGTGTGCATCGTGAGCACCGGGACCGCGATGCCGCCGTTGAAGGAGATGTTCTTGATCAGGTAGGCCTCGGCGTTCGGGTTGGCCTTGATCCGCTTCGCGCCGTTCAGCGTCTGCAGGTCGTGGCCCAGGCTGAGCCCGGCGGCCCGGTAGAGCGCCTTGACCTCCTTGAAGTCCGCGGACTTGGCCAGGTCAGCGGCGTAGTTGACGCCGGTGTTCCAGGACGGGTTGCCGCCCGCCCGGGCCTCGAGCTCGGCCCGGAGGGCGAAGGCGAACGGGAAGGTCACCTGCGAGCCCCACAGGAACTGGTTGGCCTCCTGGGCGGCGTAGTCATCAGCCGCGGGCTCGGGCGACAGCGGGGTGAACCACCCGGGTTCGTCACCAAGCGCGGAGACCAGCGCGATACGGGCCCGGCCCTGCGGCGTCTGCTGGGCCTGGGTTCCCGCGGCCTCGGCCGCCTGCAGGTTGGCCGTCGGGTTGGTGATGTTGGCGACCTGGACCGAGGGGGCGACCAGCTGCTGGAACGCGAACGCCGCGTCGAGCCCGGTGTTCCAGGTGGCCACGCCGCCGGACAGCACGCCGCACATGGGCAGCGCGGCGTCGAACCGCTTGGGGAAGTCCTGGATCAGCCCGGCGGTGATGATGCCGCCCAGCGAGTGCCCCCAGGCGACCGTGGTCCGGGGCTGGCCGTACTTGCTGCCGAAGGCGTTCAGCGTGCTGATCTGGTCCGGCAGCGCCTGGGCGATGGCCCAGCCGGTGGAGGCGTAGGACGAGCCTGCCAGCGCGTAGCCGTGGGACAGCATCCAGGCGGCGGTGACCGGGTCGCCCGCGTCCTGGGCCGGGTTGGCCGCGCCGGGCGTGACGTAACCGTGGCTGTACAGGTACAAGGTGCCGTTCCAGGCGCCGGCCGGGCACTGGAGCAGGTACGCCGCCCCGTCCGCCAGCTTGCCGTTGACCGTGCTCACGCTGCCGGAGCCGCCGCAGGCCGACGCCGCGGAGGCGGTGCCCGCCGTGCTCGCCGTGAACCCCCCGGCAACCAGGCCCGCGGTGAGCACCATCCCGGCTATTTTTCTCAGACGCACCATTAAGCCCTTCGCTCCTCAAGCCCCCTGTTTTCGGTCGGAAGGTAACTTACCGGCAGGCCGGGCCGGCCGGTACGTGACGCTTCAAGTTGGCTGAAACTAGATGCAAACTTCGCTGAATCGCGTCTTTTGATACCTTGCCTGCAGCGGCGCGGCCTGCTCCGGCGGCGGACGGCTTCGCGGAACGTCACGCCGGACATCAGGTCCAGATGCCGCTGCGTCCAGGCTGGTCGGCGCTCTCCAGGCTCCCGGCGAACAGCCGCGGGACCTCGATGGCCGCGGTCCGGCGCTCGTCCACGGTATCGCGGAAGGTGGGAGACTAGAGTCCATGCCGCGGCAGAACCGCGTGACCCCGTACGGCGAGCTGATCGCCGTGCCCGACCGCGGCCTGTTCTGGGGCAACCGCGGGCCGCTGCTCGACCGCGAGGGCCGGCTGGCCCGCTACGCCCGCGGCCGGGGCTGGGTCATCTGCGTGCTCTCGTTCAAGGGCCGGCGCCGGCAGCAGTGGCGGCCGGGGCACCTGACCGAGCTGTACGTCCTCGACGAGGCCACCGGGCTGGCGGCCGGGCACCGCCCGTGCGGGGAATGCCGCTACCGGGAGTACCAGGCGTTCAAGCAGGCCTGGGCACGCGCCGTCGCGCCCGGCGGCGCGCTACCCGGGGCCCCGGAGATCGACGCGCGCCTGCACGCCAGCCGCCTCGTCCGGCCGGGCGTCCGGCGCACTTACCAGGCTCCGCTGGCCGGGCTGCCGTCCGGGACCATGGTGGACATCGGCGGTCATCCCTGCCTGGTGCATGACGGCCGCCTGCTGGCCTGGGCCCCCGGCGGCTACGCCGAGCGGCCCGGCGGGGTCCCCAGCGACCCGGTGACGGTGATCACGCCGCAGGTCACCGTGGCCGTGCTGGCGGCCGGGTACCGGCCCGTGCTCCACCCGAGCGCGGAGGTTGGCGGGCGCTAGCCGAGCCAGCCGGGTACGTCGAGGCGGAAGGTCTCGGCCGGCGCCATTGTCCGCAGCCCGGCTTCCATGTCGGCTAGCCGGGCCGCCCCCAGCGTGCCGGCCCACCGGGACCGGATGTCGCTGAAGATCATCGCGGACAGGGCCAGCACCTCGGCGCCGCGCGGGGTGAGCCGGGCCAGCTTGCGCCGGCGGTCGGCGTCGTCGCCGGAACGCTGCACGTAGCCGAGCTCCTCGAGGCGGTCGATCGTCTTGCCCGCGGCCTGCTTGGAGATGCCGAGCCGGCGGCCGGCCTCGGCGGCGGTGGCCCCGTCCAGGCCGATCGCCTGCAACGCGAAGCCGTGCGCCGGGCGCACCCCGGGATGGCCGCGCCGGGCCAGCTCGGCGTGCAGCTCGTCGATGATCGACCGGAACCCGCCGAACAGCAGCAGCGGCAGCTCGAAGCCGTAGGCGTCATTTGACATAGATAGACAACCTTGTTTACTGTTATAGACAACCTAGTTGTCTAGCTTATCCGAGGAGAGATCATCATGCCTGCTGACATCCTGTCAGGCTCCGTTTTCACCGAGTACACCGTCGAATCGGCGCCGCCGGCCGCCCGCCGGTTCCTGACCGCGACCCGGGACCACCTCGGCTACCTGCCGGCCGCGATGGCCCGGATGGTCGCGTCGCCGCAGCTGACCGAGGGCTTCGGCAAGCTCACCGCGCTCTTCGACAGCACCACGCTCGACCAGCTGGCCCGTGAGGTGCTGGTCATGACCGTCGCCACCCAGAACGGCTGTCACATCTGCGTGGCTATGCACACGGCCACGCTGACCGCCCTCGGCGCCGACCCGGAGCTCATCGCGGCGCTGCGCGGCTCCGGGCCGCTCGCGGATGAGCGCCTGGACGCGATCCGGGTCTTCACCCTGCGGGTCCTGGAGACCGCGGGCGACGTGGGCGACGCGGCGCTGCGGGACTTCCTGGCCAGCGGCTACACGACCCAGAACGCGCTCGAGGTGGTCCTCGGCATCGGCACCTACACGATGTCCACCCTGGCCAACCGGCTCACCGGCGCCCCGGTGGACGAGCGGCTGGCCGCGCACGCCTGGCATCCCGGCGATATCGTGCAGCATGGAGGTAAGTAACGGGGCCGGGCGGGTGGCCGTGCGGTCACTCGCGGCGGGCGACGAGGGCGAGTTCGTCGCGCTGGCCCGGACCAGCGCCGGGCTGCATCACCCCTGGTACACGATGCCGGCCACGCCGGAGGAGTTCCGGGCGTACCTGACCCGGTACGCCCAGCCCGCCACCGAGGGATTCCTGGTCTGCCTGCGCGACGGCGGCACGATGGCGGGCATGGTCACCGTCGACTCGATCATCCGGGGGCGGTTCCAGTCGGCCAGCCTGAGCTACGCGGCGTTCGCGCCGGCGGCCGGGCGCGGCTACATGTCCGAGGGGCTGGCCCTGGTGCTCGAGTACGCGTTCCAGGAGCTGCGGCTGCACCGGCTGGAGGCCAACATCCAGCCCGGGAACACGGCCTCGCTGCGCCTGATCCAGCGGATGGGGTTCCGCCGGGAGGGCCTGGCCCCCGCCATGCTGTTCATCGACGGCGCCTGGCGGGACCACGAGCGCTGGGCGATAACCCGCGAGCTGACGGACTTCCCGCCGGTAGCGCCGCACCCCACCCAGCCGGCGCGGTAGGCCCAGCCCCGGTGGGCAGGGGTCAGCCGACGTAGAAGATGCCGAGGCCCAGGGCCACGCAGATGCCGGCGATGATCCAGAAGCGGACGACGATGGTGGTCTCGGCCCAGCCGGCCAGCTCGAAGTGGTGCTGCAGCGGGGCCATCCGGAACACCCGCTTGCCGGTCAGCTTGAACGAGCCCACCTGGATCACCACCGAGGCCGTGATGAGGACGAACAGGCCGCCGAGCAGGAACAGCAGCAGCTCGGTCTTGGTGGTGATGGCCAGCCCGGCGATGGCCCCGCCCAGGGACAGCGACCCGGTGTCGCCCATGAAGATCTTGGCGGGCGGCGCGTTCCACCACAGGAAGCCGGCGCAGGCGCCCATCACGGTGGCGGCCACGATGGCCAGGTCCTGCGGGTCGCGGACCTGGTAGCACGCCTGGGCGAGGTAGACCGTGCAGTCGTTCCGCAGCTGCCAGATCCCGATGATCATGTAGGCGGCGAGGCACAAGATGGCCGCGCCGGTGGCCAGGCCGTCGAGCCCGTCGGTGAGGTTCACGCCGTTGGAGGTCCCGGCCACCATGAGGATGACCCAGATCACGAAGAGCACCGGCCCGATGGAGAGGCCGAAGTCGGCGTAGAAGGACAGGTGGGTGGAGGCCGGGGTGAGGTCGTAGCCGTCCGGGAACCTGATCGCGAGGAGGGCGAACACCCCGCCCACCACGGCCTGGCCGGCCAGCTTGGCCCCGCTGCGCAGGCCCAGGCTGCGCTGCATGTAGAGCTTGATGAAGTCGTCCGCGAACCCGACCAGGCCGAGCCCGGTCATCAGGAACAGCACGAGCAGCCCGGACGCCGACATGGCGTTGCCGGTGACCAGGTGACCGATCAGGTACCCGGTCAGCGAGGCGATGATGATCACCGTGCCGCCCATGGTGGGCGTGCCCCGCTTGGACAGGTGCCCGGCCGGGCCGTCCGACCTGATCTCCTGGCCGTAGCCGCGCCGGCTGAACGTCTTGATCGCGAGCGGCGTGCCGAACAGCGCGATGAACATCGACACGGCGGCAGACAGCAGGACCGTCTTCACTGGCCGGCCTCCCCCAGCAGAGCAGCGGCGACGCCTTCCAGGTGCGCCGCACGGGATGCCTTTACCAGTACGACGTCTGAGGGCTTGAGCCGGTTCGCAAGCAATTCGAGGGCAGCCGCGCCGTCCGGCACCGCGTGCGCCTCGCCGGTCCAGGATCGCACCCGCCGCGCGCCGTCCAGCAGCGGCGCGGCCTCCTCGCCCACCGCGATCAGCCCGGCCAGCCCGGAATCGGCGGCCCGGGCCGCGTAATCCCCGATGTCCTCGTGGCTGGCCCGCGAGGTGCCGCCGAGCTCGGCCATGTGGCCGAGGACGGCGAAGCCGCGCCCGCCCTGGGACAGGTGCGCCAGGGCGTCGAGCGCGGCCCGGACGGATTCGGGGTTCGCGTTGTAGGCGTCGTTGATGACCGTTACCCCGTCCCCGCGCCGGCGGACCTCCATCCGCCAGCGGCTGCGGGCGACCGCGGTGCGGAGGCCGTCAGCGATGCCGTCCAGGCCCAGCCCGAGCTCGCCGGCCAGGGCCGCGGCGGCCAGCGCGTTCGGCACGCCATGGGCCCCGTGCAGACGCAGGGTCACCGGCGCGGAGCCGGCCGGCGTCAGCAGCGTGAAGCTGGGGCGTCCGAGGTCGTCGAGCCGGATGTCAGCCGCCCGCACCGGGGCAGCTGACCCCGGTGCGCAGGAGAACGTCACGACCCGGGCCTGGGTCCGGGCCGCCATGGCCAGGACGCGAGGGTCGTCGGCGTTCAAGATGGCGACGCCGTCCGCTGGCAGCGCCGCGGGCAGTTCGCCCTTGGCCCGTGCCACCTGGTCCAGGCCGCCGAACTCGCCGGCGTGCGCGTGCCCCACGTTCAGCACCACGCCGTAGCGGGGCGGCGCGACGCGGCACAGGTACGCGATGTGCCCGGGGCCCCGGGCGGACAGCTCGAGCACCAGGTACCTGGTCGCGGCGTCCGCGCGGAGCACGGTCAGCGGGTGGCCGAACTCGTTGTTGAACGAGCCGGCCGGGGCGATGGTCGGGCCCAGCCGCTCCACCAGCTGGGCGGCCAGGTCCTTGGTCGAGGTCTTGCCCGAGGAGCCGGTGATCCCGGCGATCCGGGCGGCCGGCAGCGCGTCCACCACGGCCCGGGCCAGCGCCGCCAGCGCGGCGGGCACGTCCGCGACCAGCACCGAGGGCACCGGGACAGGCCGGGTGGCCAGCACCGCGGCCGCGCCCGCGGCCACCGCGGCGGCGGCGAAGTCGTGCCCGTCGGCGTGCTCCCCGGCGACGGCGGCGAACAAGCCGCCGGGCGAGACCCGGCGGGAGTCGATGACGACCTCGCCGCTGACGACGGCCGCCGGGTCGCCGTGGTCCAGCCGCCCGCCGGTGAGCTGCGCGATCCGCGCCAGCGAGAGCGGTATCACCGGGTCACCGTCCACGAGTCCCGGCTCTTGGCCTGCTGCTCCAGCGCTTCGGCGGTCACCCGGCGGTCGTCGAACGGCAGCACCGCGCCGCCCACGTACTGGCCGGTCTCGTGGCCCTTGCCCGCCACCACCAGCACGTCGCCGGGTGCGGCCAGCGCGGTGGCCTGGCCGATGGCCGCGGCCCGGTCCGGCTCGATGATCACCCGGCCGCGCTCGGCCCGCGGCACGCTGAGCACGCCGCCGAGCATCGCCGCCAGGATCGCCAGCGGATCCTCCGAGCGCGGGTTGTCGCTGGTGAGGATGGCCACGTCGGCGAGTGACGCGGCGGCCGCGCCCATCAGCGGGCGCTTGGCCCTGTCCCGGTCGCCGCCGCAGCCGAGCACGATGATCAGGTTTCCCTGGGTGACCGGCCGCAGCGAGCGGAGCACCGCCTCCACCGCTCCCGGCTTGTGGGAGTAGTCGACGAACGCCGTCACCCCGAGCCCGGCCGAGGGCACCCGCTCGAGCCGGCCCGGCACGCCCGGGCAGGCGGCCACCCCGGCCACCGCGTCCTCCAGCCTGATGCCCGCCTCGACCAGCGCGACCAGCGCGCCGACCGCGTTGGCGACGTTGAACACCCCGGCCAGCCCGACCGAGACGTCGGCCTCGATCCCGCCCGGCCCGACCAGCCGGAACGTGCTGCCGTCGGCGCCGGACCTGACATCGGCCGCGCGCCAGTCCGCGTCGTCCGCGCCGGCCGCCGAGAACGTGGTCACCGGCACCAGGGCGGACTTGGCGAGCCGGCGGCCGTACTTGTCGTCGATGTTCACGACGCCGATCACGGGAGGCATGAAAAGAGAAGCCTTGGCCCGGAAGTAGTCCTCCATGTCGGTGTGGAAGTCCAGGTGGTCCTGCGACAGGTTGGTGAAGACGGCCACGTCGAAGGCGGTGCCCGCGACCCGGCCCAGGGCCAGCGAGTGGCTCGACACCTCCATCGCGGCCGCGGTCACCCCGCGCTCCGCCATCACCGCGAACAGCGCCTGCAGGTCGGGCGCTTCCGGCGTGGTCAGCGAGCTGGCCAGCCGTTCCGGCCCGACCCGCAGCTCGACCCCGCCGATCAGGCCGGTCAGGTGCCCGGCGGCGCCCAGGCCGGCCTCGATCAGGTAGGTGCTGGTGGTCTTGCCGCTGGTCCCGGTGACGCCGATGAGACGCAGCCGGGTCGACGGGGCGCCATACAGCCAGGAGGCGATCTCACCCAGCCGGGCGCGCGGGTCGGCCAGCACGAATACGGGCACGCCGCTGGCCTGCGCCCGGGCCCGCCCGTCCGGGTCGGTCAGCACCGCGACCGCGCCGGAGGCCACCGCGTCCGCGCAGAACGCCGCCCCGTGCACGCGCGCTCCGGGCAGCGCGACGTACAGGTCGCCGGGTTCGGCCGACCGGGAGTCGAGGGTGATCCCGGACATGGAACCCAGCTCGTTCGGCACCGGGTTTCCCGGGGAGACCAGCCGGACGCCGAGCAGCGTGCTGAGCGCGGACAGCGGCCGGTGCGGCCGGGTCGCGGGTCGGATCACCACGGGGTGAGGGTACCTCCATCACGGCGCGTTCAGGCGCACCTTGGCCGGCCTGGCCCCGTCCGGCGGGATCTGCAGCGTGGCGAGCGCGTTCTTCATGACCTGGTAGAAGACCGGGCCGGCGACGACGGCGCCGAAGTGACCGCCCTTGCGCGGGTTCTGCACGTTCACCGCCACCACGAGCTGCGGCTTGTCCCCCGGGGCGATGCCGATCCAGCTCGAGCCGTAGACGCACAGCGCGCAGCTGCCGTTGGATTCCTGGGAGGTTCCGGTCTTGGCGGCGATCGCGTAGCCGGGGATGACGCCCCACGGCTGGGCGCCCTCCGCGTCGACGACCGGCACCTGCTCCAGGATGTCCAGCAGCTCGCGCGCCGTCTTGGGCTGGATGACCCGCTCCGACGGCTGCGGCGCGACCGCGGTGTACTTCCCGGCCGAGTTGGTGGTGCCCTGGATCAGGGTGGGCCTGATCCGGACGCCGCCGTTCGCGATCGTCGCGTACACCTCGGCCATCTGCAGCGCCGTGGCGGCCACGCCCTGCCCGAACGACAGCGTGTAGCGGGTGTCGCCGTACCACTTCGACACCGGCGGCAGGTCACCGTCGCTCTCGCTCGGCAGGCCGATGCCGGTCGGCTGGCCGAGGCCGAACGCCCGCAGGTAGTTGTACTGCGTCTGCTCGCTGATGTGCGAGGCGACCTGGGACATGCCGATGTTGGAGGAGTGCGCGATGATGCCAGCGATGGTGTAGCGCTCCCCCGGCGCCCACTCGGCGTCGTGGATGTACTGGCCGCCGCGGCGGAGCTGGTACGGGATGTTGTACGCGCTCTGCGGCGTCTGGCCGCCGTGCTCGAGGGCGGCCGCGGCGGTGATCACCTTGGCCGTGGAGCCGGGCTGGAACTGGGCCTGCACGGCCAGGTTGGTGGTCTCGCTGACGTTGGTGACGTCCGACGGGTTGTACGTCGGGTACTGCGCCATGGCGAGCACGGCCCCGGTGTGCGGGTTGATGATCACCACCGTGCAGTTGTCCGCCTTGGTCTTCTTGACCTGGGCGGCGCAGGCCTGCTCGGCCGCGTACTGCAGGGCCGGGACGATGGTGAGGCGCAGGCCGCTGCCGTTGACGGCCGGGGTGTTCTTGCCGCCGGCCAGCGGGATCTGCTGCCCGTCGCCGATCTGCACCTGCTCGCTGCCCGCCTGGCCGGCCAGCAGCGAGTTGTACTGGAGCTCAAGGCCGCCCCCGCCGACGATGGCGCCCTTGCGGACACCGGTGAAGCCGACGATGTTGGCCGCGACGCTGCCCTCGGGGTAGGACCGGGCGTAGCTGGCGGCCTGGTAGATGCCGGGCAGGTCCAGCGCGGTGATCTGGCCGCTGGCCTGGGCCGGCACGTTGGTCGCCAGCAGCACGTAGTCGCGCGAGGTGGGGTGCTCGAGCTTATCCAGGACCGCGGCCGAGGTCAGGCCGAGCGGGCCGGCCAGCGAGTCGGCGACGTGCTGGAGCTGGCTCGCCGGGATCAGCGGCGGGTCGGCGGTCACCTGGTAGGTGGCCACGGTCATGGCCAGCACCTGCCCGTTGGCGCCGGTGATGCTGCCGCGCATCGCGGGCAGCACCGTCGTTTTGTCCCGTTCCTGCAGTGCCAGCTTGCGGTAGTTACTTGACTCCATTCCCTGCAGCTGGACCAGGCGCCCGGCGAACAGGGACAGCACGAAGACGATCGCGAGCAGGACGATGCCCAGCCGCCGCCTGGGGTCGCCGCGGCTGGGCTGGCGGCGGGCCGGACGGGGCCGGGCGGGCCGGGTCCACCGGGGGTCCGTGGGCCGGGCCGGGGGGCGGTCTCGCGTTATTACCCCCGAACGGGGCGTGCTTTGCGCGGTAGCCCGCGGCGTCTGCGGTCCCGGCCCCAGCGGGGAACGGGGGGGCGGGGAGCCCCCCCGCGCGCGGGGGGCTCCGGGGGGGCGGCCCCCCGGGCCGGCACTGCCGCGGCGTGGCGGCGGAGCCGGCCGGCGGCCGCCTGGCGGCCGGCGCGGCGGGTCCTGTGGTGTCACGGGGTGTACCCGGGCACCTTGATCGCGGCCTCGGCCCGCGACGGCTTGCCGACGATGATCTTCCCGGTTTTGGGGTCGATGAAGCCCAGGTGGGGGTTCGCCCGCATGCCGAGCTGGGTGGCCTTCTGGGCGATCACGGCCGGGTTGCCCGCCTGGGCCACCTCGTTGGTGAGGGTCTGCTGCTCGCGGGCCAGGTTGGCGTTCTGCTCCTGCAGGCTGGTGACCCGGAACGCGCCCTGGGCCAGCGTGGTGCTGATCACGAGCAGCGAGACCAGGGCGCCGCCGAGCAGGCCGACGAGCAGCAGGATGAACGGCGTCCGCGGCGAGCGCGCCCTCGGCGTGGCCCGGCCGGGCCTGGCCGGCACCGTGCTTCTGGAGCCGGGGGTTCTGGAGCCGGGCCCGGGCCGGGTGCCCGGTCTGGGGGCGGGCCGGGTGTGCCGGGGGGCGGTGACCTGGCCGGCCCGGGGCGCGGGGCCCCGGCCGGGGACGGTCCTGGGGGTTCGCGGCATCGTGTCAGTGGCCATGGTCTGTTCCCCCTACGATCATGCTGCTTGTTGCCTGACGCGTTCCGCGGCCCGGAGCCGGGCCGAGGTGGCGCGCGGATTGCTGGCGGCTTCGTCGCCGTCGGGACGTTCGGCGCCCCGGGTGAGCAGGCGGAACTGCGGCGTGGCGGCGTCCGCCGTGATGGGCAGGCCGGGCGGCGCCTGGTCGGCGGCCCGCCGCACGAGCTCCTGCTTGACGATGCGGTCCTCGAGTGAGTGGTAGGCGAGCACCACGACGCGGCCGCCGACGGCGAGCTCGTCCAGCGCCGCGGGCAGCGCCCGGCGGAGCGTGCCGAGCTCGTCGTTCACCTCGATCCGCAGTGCCTGGAAGGTGCGCTTGGCCGGGTTGCCCCCGGTGCGCCTGGTGGCCGCCGGGATCGCGTCCTTGACGATCGCGCTCAGCCGCTGGGTCGAGGTGATCGGGGTGCGGGCACGCTCCCTGATCACTGCGTCGGCGATCCGCCGGGCGAACCGTTCCTCGCCGTAGTCGCGCAGGATGCGGGCGAGGTCGGCGGCCGGGTAGCCGTTGACGATGTCGGCGGCGGTGCGGCCGGAGGCCTGGTCCATCCGCATGTCCAGCGGCGCGTCCTGGGCGTAGGCGAAGCCGCGGCCGGGCTCGTCGAGCTGCGGCGAGGACACGCCCAGGTCGAACAGCACGCCCATCACGCGGTCCGGCCCGATCGTGCCGTTCCGGACCGCGGCGGCCAGGATGGCCGGGATCTCGTCGTACCACGCGTGCACCAGGGTGACGCGGGCGGCGTAGGGGGCGAGCCGCTGGCCGGCCTCCTCGATCGCGGCGGCGTCGGCGTCGACGCCGATCAGGAGCAGGCCGGGACAGGCCTCGAGCAGGGCGCGGGCGTGACCCGCCCGGCCCAGCGTGGCGTCCACGAGCACGGCACCCTCGGCGGCCAGGGCGGGCGCGAGCAGGGCCGTGACGCGGCCGGCTAGCACTGGTACGTGCTTGTCGCTGTCCACGCGATCCTCCCTGCTGGTCTTACGGTGGCTGGCCTCGGGTTTCGCGGCCCCGGCCGGCCCCATCCGCGTGCGCGGCCGGCTGGCACCGGGGAAGTGATGCCAGCAGGAAGCGGCGGATGGGGGCCGGCGTTCGGGACTACAGGATTCCCGGGAGCACCTCCTCGGCGGCTTCGGCGAACGAGTCCTCTTGTGCGGCGAGGTAGGTCTCCCAGGCTTGCGCGTCCCAGATCTCGAGCCGGGTATTCGCGCCGATGACCACGCAGTCCCGTTCCAGCCCGGCGTAACTGCGCAGGGCGGCCGGGACGGTGATCCGGCCCTGTCTGTCGGGCAGCTCGTCCGAGGCGCTGGCGAAGAAGACGCGGCTGTAATCGCGGACCGACTTGGCCGTGACCGGCGCGGTGCGCAGGGCCTCGGTGATGCGGGCGAACTCTTCCTGAGGGAAGACGTATAGGCAGCGCTCTTGCCCTTTGGTGATCACTACGCCCCCAGCGAGCTCTTCCCGGTACTTCGCAGGGAGGATCAGCCGGCCTTTTTCGTCCAGCCGAGGAGCGTGAGTCCCGAGAAACATGTGGGCGCTCACCTCCAACGCCTAACCCTCCACCGCGCTCCACTGTACCCCACATTTCCCCACCGTCAACGCTTCAAACGCCGTTGTTGCCCCCACTCCCCCACTGAAGGCCCAGGTAGGCGCGGTGGAGCGGAGTGGGGGGAACAGCGGAGGGCAGGTGGGGGGAAAGTGGGGCGCCGGAGGCCAGGGGCCGGGAAGACCGGAGAAGATTCGCCCGCGTCGCGCGTTTGGCGAAGAAGGACGTACTGTATCCCTACGGCAGTCAGGCGGGGAACGCTCAGGGGCCCGGGGCACCCGGCCGGCTTGGTGGTGCGCTTCAGCGCCTTCGAGGAGGCCACGTGGTTCTGGACACCGGACGGCAAACGGGTAGCCCGATCGATGATCTAGTCCCGGCGGCCCGCCGGATAGGCAAGGCGATCGAATCCGTCATCGAGGGCAAGCGGGATGCCATCCAGCTCACCTTGACGGTGCTGCTGGCCGAGGGGCACCTGCTCATCGAGGACGTGCCCGGTGTCGGCAAGACGATGCTGGCCAAGGCGCTGGCCCGGGCGATCGACGGCACCGTGCGGCGGGTTCAGTTCACCCCCGACCTGCTGCCCAGCGACATCACCGGCGTGAGCGCCTATAACCAGGAGCGGCGCGAGTTCGAGTTCAAGCCGGGACCGGTGTTCGCCAACATCGTGCTCGGCGACGAGATCAACCGGGCCTCGCCCAAGACGCAGTCAGCGCTGCTGGAGTCCATGGAAGAGCGCCAGGTGACGGTGGACGGCACCACCTACGCGCTGCAGGAGCCGTTCATGGTCATCGCCACCCAGAACCCGGTGGAGATGGAAGGCACGTACCCGCTGCCGGAGGCGCAGCGGGACCGGTTCACCGCGCGCATCGCCCTGGGCTACCCGCCGCCCGCCGCCGAGCGGGACATGCTGGACACGCACGGAGCCGCCTCGCCGCTGGACCAGCTCACGCCGGTCGCGCGGGCCAGCGACGTGCAGGAGCTGGTGGTCGCGGTGCGCCGGGTGCACGTGTCCGACCAGGTCAAGGACTACATCATCAACCTCGCCAACGCGACCAGGACGTCGCCCGAGCTGCGCCTGGGCGCGTCGCCGCGGGCGTCCCTGCACCTGCTCCGCGCCAGCCGCGCCTGGGCCGCGCTGGACGGGCGGGACTACGTGATCCCGGACGACGTACAGCGGCTGGCCCGGCCGGTGCTCGCGCACCGGCTGCTGCCCACGGCCGAGGCCATCGTGGAACGGCACCAGCCTGAGCAGGTGGTGGACCGGATCGTGGCCCAGCTGCCCCTTCCCCGGCGGTGATCAGGTAGGAGGACGGTCATGCGAGGACTCTTCAGCTCGCTGACCACGCGGGGCCGGTCGTTCATGGCGGCCGGCGGCGCGGCCATGGTCTGCGGCCTGGCCATCCCGGAGCCGGACCTGGTCCGGGTCGGTGCCCTGCTGGTCATCTTGCCCGCCGTGTCGGCGCTGATCGCCCGCCGGTCCCGGTACCGGCTGTCCTGCGCCCGCAGGCTCGACCCGCCGCGGGTCCCGGCCGGGCAGTCCACCACGGTGACCGCCCGGGTGGAAAACGTCTCGCGGCTGCGCACCAGCGTGCTGCTGGCCGAGGACGTCACCCCGTACACGCTGGGCAGCAGGCCGCGGTTCGTGCTCGACGAGATCGAGCCGGGCGGGCACCGGGAGCTCAACTACCAGATCCGCTCGGACAGCCGGGGCAAGTTCACCATCGGTCCGCTGCGGGTCCGCGTCGCCGACGCGTTCGGCCTGGTGGAGATCAGCCGGTCGTTCAGCACCAGCAGCACGCTCGTGGTCACGCCCAGGATCTTCTCGCTGCCGCGGGTCACCGCGCAGAGCAGCTGGCTCGGCGAGGGCGACGGCGGGATGCGGACGATCTCGGCCATCGGCGAGGACGACGCGGCGCCGCGGGCGTACCAGGACGGGGACAGCCTGCACCGGGTGCACTGGCGGTCCACGGCGCGGTACGGCGAGCTGATGGTGCGCCGCGAGGAGCACCAGTGGCGCAACAGCGCGTCGGTCTTCCTGGACACCCGGCGCACGGCGCACACGGGCAGCGGGCCCGCCTCGACCTTCGAGTTCGCGGTCAGCGCGGCCGCCTCGATCGGCGCGCACCTGTCCGGTGAGGGATTCCGGGCCCGGCTCATCACCGAGGCGGGCGAGATCGCCCCGCGCGGCACCTTCCAGGACACCCTGCTCGACATGCTCGCCGTCATCAGCCCGTCCCAGGCCCCGGGCCTGCGGTCGGGCACGTCGGCCCTGGCCAACGCGGGCGGCCAGCTGATCGCGGTGGTCGGGCGGCTGACCGCGGAGGACGCCCGCCAGCTGGCCGCGAGCAGGCGCGGGAACGCGCCCGCGATGGCGCTGCTGCTCGCCGTCTCCGGCTGGGCCTCCGGCGAGACCGACGAGGACACGGCGCGGACGGCGGAGATCTTGTCGGCCGCGGGCTGGCGGGTCGCGGTGGCCGGCGCGGGCACGCCGCTCGCGGCCGCGTGGCAGCAGATGCACCGTCCGGTGGAAACCCTGGCGCCTTATGGAGGGGAGCGGTCGTGACCGTGAACGTCCGGATGACCGTGACGACGGCGGTGGCCTGCGTGCTGGCCTCGATCGGCCTGCTGCCGCTGTTCACCGACTCGCTGTGGTTCATCATCGCGATCGGGGCGGTCGCCGCGGTCGCGGGGGCGGGGATGCTGACGCGGCTGCGCCCGCTGCCGGCTCCGGCCTGCCTGCTGGCCGGCGTGGCGGCGCTGCTCCTCTACCTGAACCTGATCTTCGAGGTCCGGCACTCGTGGGCGCTCGTGATCCCCACGCCGGGCTCGCTCAGCCGGCTCTGGGACCTGATCGTGGCCGGGATGCACGACGCGAGCCGGTACGCCCCGCCCGCCCCGGACCGGCCCGGGCTGCTGCTGCTGGCGGCCGGCGGAGTGGGCATCACCGCGGTGGCCGCCGACCTGATCGCGGTCCGGCTGCGGTCCACCGCGCTGGCCGGCCTGCCGCTCCTCGTCCTGTTCACCGTGCCGGTCATGATGAACGCGCCGCACGACCAGCTCACTACCGGCCTCGGGTTCTGCCTGGGCGGCGCGGGCTACCTGGCCATGCTCAGCGCGGACGGGCGGGAGCGGATCCGGGTCTGGGGACGCCTGATCTCGCTGTGGCGCCCGGCGCCCCGTTACGGGGGGTTCCAGCCGCCCCAGGACGGCGGGGCCGGATTCGACGGCACCGGGGCCCTCGGCGGGCCGCCGGAGCCGGGCGCGCGGCACCGCCGGGAGGGCGGGCGCGGGATCAGGCTTCCGGGGCCGGACACCCGGGCGCTGGCCGCGGCGGGCCGCCGGATCGGGCTCGCCTCGATCGTGCTGGCCCTGGCCGCGCCGCTGATCGTGCCCGGCCTGCACCCGAGCAAGCTGTTCTCCTCGGGCCCCGGCATCGGCGGTACCGGCGGCAGCGGCGGTGACACGCTGGGGCTGCCCAGCGCCCTGTCGCAGGCCGTCGCCCAGCTGCACGAGCCCCGCCCGAGCGCCATATTCACGTACCGGACCAGCGCCTCCGCGTCCCAGCAGGCGAACGAGGCCGAGTACTTCCGGCAGTACGTATTCGACACCCTGGGCGATTCGGGCTGGCAGGTGGACGACTACACGGCCCACTCGGGACCGCTCAGCTCGATCCCGTCCCCCGCCGGGCTGACCGAAACCGCTACGGTTCCGACGCTGACCACGACGGTCACCCCCAGCCAGGATTTCCCCGGGCCCGGTGCCCAGCCGGTGTTCCTGCCGCTGCCCTACCCGGCCATCGACGTCACCGCGCCGGGGAAGTGGAAGGTCGACCCGGACCTCATGGTCTACTCCACCAGTGATTCCATCGCGGGACGGTCCTACAAGGTCGCCAGCGCCCTGGTCGATCCGACCCGGGCCCAGCTGGCCGCGGTGCCGCGGCTGGCGAAGTCGGCGACCCTGGACCCGGACCTGAAGCTGCCCGCGTCGTACCAGACGGCGGCGCTGAAGAAGCTGGCGGCCAGCAGCACAGCGGGCCAGTCCAGCGAGTTCGGCAAGGTGAACGCGCTGGCTACCTGGCTCTCGAGCGCCCAGTTCACCTACACCCTGGCCGCGAAGAACATCACCAGCGGGACGAGCCTGGTGAACTTCCTGACCAAGGTCAAGAGCGGCTTCTGCGTGCAGTACGCCTACGCGATGACCGTGCTGACCCGCCTGCTCGGCATCCCGGCCAGGTTCGTGGTCGGCTACACCGGGGGTACCCGCCTGGCCAACGGCAGTTACCAGGTCAGGAACATCGACGCGCATGCGTGGACCGAGGTGTACTTCCCGTCCCTGGGCTGGATCCGGTTCGAGCCGACGCCGGCCGGGCAGGGCACCGCGAACGCCCCCGACTACATGACCGGCGGGGCGGGCCACGGCCAGCTCGGGGCGCCTCCGGTCATCTCGGAGACCGCGCCGGCGGGCGGCAGCAAGTCCCCGCCGCCGGGCGGCCCGGGTGGTCACTTCGTCAAGCCGGGCGCCGTCGGCGACGCGGCCACCGGCGGGCACGGGCCGGCCGGCACGCCGTGGGCGGCGATCGCGCTGGCCGTGATCGCCGCGCTGGTGCTGGCCTTCGCCCTGGTCGCGATCGTGGCCCCGCCGACCCAGCGGATCGCCGGCCAGCTGGAGGCCGTCCGCTGGCGCCGCCCCCACGCGGCCACGGCCCTGCTCGGGATTCTCGTCGCGGCGGCGCTGGTGGCCCTGGCCCTGTACCGGCTGCTGGCCCGCACCGCGGGCCTGAACCTCGGCGTCGGCTGGGCCGCCGTCGGCATCGCGTTCGGCGCCACCGCGGCCGTCGCGCTGATCGTCCCGGCCGTGTTCCGCCTGGTCCTGCGCCGCTGGCGGTGGATGCAGGCCGCCGACGACATCGGCCGCGCGCACGCCGCCTGGCGTGAATTCCACGATGACCTCGCCGACTTCGGCCTCAGCAGCCGGCCCAGCGAGCCGCCCCGCAGCCTCGCCGCCCGGGTGACGACCACGCTGCCCGCCCCGGCCGCCGAGGCGGTCACCCGCCTGGCCCTGGCGGAAGAGCGGGCCAGCTACGCGCCGCACCCGGCCGAGTCGGAACAGCTCCGCCGCGACGGGACCACCGCCCGCCGGGGGCTGGCCGCGGCCGCCCGGCGTCCGACCCGCTGGCGCGCCGCCGTCTTCCCCGCCTCGATGATGACCGCCCTCGCCGAGGCGGCCGCCCGGCTCCCCGACCGCGCGACCGCGCTCAGGTCCCGGCGCCGCCGGGGATAGGCAGGGCCTGTCGCGGAGCTGTTTCCGGGCGCGGCGGAGTCACTGGGCGCGTCGTGGGAGGGCCGGGCGCGACGCGACCTGACCGCAGGAGGCGGCGCGGGCCGTTACATCCTGCGGTCGCCTTCCTGCCGGCGCCGCCACCGCTCTTCCATCCGCTCCATCATCCGGGCCCGCCTGGTCTGCCGCTGGCGCCCGGGACCTGACCGGGCCCCCTGGCCCGGCTGGCCCTTGACCGCCTTGGGGCGGGCGGGCCTGACCCGGGCGACATGCCGCCGCCAGCAGACCACGGTCCACAACAGGGACAGTGCTGCCAGCGCCGCCCCGGCGGCCTCGAAGTACAGCCGGTGGGTTACCACTCCGGCCGCGAGCAGGCCGGCCCCGGCGATGATGCCGACGAAGCCCTGTGCCAGCTTGCGCTTGTAATGCACGCGCGGGTCGCTGGCGCGCACGAGACGCCCGAACTTCGGGTCTTCCCTGTAAAGCGCTTGCTCGATCTGTTCCAGCTGGCGCTGCTCGTGTTCAGAGAGCGGCACGACGCCTCCCATAAAAAACCTTGCGCCCGGCACGTGTGCGGTGGTCTTCACCTCACATACCCGGTTCAATTTCCAGAATACGAGCGTTGACACACCGCTGGGTAGGGTGGACCCCGTAGCAGGTCAGAAAGCTCACTCAGCGGAGCGGTCCGGGTCCTCCACCAGGGCGGCCGGCCGCACCGCGCTGGACCCGAACCGGCTGGTGATCTGATCGACCGCCCGCTCGGCCTCCCGCCAGCCGACAGGCCGGTCATCGAACGTCAGCTGGGCATTCGCGCCTGCCGCCGGGACCAGCCCGGACACCCGGACACCGACCAGGCGCAGCGCCGCACCACGGTCGAGACCGGCCGACTCATACAGCGCGCAGGCTGTGGCATAAATCTCATGGGCCACGTCGGTCGGGTACGCGAGCGTCCGCGACCGGGTCATCGTCTTGAAGCTGGCCAGCCGGAGCTTGACCGACACCGTGCGGGCCGCGTACCCGCCCGCGCGCAGGCTGTGCGCGGTCCGCCCGGAGAGCCTGAGCAGTTCCCGCCTGATCCGCTCCGGATCGTCGATGTCGGCGGCGAAGGTCTCCTCGGCCCCGATGCTCTTCTCCGGGGTATGCGGGGTCACCCGCCGCTCGTCCCGGCCGCCGGCCAGGGCGGCCAGGTGGGATCCCTGCGCGACGCCGAGCTCGTGCTGCAGCGCGGCCAGCGGGGTCTGCGCGATGTCCGCCACCGTGCGCAGGCCCAGCCGGGCCAGCGCCTCCCCGGTCCGCTCCCCCACGCCCCACAGCGCCGAGACGGGCAGCGCGTGCAGGAAGCCGAGCACGCCGGCCTGGGGCACCACCAGCAGCCCGTCCGGCTTGCAGCGCGCGGACGCGATCTTGGCCACGAACTTGGTCGGCGCGATCCCGACCGAGCAGGTGATGCCCTGCTGCCCGGCGACCTCGGCCCGGATGTGCCGGGCGATCGCGGCGGGCGGCCCGAGGCGCCGCAGCGCACCGGAGACGTCGAGGAAGGCCTCGTCGAGGGCGAGCGGCTCCACCTCGGGCGTGACCGTGCCGAAGATCGCCATGACCTCTTTCGACACGGCGGCGTACAGCCCGCGGCTGGGCGGGACGAATATCGCCCGCGGGCACAGCCGCTGGGCCCGGCCGACCGGCATGGCCGACCGCACGCCGAACGCCCGGGCCTCATACGAGGCCGAGAGCACGACGCCCCGGCCGCTGGTCCCGCCCACGATGACCGCCCGGCCCGCGAGCTCGGGACGTTCCCTGATCTCCACGCTCGCGTAGAACGCGTCCATATCCACGTGCAGGATGTGGCAGCCGGTGTCGTCCGGATCCGCGCTGCCCCCCGTGTTCACGGACGCTGTGGTCATGGCGCCGCGTCCATGGCGTCAGCGATGGCCGAGCAGGTGCAGCTGCGCGGCGATGTCCCGCAGCGGCGGGGCGGCCGCGGCGGCCGCCTCGAGCGCCCGCAGCGCCTCGGCCCCGCCGGCGTCCGTATCGAGCAGGGCGCCGGGCACCAGGCCGCTGAAGATCCGCAGCCCGTGCGCCTCTCCCGCGCGCAGCCCGGCCGCCTCGACCAGCGCGGTCAGCCCCGGCAGGGTGAACCGCCGCGGCGGCCCGGACCCCACGGCTCCGGCTCCGGTGACCCCGGCTCCGGTGGCCCCGGTGACCGCCGACTCGCCCTCGAGCAGCTGGCGGGCCTCGGTGAACCGGCCGGCCAGGGCCCGGTGCAGTACCGCGGCGACGGTGTTCGCCGCGAGCACGCTCACCGTGGCGGCCGGCCGGAGCACGGCGGCGAT
>JAICWX010000443.1 GCA_025934635.1 Streptosporangiaceae bacterium | reverse complement strand
GCCCGCGGCGGCGGCCGCCCAGACACTCGCAAGCCCGCCTCCTGAGTTGCCCCGTGAGCCGCTCAGCGGGACAGTGACCAGGTGGACAGGCAGCAGTGGGATGCGCGGTATTCCGGTGCCGAGTTCGAGTGGTCGATGCACCCGAACCAGTTCCTGGCGGCCGAACTGGACGGCACGCCACCCGGCCGGGCCCTCGACCTGGCGGCCGGAGAGGGCCGGAACTCGGTCTGGCTGGCGGCGCGCGGCTGGCGGGTGACCGCGGTCGACTTCTCCCGGGTCGGCCTGGACAAGGGCCGCAAGCTCAGTGCCGACCACGGCATCGGCGACGGCGACGGCCAGGTGGACTGGGTCGTCGCGGACCTGAGCGAGTACACGCCCGCCCGTTCGGCCTTCGATCTTGTGCTCATCGCTTACCTGCAGGTGGGCGCGGCCCTGCGCGGTCAGGTCCTGGCCGGCGCGGCCGCCGCCCTGGTCCCGGGGGGCACGCTGCTGGTGGTGGGGCACGACCTGGCCAACCTCACCGAGGGCACCGGCGGCCCGTCCAGCCCGGACGTGCTGTACACCCCCGATGCTATCACCGCGGCCCTGCCCGGCCTGCGTATCCGCCGGGCCGCACGGGTACGCCGCACGGTCGAACGTGACGGCGGGCAGGCCACCGCCGTCGACACCCTGGTCCGCGCGGAACGCCCGGCCTGACCCCCGCCCGCCCCGGAGAGCTTACGCCACGACGGCGGAAACCGGGCTGGAAGCCGGCGTGGACGACGGCGGATCCGAGGACGGCGGGGTCGAGGACGGCGGATCCGACGACGGCGGGGTGGAGGACGGCGGGGCCGACGACGGCGGCGTGGACGACGGCGGGGCCGAAGACGGCGGCGTGGACGACGGCGGGGCCGAAGACGGCGGGGCCGAAGACGGCGGGGCCGAAGACGGCGGGGCAGACGACGGCGGAGCCGACGAGGGGGGCGCCGATGACGACGGCGGGGCCGACGACGAGGACGGGCCGGGCGAGGCGGTCCCGGAACTGCCCGGCTGGACCGGGGACGAGCTGATCGGCGTCGGGGCCAGGGACGTACCGGTGAGCGTGGCCGGGCTGATGAACGAGCTCGGTGCCAGCGAGGCCGGGGTCGAGGGCGACGCGGCCGCCGCGGCCGGCCAGGTCCCCGGGACGGCCGCGGACGCCGTGCTGCCCGCCGCGGCCTGCGGCTGGACGTCCCTGGCCGGGGGTGTCCGGCCCGCGCCGATCAGGGCGATGGCGGCCACCGCCGACCCGGCTACCAGGGTGCCGGTCAGGCAGGCCGAGGCCAGCGGGCGCGAGATGCGGTGCCGTCCGTGACGGCCCGGTCCCGCCGACCGGGCCCGTTTGCCGCCCGGCGCCCGGGACCAGCTGCCGACCGGCAGCGGTTCGCCGCCCGGTAGCGATCCGGGCGAAGCCGCTGCGAAGCCCCCGCCCGTGGTCGGGGCGACGAGCTCGGCCAGCTCGGCCGGGGCGGCCGCCGACTGGGTCTGGGCGAAGCTGTTCATGATCGACTCGGCCAGCCAGCCGGGCGCCGGCTGGATGGCCCCCAGCTCGGCCAGGAGCTGCGGGGCACTAGGCCGGTCGCCAGGATCCTTGGCCAGGCAGAGCCCGACCAGCGGCCGCAGGTCACCGGGGACGTCATCGAGCTTCGGCGGGTTGTTGACCACCCGGTACATCAGCGCGGCCGACGATCCCTGACCGAACGGGGCCTGCCCGGCCGCGGCGAAGGTGAGCACCGAGCCCAGGCTGAACATGTCGCCGGCCGGCCCGACATGCCGGCCCAGGACCTGCTCGGGCGACATGTAGCCGGGTGAGCCGATCATCACGTTCGCGCCGGTGGCCGCGCTCGCCTCCGCGGCCCCGGAGATACCGAAGTCGATGATCCGCGGGCCGTCCTCGGCCAGCAGGACGTTGGACGGCTTGAGGTCGCGGTGCACCACCCCGGCCGCGTGGATGGCGCTGAGGCCTTCGGCCAGCCCGGCGGCCAGCGCCCACAGGCTGTGCACCGGCAGCGGCCCGTGGCCGCGCACCGTCTCGGTCAGTGACGGGCCCGCCACGTACGCGGTCGCCAGCCACGGCGTCGGCCCGGTCAGGTCGGCGTCCACCACGAGCGCCGTGAACAGCCCG
This sequence comes from Streptosporangiaceae bacterium, assembly GCA_025934635.1. The sequence goes on along the minus strand of JAICWX010000443.1, from coordinate 3,839 downwards.
CTGACCCGCTGCGCGGCCGCTACCTCACGCTCGAACCGGGCCCGGAAATCGGGATCACTGGCCAGCTCGGCCCGGATGACCTTGACGGCGATCGGCCGGCCGCCCGCCGACATGCCCAGGAAGACCTGGCCCATGCCGCCCATACCGAGCTGTCCGAGCAGCCGGTAGGGCCCGATCTCGCGTGGGTCCTGCGGCTGCAATCCTGCATACCCCAAGTGCTCACCCCGAAAAATCGGCAAAGCTCCCATTCATGCTATATCCGGACGACGCGGTCGGAAGCTCCTGGGTTTACACGCGGGCACATCCCGTAACGCTTCCCTAAGACCTCGCCTTCTCCGGGCCTGGTGGCACGGGGGAACGTCCAGGGAAGGAACGGTCCATAACATTGCGGCATCACCATCGCCGCGGCGTGTCGCCGCCGCCGGCGCCGGTCCGCCCCGGCCGGGGACCGCCCTGTTCCTCATGCGCGCTTGCGCGCTGTGAGCAGCAGGTACTCCCACTCCATGATCGTGTTTCCCGGACTGCTCGCGGTCCTGCGGTCGTGGCGGCGGGCGAGGCCGGCGAGGTCGGCGTCCAGCGCGGCGGTCCGCTCCGGATCGGCCCCGATGGCCCGGTAGGCGGCGATCGTGGGCCCGTAGCGGGCCTTGAAGTAGTCGCGGAAGTCCTCGGGCTGGCCGAACAGGCTGACCCGGACGCTCTGGCGCCGGGCCCGCACGTCGGTGACCTGATCGCCGATGAGCGAGCGGACGTGGTCCTCGCGGCCCCACAGCGGCGGCGGCTGGGCACCGGGCGGGGGCGGCGGCGCGTACGGCCGCATGGTGGCGAACAGCTGGCCGATGAAGCCCTCCGGCGTCCAGTTGAGCAGTCCGATGGTGCCGCCCGGACGGCATACCCGGATCAGTTCATCGGCGCTGGCCTGGTGGTGAGGCGCGAACATGACCCCTAGGCAGGACAGGACGGTGTCGAACTCCCCGTCGCCGAACGGGAGGTTCTCGGCGTCGCCTGGCTGCCAGCGCAGGTTCACGCCGAGCCGGGCGGCCTCGCGCTGCCCGGCCGCGAGCAGTTCGGGGGTCAGGTCGCAGGCCACGACGCTGGCGCCGGCCCGGGCGGCCGGGATGGCGGCGTTGCCGGACCCGGCGGCCACGTCGAGGACGCGGTCGCCCGGGCCGACGTGGCACGCCTGGACCAGGACCGGTCCCAGGCCCGCGACGATGTCCGCCGCCAGGGCGGGATAGTCGCCGAGCGCCCACATGGCGCGGTGCTTCGCCTTCAGCGTCCGGTCGGCCTCGGTGGTGCTCGTCGTCTCAGTTGTCATCTCCGTTTTCCCTTCCCCGCCGTGTTGTCCTTCGCGGCGGCAGGCGCCGCCACCGCTACCGACGTTAGGAAGCGCGGAACCGGACGGCTAGTACAACATCTGTACCTGCTCTGGCCTGCCGGTTCCGGCCGCCTTACGCTGCTGGCATGGGGTCCTCGTATCACCAGTTCTGCCCGGTGGCCAAGGCGATGGAGCTGCTCGACGAGCGGTGGACGCTGCTGATCGTCCGCGAGCTGGTGGCCGGCAGCGAGCGCTTCAACGACCTGCGCCGCGGGGTGCCGCGGATGTCTCCCACCCTGCTGTCCAAGCGGCTGGGCCAGCTGGTCCGGGCGGGCGTGGTGGACCGGCGGGACGACGACGGCGAGGTGCGGTACGTGCTGACCCCGGCCGGCCGGGAGCTGCAGCCGGTGGTGGAGGCGCTGGGGATGTGGGGCATCCGCTGGATCGGGGAGATCGGCGACGAGGACCTCGACCCCAAGCTGCTGCTGTGGGACATGCACCGCAACGTCGACTACGCGGCCGTCCCGCCGGGGCGGACGGTCGTCCAGTTCCGGTTCCGCGACGTGCCGGCCGCCACCCGCGACTGGTGGCTGGTGATCGGCTCGCGGGAAACGGACGTGTGCGACGACGACCCCGGGTACCCGGTCGCGGTCACCGTGACCGGCAGCCTGCGGCGGCTGACCGAGGTCTGGCGCGGCGACGTGAGCTGGCCCGACGCCCTGCGCTCGGACACCCTGGCCATCCACGGCCCGGTCGCGCTCCGCCGGGCGCTGCCCGGCTGGTTCAGCCTGTCGGACTTCGCCCTCGTCACCCGGCCGGCCTGACCGGTTACCCGGCCGGCGTCGCCGACCCCGTGGTCGGCAGCGGGTTGAGCACGGTCGGCCCGCTGGTCAGCGACCCGCTGGGAGCGGGCGACGCGGGCGCCGTGACCGAGCCGCTCGGCGTGGCCGACGGGCTGACGGACGGCGAGCGCGTCGGCGAGGGTGACCGCGTGGGGGTCGGCACGGACCGCGTGGGGGTGGGGGACACGGTCGGCGTCACGGTCGGATTGACGGCCTGCTGCTGATCCTGCGCGGCTGGCACCGGGATCGGGCGGACCAGGATGTACAGCGCCAGGATGGCCAGGAACAGGCCGGAGATGATCAGGGTCGAGGTCCGCGGCCGCCGCTTCACGAGGCACCCCCGGTAGACCGGCCGGTATCGAGGTCGGCGGCGACGTTGATGCCCTCGTAGCGGAAGGCCGACGCCACCCGGGCCCGGAGCTCACGGCCGACGTCGAACTGGATGCCGGGCAGCGTCCGGGCCACCATCCGCACCGAGAACGTGTCCACATCCATCCGCTCGACGCCCATCACGGTGGGCGGATCGAGCATCATCTTGCGCAGCCGCTCGTCGTCATAGGCCTCCTGGCCGACCCGCTGGAGGACGTGGGTGACGTGGCTGACGTCGACGGCGACCGGAACCGGAACGTCGATGACGGCCCGGGCCCAGTCCCGCGACAGGTTGGTGACCTGGGAGATCTGCCCGTTGGGGGTGGTGATGACCTCACCGCTGACCGACCGCAGCCGGGTGACCCGCAGGGTCACGTCCTCGACCGTCCCGGTGACCTGCTGCGAGGAGCCGATGAGGGAAATCCGGACGACATCGCCGAAGCCGTACTGCCGCTCCCCGGTGATGAACAGCCCGGCCCCGATGTCCTGGACGAACCGCTGCAGCCCGAACCCCAGTGCCGCGCTGATCAGCGCGGCGGGCGCGACCAGGCCGGCCAGCGGCACGCCCAGGTTCTGCACGATCAGCACGGCGGCGACGATGTAGATGACGGCCAGCGCCGTCCAGGTGAGGACCTGGGCGATCACCTGCCGGTGCTTGGCCGCCTCCGAGCGCACCAGCTCGTCGGCCTCGATGTGGCGCGCGTCGATGCGGGCCATGAACCGGTCGCGCGCCCACACCGCGAACCGGGTCAGCAGGATCGCGCCGAGCACCAGCAGCACGATCACCAGCAGGTTGCTGCGCGCCCAGTGGCTCCAGTCACCCAGCGGGGCGATAGCGCCAATCAATGAAGTCCTCCTGTCGTGCGATGACGATTTCGGCCAGAATCGTCGGCCTTACCCGGAGAACGGCCTCCCTAAGCGCGTGGCCAGCTGACTCACCCGCTGGCCGTCCTTACCGGCCAGCGTATGCCGCCGCGGCAGCAGCAGCGGGGTGACCAGCAGCATCAGGCCGGCCGCGGTGATCGCGGTCCGGGGGCCGGTGAAGCTGGCCAGCACGCCCCCCAGCGCGGTCAGGATCGCGACGGAGGCCTTGGTGCTGACCGACCAGGCGGACAGCGTGCGGGCGACCAGGGGCGCCGGGGTCTGCTCGAGCCGGTAGGTGGCGAGCACCGGGTTGGATACGCCGATGCAACCGATCAGCCCGAACTCGACCACGATGACCAGGACGAGCCCGGCCGCGCCCGGGCGCATGAAGCCCAGCCAGGCCACCCAGCCGGCCCGCAGCGCCCCGCCGGCCAGCCGGACCCGGGGTC
>JAICWX010000369.1 GCA_025934635.1 Streptosporangiaceae bacterium | reverse complement strand
CCCCACCCCCCAGACTCATCGCTCAGCCAGGGATTACCATGGTTTCTGGTCGTGCTTGCGCCCCTCACCACATCGCTGGCGAGCACGACCCGCACGGTCCAGGGCGCCTCACCAGAAGGAACGCCATGGTCACATCCGTGCTCGCTGTCACCGCCTCGTCCTGGGGCGTCCTGATGGGCATCTCACCGATCCTGCAGATCCGCCGCATGCTGCACGAACGATCCTCGCGCGAGGTATCCCTCGGCTACTACGCGATCCTGCTCGCCGGCTTCCTGCTCTGGATCTCCTACGGGATAGCCGCCCAGAACCTGGTCCTCATCATCCCCAACACCGTCGCCCTCCTGGTCGGGCTCACCACGATCGCGGTAGCCCTCAGGCTCCGCCGGCCGAGATCAGGCTGACCCCGCCCACGATCGCCGCATCAGCCGCCAGCCAGCCAGTCAGCGAGGTATCCTCCCAGCTCTTTCGTGCGCGGGTCTTGCCACCACTGGAGGTGGAAGTGGACGGGCGGGGTGGTCGGACTGGCGTCCTGGACGAGGACGACCGGATCCAGGCACGGCTGGTCGACGTGGGTGCCCAGGTATTCGGGGGTCATCGTGACTGCGGGCTCACCGAAGATCCAGGAACCGATGTAGTCGCTGCGGCGGCGCAGGTCCCGCCACCGCGCGGATGCCAGCGCGCGGTCGAGTTCGTCGGGCACGTCCTGCTCACCGGGCGCCTCCGCGCCGAGCAGCCGGGCGAGCTCGATGAGCTGACGCTGGCCGAAGTAGGCCGGGAACGCCCGCCCGTACAGCCGCCGGGCCGGGCAGGCCAGCGTGAGCAGGGCGAGGTCGGGCAGCACGTCCGGAGGCAGCTGGGCGACGACGGCCGACGCGATGATCGAGCCCTGGCTGTAGCCGGTCAGCAGCAGCTTCCCGGCCGGCACGGTCAGCCGCTCGGTGCGTTCCCGGTCAGGCAGCCCGGCTTGGTACTTCAGGTTGGCGATGTCGTCGGCCTCATCGGTGAAGTGCCCGGTCAGCAGCCGGATGCGGTCCACCACCTCCGGCACGGCCCGTTCGGCGTAACAGGGCGGGGCGAGCGGGTGCACGGCCCGGGGCCAGAACGTGCCCACGTCCCACAAGATCCCGATGGTCTTGCGCCTGGCTGGGCTGGAGTACGCCTGGCGCAGCAGGGCGACCAGGCCGCCCGTCAGCACGGCGACCAGCAGCGTGATCACGGACGCCGCGCCGTGCCATGGTGCGGGCAGCAGCTGGGGGTGGCCGGCCGGGCCGGTGCAGACCGCGAGCACGATTTCGGCGGCGAGCACTAGGAGCAGGCAGCTAGCTACCGCCAGCATCGCGGCGGTAGCAGCGTCGTCGGCTATCCGGCCGACCGCCCATGCGCTGGCGATGGCCTTGCGGTTCTTGGCGTAGCGGCCGTCGTCGCCACTGGTGCCGGGATTTCCTGCCGTCGAAGCGGCGTAAGCGACGGCGACCGCCGAATCATCATCGTTCTTCTTGCCCGAGAACTCGTCGGCGCGGCGCTTGTACCGGCGCCACAGCACGATTCCCGCTGCGATGGCACCGCCCAGCAGCCCGACGGGGGCGGCGCCGAAGGCGTACACCGGCCACGGCACGGCGATCGCGTCCGCCGGCCGGGAGCTGAAGTAGAACCCGCTGGGCTCGGACGTGCCAAGCAGGCGGGTCATGCCGAAGTTGACCACGGCGGTCAGCAGCCCGCCCAGTGCGAAGCCCAGCGCCACGACCAGCGTCGTGAGGCTGCCGCCCAGGTAGGGACGACCGGTGCCCTCTTCGTCAGCGATACGGGGAGCCTTGACCTCTGGGGCCCGCCGGGCGAGGACCACGACCGTGACCGCCAGCGCGGCGAGCAAGGCCGCCTGCACGATCAGCAGGGTGCCGAGGAAGCCGGTCAGGCCCGGCAGCGCCCCCGGCTGACGGCCGGGCTGGTGGCCGGTCAGCCCGCTCACCACCGCCGAGACGGCCAGCACGGCCAGCGCGGCGATCAGCACGCCCCGGCACCACCACGTCGCGGCGTTCCCGCCTGGCTGGCCCCCGCCGGCCACGGTCACCAGGTAGCGGTCAGCCAGTCGCGACGTGACCGTGACGACTGCCACAGCCAGGATCGCGGCGGCCGGGATCGCCGCCGACCAGCGGGCGGCGGTGCTGCTGAAGGAAAAAGCGGCGATCAGCGCCACCGACGCGCACGCCGCCGCGGCGTGGAGTTCCCGCTGGCGGCTGACCTGGGCCTGGCTTCGCCAGAAACCCGGCTGGGTGAGCTGCCATTCCCCGTTCAGCTGGGGCCGCGACGCGCTGACCCGCGCCTCGTACTTGCTGGCGGTCGTGACGCTGATCCACCACAGCGCCACGACGATCAGGGCCGCCGACACCATGGCCAGGGCCACCCGCCACCCGGCGGCCCAGCCTGCGTACCATCCCATCCAGTTCGGTAGCAGGCTGTGCGTCTTCCCCGCCGCCTGCCAGGCCACCGTGCTCAGCAGCGCCGTCGCCGCTGAGCTCACGAACTGCACGGTGGCCGCGATGGCCAGCAGCCTCAGCAGGACGTGCGCGATGGCGTGGCCCCGGTCGCGGTGCAGATGAGGCTCCCGGCCCTGAGTGCCGGTCTCCACGACCGCGTCCTCGCCGTGTTTCCTGGCCGGCGGCAGCATGAAGTAGGCGAGGTTGTACATCAGGAACGGGGCTAGCAGCAGCCACGATGCCGATGCCAGCGGCGCCTGGGTCAGCCCGCCCCACGAGTAGGCTTCCAGCTTCCTGGGCACGCTCGGCCGTCCCGGTCCATCCGGGCTCCACCGCCGGTAGAACCCCGCGACCGCGTTGCCCGCCACCTGCAGTGCATGCGGGTGCTCGAGCATGGTCGGGCCATCGGAACCGGAGACGCCGTGAATCCGCAACTCGGTGACCGATTCCCGGAACGTCGTGGTGTCGACCAGGGCTCCGGCCGCGCCGGCCAGCGCCGGACTGGTCTGGTCGGACGACGCGAAACCCCACGCGGCCGTAAAACCTAGTACCACATCCCGTTTACCGGGTGCGGCTTCCTCGGCCATTAGGCCTCCTGTAAGTCATTCAGCCGTCCCGGGAAACAGCGGTTCTCGGCAATCGCGGTCATTACTGTACTCAAATCGAAGGCGCTGGTGCCTAGGCAGTAAATCGCGTCCTCCCCGCGCGGCCGCAATTCGATTGGCTCGGAGTAAGAAATCGAGTTCAATGAACGGGTGCGGTGCCTGCTGGCGGCCATCCGCTGCGAGAAGGGCGACCTGGCCGGGAACCTGTCCGCCCACCTGCGCCTGGTGGACCAGGCCGCGGCGGCCGGATGCCAGCTGGCCGTGTTCCCGGAGATGTCCCTGACCGGCTCGGCCGACCCCGCGACGCGCCCGGAGCGGCTGATCTCCCTGGCCAACCCGGCCGTCACCAGGCTGGCCACCGCGTCCGCTGCGGCAGGCACCGGGATCTGTTTCGGAATCGCCGAACGAGCTCCCGATCAGCAGCCGTACATCACCCAAGTGGTCGCTGCGGCCGGCCGGATAACCGGGGTGCAGCGCAAACGGCACCTGGGCGAGGGGGAGGAGGCGTTCGCCCCGGCCGCGGAAAACGCGGTCTTCGAGCACGCGGGAGCAAGGTTCGGCGTCGCCATCTGCGCCGAGGCCGGCTTCGACGCGCCCTTCGACCACGCTGCGGCGGCTGGCGCCGCCCTGGTCCTGCTCCCGGCTGCACCAGGCCTGTACGGCCGCCGTACTGGCGAAGCCGCCTGGCAGCGTGGCTTCTCCTGGTGGGAAGGCTGCGGCCTAGCCGACGCCCGCCGCCACGCCCGCCGCCTCGGACTGTGGATCGCCATGACCGGCCAGGCGGGCTCCACCGCCGACGAGGACTTCCCCGGCCTGGCCGCCCTGATCCGCCCCGACGGCACCGTCGCCGCCCGCCTTCCCGACTGGCACCCCGGCACCCTCACCGTCGACATCCCGCTCTGATCAGTGCCATCTGGCCTTGGCCCTAGCCAGTCACTGACGGCACCGATCGGGACGGTCATCCACTACCTACCCGGCTCGGGCAGGTGGTCCGTGGCTGTGGAGGATCTTGGTTTTGTCCTTGTTCCAGGCGGTGGTGGTGCCGTCGGGGTTCAGGACCACGGTCCAGCCCCACCGGTGGATTACCACCTGGTGGTGGAAGGTGCAGAACAGCGCGCAGTCCCACACCGAGGTCTTCCCGCCGTCGGCTTTGTGGGTCAGGTGGTGGACTTCGCAGCCAGCGGCGGGCTGGTCGCAGCCGCCAGGGAACCGGCAGTGCTGATCCCGCTCGATGACCGCCCGGCGGATCGCGGCTGGGATATCCTGGCTGACGCCGACGTCCAGCGGCAGGCTGGGCCCAGCGAGCCGGTCGCCGAGCTGGCGGCGGCGCAGGAACGACGCGAGCCCGCCGGGCCCGGAGACCAGCGCTACGGCCGCGCCGATGACCTGCTGCTCGAGTACGTCCCGCAGGCTCGGGCTCTGCGGCCCGGGGCCGCCGGGAGTGCCGGGTCCTGCGTGAGTGTCGGAGGCGCCGTCGAGACGGCCTAGGTGGGCGCACAGCCGCACCAGCTCGTCCAGCACGCCCAGGTCGACCTCGCCGGTCACGACCGGAGTCAGCGACGCATCGCAGGTCGCGGCGCGGGCGCTGTCGCCGTCGAGCCAGGCGCCGTCGTCGCTGCCGCTCTCCGTCGCTGCCGCCCGGGCGGCAGCCCACCGGGCCCGTATCCCGCTGATCCATTCCTGCGCCAGGGCGGAAGAGCCTTCCAGCCGCATCAGGTCGGCCAGTGAGATATGGACCAGGGCCCTGACCGGCTGCCCGGCCCGCTCGGGCAGCAGGTTCCCCGCGACCAGCCTCCGCATTGCCTCCTGCAGAGCGTCGTGATACCGCTGCCCCTGGGTCCGGTCATCGTCGGCGCCGACGGGAGCAGCCAGCGCGTCCAGGACCGACTGGACCACCGCCGCGCACTCCGGGGTCAGGTCCCCGTGCATTACCCCGGCGCCCTGGAACGTGGTGCGGACTGTCACCGACCGGTCATCGAACGCCTTGCCGTCGTCGTCCGGTTCGTCCAGGCGGCACCGGGCGAGGATCTCCGCGGCCAGCCCGGCTAGGTCCCGCAGGCCCATACCGGCCGCCGCCGCCTCCGCCAGGATCCGGTCGGCCTCGTCCCGCTGGTCTGGCGGCAGCTTATCCGTCCAGGTGCACAGCGTCCGGGCGTAGGACTCCGAGACCTGCTCCGCCGTCATCGCCGCGAACAGCACGGGATGCCGCCCCGCCCACTTCACCCACGTCGTGTACGCGACAGCGGCGCCGCGGGTGATCCCGGTCTTGTGCATCAGCCACGCCCGCGCACTGTAGTCCGCGTCCGCCGCGTACCCCTTGCCCGTGGTGAACGCCCCCAGCATCGAGGTCCGCCCCGCCGCCAGGGCCGAGTTCGCCCGCTCCAGCGACAGCAGGCATCCGGCTTGCTCCTCGGCCGTCAGCTCCCTCGGATCCGCCGCGGCTACGAACGCCAACCCGGCCCGCACCGCATCCATCGCCTCACTCACGCTGGCAAATGCGGCGGCGGTGCTCATGCCTGGTCACCTCCTTCCGGGCTCGCGGGGAAGTTGTTTTGGCTATTCCTGGTGTTGTTCTTCCTATCCAAGATAATTTCTAGGCTCTGAGTTCGATCCTATCGAGCGACTCTGACATTTTGCCCGACATAGACACGATTCCGGCAAGATAGGTGCCCTTGGGCACAAAATCATCGAACTCACAGCCGAACACGCCCACCGACGTGACCGCCCCGGCCAGCGCGTCCAGCATCGACGGCGTGATCGCAGGCGGCGGCACGAACGGGTACAGCACTGTGACGTGCGCCGGGACGCCGAGGGCGGCGGACCGGTCGAGCTGGGCGCGATGCGGGGACACCACCCGTTCGGCCTCAGGAACCGGGACCAGCACGACGCTCTCGCTAGCCGGGGCACCGGCCGCGACCAGCTCAGCCATCAACCATCCGGGGCCAGGTCATGCCGGGCAGCATAACCTCCGTGTGGCACCATGATCCAGATGACCGAACGCGCCGCGGTCAGCCGCTGGCTGGCACGCTACGAGGCCGCCTGGCGGACCCCGGGCACCGCGGACCTCGCCCGCCTGTTCACCCCGGATGCCACCTACCGGCAGTCTCCCTACGAGCAGCCGGTCACCGGCCTGGACGCGGTCGGGCAGCGGTGGGAGCGGGAGCGAGAAGGCCCCGATGAGGTCTTCACCCTGGCCACCGACATCCTCGCCGTCGACGGGCCGGTCGCGGTGGTCCGGGCCGAGGTCCATTACGGGGATCCGCCCACCCAGGAGTACCGGGACCTGTGGGTCATCCGGTTCGCCGGCGACGGCCGCTGCACCTGGTTCGAGGAGTGGCCCTACTGGCCCGCGAAACCCCACGCCGAGCCAGACCACCCGGCCTAGCCGAGGCCGCCGAGGCTCAGCCGCCGAGGATGGCGGCGAACCGCTCGACCACGGTGGCCGCCGTCTCGTCCGGCGGCGCGGCCCAGACAGCGGCGTTGAAGATCTCCACCTCCACGTCGCCCTGATATCCAGCCGACGAAACAGCAGCCGAGATCGGCCCGAAGTCGATGACGCCGTCGCCCACGTGACCCCGGCCCAGCAAGACATCGGCCGGCAGCGGCAGCACCCAGTCGCACACCTGGTAGCTGACGATCCGCCCGCTGGCCCGGGCGATCGAGTCCAGCAGCCGGGCGTCCCACCACACGTGGTAGGTGTCCACCACCACCCCCACCGCGTCAGCCGGGAACAGCAGGGCCAGGTCCACCGCCTCGCCCAGGCTGGAGATCACGCACCGGTCGGCGCAGAACATCGGGTGCAGCGCCTCGATGCCGAGCCGCACCCCGTGCCGCTGGGCATCTGGCACCAGTGACCCGATCGCGTCCGCGATCATGCGCCGGGCCAGGCCCAGGTCGCGCTGGCCCGGCGGCAGGCCGCCGCACACCAGCACCAGCGTGTCCGTGCCGAGCTCGGCCGCCTCGGCGATGGCGGCCCGGTTATCGGCCAGCGCCGCCCGCCGGGCCTCCGCGTCGGCAACCGTGAAGAACCCTCCCCGGCACAGGCTGGAGACCCGCAGCCCGGCCGCCCGCACCGCGGCCGCCGCGTGCGCCAGCCCCGCCTCGGCCACCCGGTCCCGCCACAGCCCGATGGCCCCGATCCCGTGCCGCCCGCACAACTCGGCGGCCTCGCGCAGCCCCAGGTGTTTCACGGTGGCCTGGTTGAGCGACAGGCGGTCAAGCCCGATCCCGCCGTTCACCGGTAAAAATCTTCCGCCGAACGAGCCAGCATCTCCTTCACCCTCTCAGCCGCGAGCTCCGGCTGCGTCAGCGCCCCGGCCGCCGCCGCCAGCTCGTACACCCGGGTCAGGTGCTCGGCCGGACGCTGCCGCTGCAGCCCGCCCAGCATCGCGAAATGCGGCTGCAGCCCGTTCAGCCAGGCCAGGAAGGCCACCCCGACCTTGTAGTGGTAGGTCGGCGGCTCGAAGATCGCCCGGCTGAGCGGCACCGTGGGCGCCATGGCCGCGTCGTAACCCGCCCCGTCGCCCCGGTCCAGCGCGGCCAGCGCCGCGGCGGCCGGAGCGGTGATCGCAGCGAACGCCCCGAGCAGCGCGTCGCTGTGTTCCTGGCCGTCGCCGCGGATCAGGTCGGCGTAGTTGAAGTCGTCCCCGGTGTACATCCGCACCCCGGCCGGCAGCCGCCGCCGCAGCCACCGCTCCCGGCCCGCGTCCAGGACCGACAGCTTGACGCCGTCCACCCGGTCGCCGGCCCGCTCGATCAGCTCGAGCACGGTCCCGGCCGCCGCCTCGAAGTCATCGCTGCCCCAGTAGCCGCACAGCGCCGGGTCGAAGGCCTCGCCCAGCCAGTGCAGGATCACCGGGTGCTCGGCCTGCCTGAGCAGCTCGCCGTAGACCTCCAGGTAGTCGTGCGGACCGCGGGCGCGGGCGGCCAGCGCGCGGCTGGCCATCACGATCACCTGCGCCCCGGCCGACTGGACGAAGCCCACCTGATCGGCGTACGCGCCGGTGATCGCGCTCAGCGTATGGT
>JAICWX010000599.1 GCA_025934635.1 Streptosporangiaceae bacterium | reverse complement strand
GGCCCTGTGATCTCCGGCCGGGGATCAGCAGGTTGGCGAGCAGGCCCGCGCCCAGGCCGAGGACGATCCACGCGATGATACCCATAACCGGGCTCCTGGACTTCGGTGAGCTGATGGCCGGTTTGGTGCCGGATCGTGGCCGGGGGGACTGGCCCCGCCGTGGCTTCGCGATACCTTGCCGTCTTGACTTGTCACCCTTCAGTCAACCCGCGGACCCGGCCCGCGGAAAGAGCCGGAAACCGCAAACGTCATCACGCAGACCGATTACCAGCCACCCGCGCAGCCCGGCGCGGTCAATCCGGCGCCGCGCCGCGTCACCTCAAGGTCCATCAGTTACGGCAGCAGCAGTCGTGACTGTAAGGCCGTCGGGTCAGGCGGATGACCGCGTAGAGGCAGTCGCTGCGGCCACGGTAGCGGATGATGCCCGGTCCGCGCTGCTGGCGGATCTGCTGGGCCGACCTGGTGTGCCGGTCAGCTGGTTTCGATGAGGTCGCTTACCGGCTCGGGGTCTCCCACGCTGGTATCGGATGTGGCCCGGCGGATGAACTCGCGGCCGGGTGGCCACATGGCCACGTGCTGGTTCCCGGTGGCTGTGTCGTAGCTGATGAAGGTGACCTGGCTAATGTCGACGGCGAACAGGTGGAACCGTCCGGGCTGCGGGCTCCAGCCTAGGCTGGCGACCGTGTCGGCGTAGCGTTGCTGCACGGCCGGGTCATCTTCGGTCCGGGCGGTGCCGCGGATCTTGAATTCTCCTTCGGCGCCGTCGCGGCTGGTGACGATACTGTGCACGAGAATCCGCGGGTCCCGAAGCAGATCGCGGGCCTTGGCGGACTGCCACATCGCTGCTGTTCCCCGCCGGGGGGAGCTGGGCCTGGCGCCTCCCTGACGGCCGCGGCAGGTCCTCAGCGAGCTCGCCGCGGTCCTTGCAGCCGGACTTCGTGTCCGTGACGGGTAAGGCCGCTGGAGCCTGCCCGCCGTGCCCGGGGCCACGCCTGCCGGACGGTAGAAGGCGGCGAGTCGGTGGGGCGGTGGCTGGGAATGGTGCGCGCCGCTTCGCGGTCCGGAGCCGAAGGCACCGGACAGGGCGGTGCGTGCGGGCACATATCAGGTCCTGCGGCAGTTCATAGCGCGTGCTTCCGTGCTGCAGCTCATGCTGCGATACGACGTTTCCAGTCAATCCTGGTGGCGGCCCGGCGGAAATGGCCAATCCGGGCAAGGCCCATCACCAGGGCCGATCACATCCCTTGCCGCACGGGGAACCGGCCGGCCTTGTTCCGGGCCCTGCCCGGGGGCAGGGGAAGATGGCGGAGTCAGCGGCGCGGGCCGGTGCGGCGCCTCCTGGCCCTGACCGGCCTGATCGATGTCTTCTCCGTCCACGCCAGCGTAGAGGACGCCGTGCGGATCCCCCGCCCGGTAGCGACCGTCGGGTTACCAGCACCAGCTGCAGGCCCGGCGATGAGCCCGGCCCTGCACTGCACCCAGCCTCCCGCGGTGAGCAGCACCTGGGAGGCAACCGCGGCTGACCGATCACGACTGACCAGGTGGTTCTCGCGGCAGGCAGGCGTTGCTGCCGCTGTGACCCGGGGCCTATCCTATCCATGAGGGGGAAACGTCATCGTGCTCGCGAATGCACGGTTACGCGCTTATCCGCCCCGGACCTCGGCGGTTCGTATTCGACCTGCTGAGAACCGAGGTTGGGATGGCGGCAATTTCCACAGGAACAGTATCTGACGCGGAATCCGGGCCGGGTCGGTTCGTCCCGCCGGGCCAGGCGGTTGAGGACCTGGCCGGGCTGGATGACCGGGAGCTGCTGGGCATCGTGCGGTCGCTGCCGCGGGCCGGCGAGCGGCAGGCGGCGGCGTGCGATCTGCTGGTCACCCGCCACCAGCTCCTGGTCCGGTCCTGCGTGCGACCGTACCTGGGCGGCCCCGAGCCGACCGAGGACCTGATGCAGGTGGGGTATGTCGGCCTGCTGAAGGCGATCGGCAATTTCGATCCGGCCGCCGGCGCCAGCCTGGCCACGTACGCGCGGCCGTGCATCGACGGCGAGCTCAAGCGGCACTTCCGCGACAAGCGCTGGCAGGTCCATGTCAAGCGCCCGGTGCAGGAACTAGTCCTCCAAGTCCGTGAGGCGACCTGGCGGCTGGCCCAGGAGCTGGGCCGCACCCCGACCGAATCCGACCTGGCCCGCCACCTGGGGGTCAGCGGGGATGACCTGCGGCAGGCCCAGCGGGCCGAGGCGGCCTTCCAGGCGTACTCGCTGGACGCGCCATCGGCCTGGCGGCCCGGCGCGAGCACTCTGGCTGACATCCTCGGTGTGGAGGATCCACGGCTGGAGCACGTGCTCGGCATGCAGGCCATCGCCTCGCACTGGGGCGAGCTGCCCCCGCGTGAGCAGGAGATCTTGCTGATGGACTTTCGCGGCGGCATGACGCAGACGCAGATCGGCCAACGGCTCCGCATCTCCCAGATGCACGTCTCCCGGCTGCGCGCGCACGCGCTGGGTTACCTCCGCTCCCGCCTGCTCGACCTGGAGGGCACGCGCACCAGCACCGGCGCTCCTGCATCAGGGCCGGACCGCCGGGGCATTCCCGCGATCCGGGGCCTGGTCACGGCGAGGACAAAATGATGAACCGGACACGGGCTTGGCGGTGGGCATGGAGCTACGCCAGCTCCGCTACTTCGTGACGCTGGCCGAGGAGCTGCACTTCGGCCGGGCTGCGGAGCGGGAGAACATCGTGCAGTCGGCGCTGAGCCAGCAGGTGCAGCGGCTCGAGCGTGAACTGGGCGTCCGCCTGCTCGAACGCAGCACCCATCACGTCTCGCTAACGGCGGCCGGGGTGGGATTCCTGGTCGAGGCGCGGCAGATCCTGTCCCACGTGGACCGCGCCGCGGCGGTGGCCCGGAGCGCGACCGGCGCGGCTGCCCCGCTGCGGGTCGGCATTATCGACTCCAGCTACGACTCGATGCCGCAGATCCTGCACGAGGTCCAGGCCCGCTACCCCGGCCTGGTCATCCACCAGGTCGAGGCCAGCG
>JAICWX010000552.1 GCA_025934635.1 Streptosporangiaceae bacterium | reverse complement strand
GCGGACAGCTCGGGCACCGCCAGCGTCTCCGTCGACTTCTGCCGCCGTTCGGGCAGGTAGCCGCCCAGCGCGGTGCGCCGCTCGCGCAGGTAGGCCAGCTCCTCGCTGTCCTCGTCGAAGCGCAGGAACGGCATCGCGGCCAGCTGCTCGTCGGTCAGCGGCAGGCCGAACCGGTCCCGGAACTTGACCAGGGCCGCGTCGGCCATGTGCTTCTGCTGGTGGGTGATGTTCTGGCCCTCGCCCGATTCGCCCATCCCGTAGCCCTTGATCGTCTTGGCCAGGATGACGGTGGGCTGGCCGGTGTGCCGGACCGCGGCCGAGTAGGCGGCGAACACCTTGACCGGGTCGTGGCCGCCGCGGTTCAGCGCCCAGATCTCGTCGTCGGTCATGCCCGCGACCATCTCGAGCAGCTCGGGGTACTTGCCGAAGAACTTCTCCCGCACGTAGGCGCCGTCCTTGGACTTGAAGTCCTGGTACTCGCCGTCGACCGCCTCTTCCATCCGCTTGAGCAGGATGCCGGTGGAGTCGCGGGCGATGAGCGGATCCCAGGCGCTGCCCCAGATCGTCTTGATCACGTTCCAGCCCGCGCCGCGGAAGATGCCCTCGAGTTCCTGGATGATCTTCCCGTTGCCGCGGACCGGGCCGTCCAGGCGCTGCAGGTTGCAGTTGATCACGAAGATGAGGTTGTCGAGCTTCTCCCGGCTGGCCATCGCGATGGCGCCCAGCGACTCCGGCTCGTCGGTCTCCCCGTCGCCCAGGAATGCCCAGACCTTACGGGTCGCGGTGTCGGCCAGCCCGCGGTGGCTCAGGTACTTCAGGAACCGCGCCTGGTAGATGGCCATGATCGGGCCCAGGCCCATCGACACCGTCGGCATCTGCCAGTAGTCCGGCATCAGCCACGGATGCGGGTAGGACGACAGGCCGCCCTGACCGTCCCCGGCGTCGACCTCCATCCGGAACCGCCTCAGCTGCTCCTCGCTGAGCCGGCCCTCCACGAACGACCGGGCGTAGATGCCCGGCGAGGAGTGCCCCTGGATGAACAGCAGGTCACCGCCGGGCCCGCCCCGGAAGAAATGCTGGAAGCCCACGTCGTACAGGGTGGCCGCCGACTGGAAGCTGGCGATGTGCCCGCCGAGCTCGGAGGACTCGGCGTTGGCCCGCAGCACCATGGCCAGCGCGTTCCACCGGATCAGGGACCGGATGCGGTGATCGAGCGCCATCTCCCGCTGGCTCGGCCGGTCCTCCTTGTCCGGCGGGATCGTGTTCAGGTACGGCGTGGTGGCGCTGTACGGGACCGGCGCGCCCTTGCGGCGGGCCTCGGTCACCACCTCGTCGAGCAGGTAGAAGGCGCGGTCGGCGCCCTCGTAGGCCAGTACGGAGTCGAGGGCCTCGAGCCACTCGCGCGTCTCGGCCGGGTCCAGGTCTTCCAGCATGAGCAGCCCCTGCCCTCTCGGCGGTCTCTCAAGCATTTACCCTGGGGCGGTGGCAAATCCACTCGATCAGGTCGCTTCATGGCCGGTGACCGCCGCCGTCGGCTTCGCATCGGCGGACGGCACGCTGGAAACCACCGGGCCGGCCAGCCAGCCGTTCCGCTGGGCCTCGGTGACCAAGCTGCTCACCACGCTGGCCGCGCTCGACGCGGTGCAGCGCGGCCTGCTGACCCTGGACGAGCCGGCCGGGCCGCCAGGATCGACGATCCGGCACCTGCTGGCGCACGCTTCCGGGCTCGCCTTCGACAGCGACGCGCTGCTGGCCAAGCCCGGGCAGCGCCGTATCTACTCCAACCGCGGCATCGAGCTCGTCGCCGAGGTCCTGGCCGCCCGGTCCGGCCAGCCGTTCGAACGGCTGCTGGCCGACGAGATCCTGCTGCCACTGGGGCTGGCCGGCACCCGGCTCGACGGCTCGCCGGCCTGGGGCGCGACCGGCCCGCTGACCGACCTGATGAACCTGGCCGTCGAACTGGCCAGCCCGTCCCTGGTGAACGAGGACCTGCTGGCGCAGGCGACCAGGGTCGCCTTCCCTGGCCTGTCCGGGGTGCTGCCCGGCTTCGGCCGCCAGGCCAACTGCGACTGGGGCCTGGGCTTCGAGATCAGGGACAGCAAGGCGCCGCACTGGACGGGATCGCGGAACTCACCCGGGACGTTCGGTCATTTCGGCCGTTCGGGCAGCTTCCTGTGGGTCGACCCGGCCGCCCGGCTCGCCTGCGTCGGACTGGCCGGCACCGACTTCGACGAGTGGGCCAAGCAGGCCTGGCCCCGGCTGGCCGACGACCTGGTGACGGCGTACGCGGCATAATCTCGCGGTATGGAGCAACCGAAAGCCGTATCCGCCGAGGAATGGCAGCAGGCCCGCGATGAGCTGCTCAAAGCGGAGAAGGAAGCCACCCGGGCCCTGGACGCGATCGCCGCGCGGCGCCGCCGCCTCCCGATGGTGAAGTTCAGGACCGATTACGAATTCGCGACCCCGTTCGGCCCGAAGAACTTGATTGATCTTTTCGAGGGCCGGCCTCAGCTGGCCGCCTACCAGTTCATGGACAACGGGCCGGATGCCTACTGCCCCGGCTGCACCCATTTCACCCGGAACGTCGCCGATCTCGGCGGGCTGGCCGCGAGCGGGATCAGCTGGGTGACCGTGTCGGACATGCCGCTGGAGCAGATCGGGGCGTACAAGGCCCTGATGGGCTGGACGTTGCCGTTCGTCTCCTCCCGCGGCACGTCGTTCGCGGACGACTGCGGGGCCGGCGGCGGCTTCCTGCTCAGCATGTTCCTGCGGGACGGCGAGGACGTCTACCGGACGTACTCGACCACCGCCCGCGGCGTGGACCGGCTGCTGTTCGCCAACAACATCCAGGACCTGAGCGTGTACGGCCGCCAGGAGGACTGGGAAGACTCCCCGCCCGGCTGGCCCCAGCACCCCACCTACGGCTAAGCCTTATCACCGGGCTTTCGTCACTGATCCTCATCTTCGGGCCTCGTCACTGACCGTCGGACCTGGAAAGCTGATGTCAGGGACCGTTACCGCGGCGCGCCGAGGCGTCGCGGCACCAGGGAGGCAGTCATGATTCCGTGCGGCGACATCCACCACCTGAGACTCACGGTGACCGACGTGCAGCGCAGCCGCGAGTTCTATACCGGCCTGCTGGGCTTCGAGGTCATCGTGGAGTCGCCGCCGCCCGCGGACCCGGCCGCCGCCGAGACGTTCAAGGTCCTGTTCGGCGGGGTGGTCATGACGCGCGGCAACCTGATCATGGGACTGCGGCCGATGGCCCCGCCGGCCGACCGCTTCCACCCGGACCGGGCGGGCCTGGACCACCTCAGCTTCAGCGTGCCCGGCCGGGCGGACCTGGAGCAGGCCATCCGGCTGTTCGACGAGCACGGCGTCACGCACGGCGAGATCACCGCGCTGGCCGCGTTCGGCATCGACGTGCTCTCGTTCGAGGACCCGGACGGCATCCAGCTGGAACTGACCGCCCCCATGCCCGCGGACGCCTGACCGCGGCCCCGTACCCCGGATTTCGGAAGGTGGCAATGCCCCAGCTCACCCGGCAGGATTTCGAGCGGCTGCTGGAGTTCCGGGTCACCTTGCGCCGCTTCCAGCGCTGGAGCGAGGACCAGGCTCAGGCCGAGGGCCTGACCCACGTCCAGCACCAGCTGATGGTGGCGATCAAGGGGCACCACGGCAGCCGCCCCCCGACCGTCGGCGACCTGGCCGGCTACCTGCTGCTGCGCCCGCACAGCACGGTCGAGCTGGTCGACCGGGCCGAGGCGGCCGGGCTGGTGGAGCGCACCCCGGACCGCGATGACGGACGGGTGGTCCGGGTCCGGCTGACCGGCGCGGGCGACCGCATCCTGAACAAGCTCACCCGGGCTCACCTGGAACGCCTGCACGAGCTCGCCGCCGTCCTCGACGAGCTCGTGACCAAGCACGAAGCCAGCGAGGGCTGACCGGGGCCCCACCGTCGCGGCCCGGCCAGGCCAGCTCCGGCCAGGCCAGCTC
>JAICWX010000619.1 GCA_025934635.1 Streptosporangiaceae bacterium | reverse complement strand
TCGATGATCGCGATGGGCGCGGGCACCAACCACTGGTACCACTCCGACCAGATCTACCGCACGTTCTTCACCCTCACCATGCTGTGCGGCTGCCAGGGCGTGAACGGCGGCGGCTGGGCCCACTACGTCGGCCAGGAGAAGGTGCGCCCGCTGACCGGCTTCCAGACGCTGGCGTTCGGGCTGGACTGGCAGCGGCCGACCCGGCACATGACCGGCACCTCCTACTTCTACCTGCACTCCGACCAGTGGCGGTATGAGAGCTTCGGCGCGGCCGAGCTGGCCAGCCCGCTCGGCCGCGGCCTGTTCACCGGCCGCGCGTTCGTCGACGCGCTCGCGCAGGCCTCGCGGATGGGCTGGACCCCGTCGCACCCGATGTTCGACCGCAACCCGCTGGACCTGGCCGGCGAGGCCGCCGCCGCGGGCCAGTCCGTGAACGACTACGTGGTGGCGGAGCTGACGGCCGGCCGGCTGCATTTCGCCGGCGAGGACCCCGACGACCCGCGCAACTTCCCGCGCGTGATGACGGTCTGGCGGGCTAACCTGCTCGGCTCCTCGGGCAAGGGCATGGAGTACTTCATGCGGCACCTGCTCGGGGTCGAGGACGCGGTCCGGGCGGGCGAGTCCCCCGAGCGGCTGCGGCCGAGCGAGGTGAGGTGGCGCGAGCAGGCGCCGCGCGGCAAGCTCGACCTGGTCACGACCATCGACTTCCGGATGACCAGCACCTGCAGCTACTCCGACATCGTGCTGCCGGCAGCGACGTGGTACGAGAAGCACGACATCTCCACTACCGACATGCACCCGTTCGTGCACTCGTTCAACCCGGCGATCGCGCCACCGTGGGAAACCCGCACCGACTTCGACGCCTTCCGGCTGATCGCCGAGCAGTTCTCCCGGCTGGCCGCCGTTCACCTGGGTACCCGCACCGACGTGATCGCCGCCCCGCTGCTGCACGACACGGCCGACGAGCTGGCCCAGCCGGGCGGGGTCGCGGCGGACTGGAAGCGCGGCGAGTGCGACCCGGTGCCGGGAGTGACGATGCCCCGGCTGACCGTCATCGAGCGGGACTACGGCGCCGTGGCGGAGAAGATGGCCGCGCTCGGCCCGCTGGTCGACTCGCTCGGCACCAGCGTCAAGGGGGTCACCTGGAAGCCGGCGGCGGCCGTCGGCCTGCTGGGCAAGATGAACGGGCTGGTGCGCGGCGGGCCGGCCCACGGGCGGCCGGCGCTGACCCGCGACGTCCACCTGGCCGAGGCGATCCTGGCGCTCTCGGGCACCACCAACGGCCAGGTCGCCCTGCAGGCCTGGCGGGAACTGGAGAAACGCACCGGCGTGGGCCTGGCCGACCTCGCCGCCGAGCGCGCCGGGGAGCGGATCAGCTTCGCCGACACCCAGGTGCAGCCCCGTGCGGTGATCACCTCACCGGAGTGGTCGGGCAGCGAGACCGGCGGACGGCGCTACTCCCCGTTCGTCGTCAACGTCGAGCGCAAGAAGCCGTGGCACACGCTCACCGGGCGGATGCACTTCTTCCTCGACCATGACTGGATCGCCGAGTACGGTGAGTGCCTGCCGACCTACCGTCCGCCGCTGGACTACGTCCGGCACTTCGGCGGGCAGGGCCTGGCCGAGCCGGGCCGGCCTGAGATCACCGTCCGCTACCTGACGCCGCACTCGAAGTGGTCGATCCACTCGGAGTACCAGGACAACCTGCATATGCTGCGGCTGTTCCGCGGTGGCCCGGTGCTCTGGATGAGCCCGGCCGACGCGGCCAAGATCGCGGTCGGCGACAACGACTGGATCGAGGCGTACAACCGGAACGGGGTCGTGGCGTGCCGGGCGGTGGTGACCCACCGGATGCCCGAGGGGACGGTGTTCATGTACCACGCGAAGGACCGGCACCTGATGACGCCCAGGACCGAGGTCTCGGGCTGGCACGGCGGGGGGGACAACTCGCTCACCCGGCTGGTGATCAAGCCCACGCACATGATCGGCGGGTACGCCCAGCTGTCGTACGGGTTCAACTACTACGGGCCCACCGGGAACCAGCGCGACGAGATCACCGTGGTCCGCCGCCGCTCCCAGCAGGTGCAGTTCTGATGCCGCGGCCGGGCGCGGCCACGGCGCGAAGGGAGGCGGCCCGCTGATGCGGATCATGGCGCAGGTCGCGATGGTGATGAACCTCGACAAGTGCATCGGCTGCCACACCTGCTCGGTGACCTGCAAGCAGGTCTGGACCAACCGGCCCGGCACCGAGTACGTCTACTTCAACAACGTGGAGACCAAGCCGGGCGTCGGGTACCCGCGCCGCTACGAGGACCAGGAGCAGTGGCACGGCGGCTGGACGCTGGACCGCAAGGGCCGCCTGCAGCTCAAGGCGGGCGGGCGGGCCCGCAAGCTGGCCTCGATCTTCTACAACCCGGACCTGCCGACGATCGATGACTACGGCGACCCGTGGACCTACGACTACCAGACGCTCATCCAGGCCCCGCCGGGCACCCGCAATCCCAGCGCCCACTCGATCTCCGCGCTGACCGGCAAGGACATGGACGTCAGGTGGGGCAGCAACTTCGACGACGACCTGGCCGGCGCCCCCGAGCACGCCACCGGCGACCCGAACCTGGCCGGGCTCCAGGACCGGGTCAAGATGGAGTTCGAGCAGGTCT
>JAICWX010000266.1 GCA_025934635.1 Streptosporangiaceae bacterium | reverse complement strand
TGCCATCGGCGGGTGGGCGGGGATCACGATGTCCGGGGTGACCGGCCAGGCGCAGGGCAGGCTGCCCTGCTCGTCGGCGAAGTCCGCGCCGGAGTAGGCGGCGATCACGCCCGGCTCGTTCCTGGCCGCGCTGACGTCGACTGAGGTGATCCGGGCGTGGGCGTACGGGCTGCGGAGGAAGGCGATGTGCAGCATCCCGGGCAGCTGGATGTTGTCGGTCCAGTTGGTCTGGCCGGTGATGAGGCGCTCGTCCTCCTTGCGCAGGCGGGCCTTGCCCAGCTCGGCCTCGGCCTGAGGGGTCTCGGTCGGCGCGGTCATTCGCCTACTCCTGCCTCGGCGGCGCGCCGGACGGCGCGGACGATGTTCTCATAGCCGGTGCAGCGGCACAGGTTGCCTTCCAGGCCCTCGCGGATCTCCTCATCGCTGGGGTGCGGATTCTCCCGGAGCAGGTCCGAGGTCGCCATGATCATCCCTGGTGTGCAGTACCCGCACTGCAGCGCGTGCTCCTCGTGGAAGGCGCGCTGGATCGGATGCAGGCCGCCGCCGTTCGCCAGGCCCTGGATCGTGGTGATGTCCGCGCCGTCCGCCTGGACGGCCAGGACGGAACAGCTTTTAACTGACTGCCCGTCTAGCAGCACCGTGCATGCGCCGCAATTCGACGTATCGCATCCGATAGGAGTTCCGGTCTTGCCCACGGTTTCCCTCAGATAGTGGACAAGCAGCATCCGGGGCTCTACGTGATCCGCATACTTCACGCCATCGACGGTGACGGTGATGTCTGCCATGCGATCTCCTCCCCTGCCCAGCAGGACTTATTTCCTGGTGCAAACCTAGGACTACCAGGGGCCGTAACACCAGTACCAAGCCGGGTCCCGATTTAAGGCATGCCAACGAGCGAGGTTCTCCGCCTACCCGAAGCGAAAATCAGTTAACGACCGGCGCGTCACTCGCAAACAATACTTGCGGACGTAAAGCAGTAATTGCCAGTACCTGAGACACAATCGTCAGTTGCGTAAGTCAAATCTTGATTGCGACGGGACTAGGCTCCGCGTTAGCTCCGGCGCGGGCCCCCGGCGGCTTCGCTCCCGCTACCAGGTCATCTGGAACCGGGCGCCAGAAGGCCCGAAGACGGGTGCGAGCTGGTGATAGGCACCATGGACCCAGCCGTGCAGCGATAGCAGGCTCTTCGTGACGTTTCCGACCATCCAGGACGCTCGTGACGCGGCCCGTGGCGATGGACACCCTGACCAGGTCCTGGGTATCCGGCGCGGGCGAATCCACGATCGTGATGAGGTCCTTGCCGTTTCGTCACGCCGCCCGGTCGTTTCCGGCTGGCTCATCGCCGTCCCGCGGAAGCTCCAATCTAGACAACGCGGCCCGGCGGGATCGGTTGCTTCCCGCATGCCCGCGGGTTCAGCCGCCCAGGCCGGCGTCGCGCAGGAACGGCAGCGGCCTGAACCGGAAGCAGGCCTGGAGGCAGACCGCACCCCGGCCGCGGCCACGGCTGGCCGGCCGGGGCTGAACCGTGACCCCGTTCGGTACGTTATTCAAGGTGAGCCGTGAGCTATGCCGCAGGTCCTCCCCCCTTGACCTGTCGGAGGAAATCCGGCTGTGCCTGGCCGTGGTCCCCGTGACCACGGTCAGGCCCCGCTGAACCTCGATCCCGGGAAAAAGAGGCACCATGAGGCGGGTCATGCTGGTCGGCGCCGGCTTCGTCCTCGCGCTCGCCGGGGCGGTCTTCACGCTTCAGGGCCTGGGCATCCTCGGCGGCAGCGTGATGTCCGGCATCACCTTCTGGGCGTTCGTCGGCCCGGTCATCGCCCTGGCGGGCCTGGCCCTGGCGGCCATCGGCCTGCGCGACCGGCCAGCCGCCTAGCCGCCGGCGGCGGTGGTCAGTTGCCGGCGGCGGCCATCCCGGGGAGAATAAGATCATGGCAGCGCGCCGATTTCCGCGCCTCCCGGCCCGCCCAGGGCCGCCGGGAGGCGTTCCGCTGCGTTAAGACGGCGACTTCGCCCAGGTGAGCCCGGGGCCGGGAGGACCTCTCCCGCCCGCTCACCTCGAAGAGGAGTCACCATGTCCCGTCCAGTTTCCTATCTCAGCCCTGCGCAGCTCCGGGACGCCCTCGGCGTCCGCGACCTGTCCGATCCGGCGGCCGGCCCGCACGCCATCCAGCTGCTGGCCGACCGCGCCGCGCACGCCCTGTCCGGTGCCTGGTCGTGCGAGGTGCGGTGGTGCCGCGGGCCGGCCGTCGTCCCGGTCGCCGACAACTACGACCGGCTGGGCTACGCGGCCGGCGCGATCACCCGGGAGGCCCGCTACACCCGGTACGTCAGCCCCGGCCGGATGCTCCGCAGCCATTCCACCGCCATGATCCCGCCCGCGCTGCGCCAGCTGGCCCGGGACCGGCAGGCCGCCGGCGACCCGGACGTGCTGCTGGCCTGCCCGGGGATGGCCTACCGGCGGGACGCCATCGACTGGCAGCACACCGGCACCCCGCATCAGCTCGACCTGTGGCGGATCACCTCCCGGCCCCTGACGGACGCGGACCTGGACGAGATGACCGCTATCCTGCTCGGGGCGCTCGTCCCGGGGCTGCCGTACCGGCAGGAGCCGCGGGTCCACCCGTACACCGAGCACGGCCGCCAGGTCGACGTCCGGCCCGACGGCCGCTGGGTGGAGGTCTGGGAGTGCGGCCTGGCCCACCCCCGCGTGCTGGCGGCGGCCGGGCTGGACGGCTGCGGCGGCCTGGCCCTGGGCATGGGCCTGGACCGCATGCTGATGCTGGTCAAGGGCATCGGGGATATCCGGCTGCTCCGCTCGGCCGATCCCCGGATCGCGGGCCAGATGAGCGACCTGGCCGCCTACCGGCCGGTCTCGTCCATGCCTCCCGTCACGCGCGACCTGTCGGTCACGGTGGACGCGGACGAGGACGGGGAAACCCTGGGTGACCGGGTCCGCGACGCCCTCGGCGCCGGCGCGTCGTGCGTGGAGGAGATCCGCGTGCTGTCCGCCACGCCGTACGCCGGCCTGCCGGCGGCTGCGGTCCGCCGCCTCGGGGCCCGGCCGGGCCAGCAGAACCTCCTCGTCCGCGTCGTGCTCCGCGACCTGGAGCAGACGCTGACGAACGAGGCCGCCAACGTTCTGCGCGACCGCATCTACCTGGCCATCCATCAGGGAACGGAGCACCAGTGGGCATCGGCGGGCAGGCCGGCGGTAACGTCGGATGCGCCATGATCATCAGTCTCGAGCGCCGGAGGCACACCGATGACCGTTGTTCTCGATCACCTGGCCATCGGCACCCCGGCCCTGGCTGACGGGTGGGAGCTGTTCGGCGGCGTCCTCGGCGGCAGCTGGGCGTACGGCGGTGACTCCCCCGGGTTCTGGTGGGGTCAGCTGGAGTTCGCCGCCGGCCCGAAGGTCGAGCTGCTGAGGCCGGCCGGCGGGCCCGACGCGGCGTTCCTCGAGCGCTTCCTGACCGCCCACGGCGCCGGACCGCACCACTTCAACTTCGCCGTCAGCGACATCGAGGACATGCTGGCCAAGGTCCGGGCGCTTGGTATCGAGCCGGTCGGGGTCGACCTGTCCGGCGCCAACTGGAAGGAAGCCTTCCTGCACCCGCGTGACGTGCACGGCATCGTCATCCAGGTGGCCTGGCAGGGCGGCCCGCCGCCCCCGGGCACGCCGCCGGCCGAACTGCCCGCGCCCGGGCCCGCGGCCCGGTTCGACCTGATCGAGTATCACGTCGGCGACCTTCCCGCCGCGACGCGGCTGTTCGCCGAGGTGCTGGAGGGAACGCTCGAGACCTCCGGCGGTGACGCCGCCGAGCTCACCTGGCCCGACGGCAAGCGGATCAGGCTGGTGCGCGAGGAGGGCCTGCCACTCGGCGGGTCGCTGCACCACGTCCGCTTCACCCGGGCCGGCGATGCGTTCACCGCCCAGGACCGGGAGCGGGCCGGGCTGCTGGCCAAGCGCCTCGGCCTCGCGGTCGAGCTGGCCTGAACCCGGCCGCAGCGAGGGGATCAGCGCGGGCACCCGGGTCCGGTACGCGGCGTAGCCGCCGCCCAGGCTCTGGCTCAGGTCATGCTCCTCGAACGCGAGGCCCACGGCGATGTAGCCGGCCGCGGCGGCCGCACGCCGCAGTCCGGGGCTGAGACAGCAGCAGGCCGGCCGCACACGGCGATGCGGCCGGCCTGCTGCGGAGCGCTGTTACGCCTCGGTGGTCAGGCGGCGGAGCTTGTTACGCCGCCACATGCCGCCGGTCAGGACGAGCAGTGCCCCGGCGCCGATGACCGCGAGCCACGGCAGCGGCGAGCCCGGCCCGTGCGGCGCGGTGCCGCCGAAGCCCGTGGCCACGCCGCCGGCGGGCGGCGCTCCGACCCCGGCGGCATCGGTCAGGTTGAGGATCTCCAGGCCGTTGGAGCCGTCCAGGACGACCTCGGTGTGAACGGTGTTCCCGGTGAGGGTGACGGGCTGGCTCGTCTTCGCGCTGGGGCCGGTCGCGGCCATCGTCCACGTGCCCGCCGGGATGGAGGTGTAGGAGCTGACCGAACCGGGCGCCGCCTTGGTCACGATGTTCCCCGGTGCGCCCGGTGCGCAGCTGCAGTGGAACTTGACGGCATCCTGCTTGACCGAAGCCTGGATCACCCGGACCCGGGACTGGCCCGCGGGCGTGGTCAGCTCGTCATTGAGGACCTTCAGCTGCGCCCCCTGGCCCTTGGTGCTGAGGGCGGCCGCCGTGTACGACTTGCCGCCCTTCACCGTCAGGTCGGTGGTCAGCACGGGCTGGCTCGACGCGGCGGAGCCCGTTTTGAGCATCTTGACGCTGTAGTCGCCGGCGCTCACGGAGCTGTACCCCGATACCGTTCCGTAGGTGACGTTATGGAGCACCAGACGCGGAGTCGAATCACCGGCCGGGTACACGTAAATGTCCACGGCGGCCGTGGTCGCCGACAAGTTACCAAGCCTGATCCAGCCGTTGCCCGCGGCGGCATCAGCGGCCGACGCGGTAGCGGGAATGCCGATCAGCAAAGCCATAAAGGCGAGCAGCACTGCCGCCCGCCGACGCGTTATCCGGAATTTCACCCTGTTCCCTCTCTGACCGGCGGACCTGTCGTCCGCCCTCCCAGCCCCACCGGTCACGCGCGCGCAGCATCGCGCGCCGACCGCTCTCTCTGCGGCCGACGATAAGGAACAGCGCTGAAGCGGCGCTGAAATGGCTGGTCGCACCCGCTCCGCCGACCTGAGTCAGTAGCTGAAGGTGGTGGCGGCCTCGTCGCCGATCCAGGCCCACAGCGGAATGGTGCCCTGGAGCTCGGCCCCGCCGATCAGCGAGGCGGGACTGAGGTTCTTGGCGTTGAAGCAGATCGGGCAGACGTAGTAGCGGCCGCCGGCCGCCTCGTAGCGCTTGACCAGCTCAGCCAGCGGCGGGCAGCCCTCGCAGGCGACCCCGGCAGCGATGCCGTCGGTGGCGAGCCGGACGGCTTCCTTGGCGAGGAACATGAGCGTCGGACGGCCCGATTCGGCCGCGCCGAGGGCGACGAGAAATGCGACGGTGACCTTCTCGGGATCTTCGAGCCCGGTGGTCAAGCTGATGACGGCCTTGCCTGGCATGAACGTGCCTCCCCTGCTGGGCGGGCCGCGAATCGGCCCGGTAAGACCACGCTAGGGAGAGCGAAGCCAGGTGTCGTCCGGGGTTTTCCCTACAAATCGACCGGGCTGAGGGTGTCCAGCAGGCCGTGCTGCATGGCGAACAGCGTGGCGGTCGAGCGGGTCGAGGCCCCGATCTTGGCGTAGATGCGCTCGATGTGGGTCTCGGCGGTCTTGGCCGTGATGCCGAGGGCCCGGGCCACCTGCCGGGTGGAGGCGCCGCGGGCGATGAGGGTGAGGACCTCGAGCTCGCGCGGGGTCAGCCCGGCCGGCCCGGCGCGCCGCCTGCCCGGCTGCTCTCCGGCGGCGGCGAGCACCGCATCGACAGCCTCGGCGGCCAGGCGCCCCGCGCGGACCTCCGCGCGCAGTTCCGCCGCGGCTGCTTGAAGGGGAGGGCGGGCCGGTGCGGCCGGGGCTCGGTCATGGCCTGGCAGGCGTCGGCGGCGGCCAGGATCCGGCCGGCGACCGGGATCGCCGCCCCGGCCAGGCCGCGGTGGTAGCCGGACCCGTCCAGCCGCTCGCTGGCCAGCGAGGCGATCGCGCCGATCCGGGCCAGCGCCGGGGGGCGGGCCAGGGCCCGCTCGGTCCAGTAGGAGTACAGGCGCAGCCGCTCGGTCTCGGTACCGGTCAGCGGCCCGGGCTTGCCCAGGATCGAGGCCGGCACCCCGTGCAGGCCGACATCGTGCACCAGGGCGGCGCGCCGTACGAGCACGACCTCCCGGTCGGGCAGGCCAAACCGCCGGGCGGCGGAGGCGGCCAGCCGGGCCACCCCGCGGGAGTGCCCGGCCCGGCACGGGGACCGCACATCGGTGAAGTCGGCCAGCGCCTCCAGGGCTGAGTCCAGTTCCCGCTCGGTCAGCGGCCGGCGCAGTCCGGGCTCGGCCTCGATCAGCGCCGTGCTCTCGGCGACGGCGTCCATGTCGGCCAGCACCTCCGGGGCCGCCGCGCAGAACAGGTCCACCACCGCCGGATCGAAGTGCTTGCCCCGCCGGGCCCGCGCCACCTCGACCGCGGCGTCCACGCCGCCTGCCCGGTGGAACACCTCGATGGTGTCGGCGAGATGGAACAGCCGGACCGGCTGCGCGATCTGCTCGCCTCCGACGCCGTCCGGGATGCCCTTGGCGTCCCAGCGGGTGAAGACCTGCCCCAGCGGTTCGCAGACCTCCGCCGGGAGCCCGAGCCGCCCGGCCATCTTGGTCGTGGCCAGGCAGTGCGACATGAGCCCCTGCTCCACCGCGCGCCCGCCGGTCAGCACCAGGCTGGCGGCCAGCTGCAGCCGGTGCAGGAAGGGGGATCCCGCCCCGGCGTGGCTCAGTGCGAGCCCCATCATGGGCAGCCCGGCGAAGTCCACCTGGTAGCTGTCGGCCCGGAACGCGATGTCATCGCCGAACCAGGTCGCCACCTCAGCGGTATCGGCCATGCAGCCCACCCACGCCAGCATCATCACGTAGTACAGCGACACCCGCGCCCCGGCCTCCAGGCCCAGGCGCTCTCCCAGCCGCCCGGCAATCAGCCAGGACCGCAGCACGTGCTCCATCGGCTGGCCCAGCCCCAGGTCGGTCGTCAGCGAGAACGCGGCCAGCAGTTCCGCCAGCCGCAGCCCTGAGTCCCGGTCACCCGCCTCCACATGATCATGCTAGGAGCAGATGCGCGCCCTTCACCTGCCTCGCGGCCCGTGCCGTGCCGGAAATCGCGCATGGCCAGCCGGGCCGCTGCGGTGCCCATGGATCGCAGAGCAGGGCTTGACTTACCGGCCGGCCCGGCGGATCGTCGGGATATGCAAGCTCGTGCACACCCCTGCAAGGAAGGCTGCCATGGCACTCCGGCTGATCGGCGTAGATCCGGATTCCCCTAATAACGGGTCCCCCACGATCTGGCTCGACGAGGAAGACCAGAGCATTGTGATCCAGGGCTGGAAGATCACGGATGATGACACTATTTCCGAGATCACGGCCACCAGGCCGATCCCCGGTCACGAGACTGTGGTCAGGCTCCCGGCGCGCATGGCGCCGTATCTCCTGGAGGTTTGCGGTGACGGTAGAACCGCTGGCATACGGCCTGCTCCGCTCGGCTGAGCGCAGCGCAGCCCACATGGAGCTACGCGACGCCTACACGCCGGACGATCCCGACTGGCTCGACTGGCAGGCCGGGCGCCACTTCAATCCGGTCGACCGGTGGGCCAGTTGGTCGGATTTGATCCGCGCTACGGTCTCCCGCGGCGTCGGCGTGCGGCGTGTACGCCTGGTGTCCGAGCCAGTCACCGACTACATCCGGTTCGAGTACGACGTGACGGCCGCGCACAACCTCGCGGCCGGCGAGCAGGTACGGTGGCTGCCGCGGCGCGCCGCGGCCGGGCTGCTAGTGCCGTGCAGCGACTTCTGGATCGTCGATGACCAGGTGGTGCTGTGGAATCACTTCGCAGGCGACGGGTCCTGGGTCGGCGAAGAGGAGTGTGATGACCCCGCGGTCGCCAAGCTCTGCGCGGCGTCGTTCGACGCTGCCTGGGAACGCGCGACTCCCCATGAGGCGTATCAGCTGGCCTGAGCGCATCCACGCCCTACCCGGTCGCCACCAATGCCATCGCCCCCGCCGTCCTCCAGTGCCTGGCAGGCCCGGCAAGCCCTCGGTGCCCGGCTCGGCGAGCTCCGTCAGGACGCTGGCCTCAGCGGCCGGGCGCTCGCCGCTCTGTGCGGCTGGCACGAATCGAAGGTGTCACGGATTGAGCACGCCCGAACAGCACCATCCGCAGATGACATCCGCTCCTGGTGCGAGCACTGCGGCCAGCCGGCCGAGGCCACGGACCTCATCACGTTCCTGCGCACCGTCGAGGACATGTTCGTCGAATGGCGGCGGATGGAACGCACCGGCCTGCGCCGCGCTCAAGAGGCCGTCCTGCCGCTGTGGGAGCGCACCCGCTTGTTCCGCGCTTATTCCTCGTGGCTAATCCCCGGAGCCGTCCAGACCAGGGCCTACACCGCCGCAGTGCTGCGCTCCATCGCCACCCGGCGGGAGCTGCCCGACGACGTTGAGGACGCTGTGGCCATCCGCTCCGACCGGCTGCGGCTCCTCCGCGAGGGCGATCACCGGTTCCTGGTGGTGATCGAGGAGTCAGTGCTGCGCAACGTCATCGGCGGCCCCGAGGTGATGGCCGGCCAGCTCGGCCACCTGATCACCGTTGCCTCGCTGCCATCCGTATCGGTCGGGATCATCCCGATGGGCCTCGACCGCGACGTCGTATGGCCGGTCGAGGACTTCTGGATCTTCGACGACAGGCAGGTGAACGTCGAGCTGGTCTCCGGCTGGCTAACGCTCACCCAGCCGCGTGAGATCGCCATGTACGCCAGGACGTTCAGTGACCTGTCGGAGATCGCGGTGAGAGGCGCTCGGGCGCGAGCGCTCATCACAGCCGCGATCGACGCTCTCGGCTAAGTTACTGTGCAAACCCATGCAAGTTCGTTTACGCGTACCTGCTGTGTGGGGTTGACTACCTGTATGAGGTTCCGCGAGAACAAGCCGGAGGACCTGGCTAGGGCCCGCTCAGCCGTGACGGCATGGCGCGAGCAGAACCCGCAAGGCTCGGCGGAAAGGCTCGTCGCCGACCTTAGCGGTCAGTTCCACCCGGACTACGCCGTAGTCCTCCGGGCGATGCTGTTTACGACCGACCGGCACTCGGCCCGCACGGTCACCGGGATCATCACCGGCCAGACGGAAACAGGCCAGTGAACTCGCCTCGTCTGCGCCTCATTCTCGACGAAGGAGACCAGGTATTCAGGCTGCAGGCGTTCCGGGCCGCGCACCCGGATGTGATCGTCGAGGATGGCGGTTTCGGCACGTGGCAGGCCCGCATCCCCAAGCCCGACGGGGAGATCGTCACCACCAGGTACACGCTCCGAGAGCTGCTGGACCGCCTCGATGAGTTGACCGGACGGCCGGATTAGGCTCAGCAGCCCCATCGAGCCGTTACCCAGCCCAGACGCTCAGCGGAGGCGGACGGGAATCGAACCCGCCAGCGCCGCAGCGCAGCGCTCACCGGTTTTGAAGACCGGGGGGCCCACCAGGTACCCAGACGCCTCCGCGTCGACTCTACTGCGGCCGGCCGGCCGCGTTCACGCTGCCGGCCTTGGTCACGGGGCCAGCCGGTGCCGGTCGCGCGGGAACAGCGTGACCTCCCGGATGTTCTCGGCCTGGGTCAGCCGGCCCGTCCACCGTTCCAGGCCGATCGCGAACCCGCCGTGCGGCGGCATCCCGTGCGCGAAGGCCTCCAGGTAGCCCGCGTAGGCGGCGGGGTCCTCGCCGCGGGCCCGGATGGCCGCCAGGTAGTCGGAGTAGCGGTGCAGGCGCTGGCCGCCGGTCACCAGTTCCTGGCCGCGGAAGAGCAGGTCGAAGCTGTTGGACCAGCGCTCGTCGCCGGGTTGCGGATGGGTGTAGAAGGGCCGCTTGCGCATCGGGTAGCCCTCGACGGCGACGAAGTCGCCGCCGTGTTCCTGCGCCGTCCACTGGCCGATGGCCCGCTCGTGAGCGGGCGCGAGGTCAGGCTCGTCCGGCGGCGCGCCGGCTATCGCCAGGGCCTCAGTGAAGTGAATCACCGGGATCCGCGCCGGGACCTCGGGGATCACGATCCCCAGCCGGTCCGCGGCCGGCTGCGCCTGCGACCGCAGCGCCGCCGTCATCCCGGCGAGCGCCTGCCGGAGCACGGCCAGCACGTCGCGATGGTCGCCGATGAAGCCGAGCTCGGCGTCGAGCGAGACGTACTCGGCCAGGTGCCGGGCGGTGTCGTGCGGCTCGGCCCGGAAGACGGGGCCGGTCTCGTAGACCCGCTCGAAGACGCCGACCATCGCCTGCTTGTAGAACTGCGGGGACTGGGCCAGGTAGGCGCGGCGGCCGAAGTAGTCCACGCCGAAGACGCTGGCCCCGGACTCGGTGGCCGCCGGCACCAGCTTCGGCGTCTGGATCTCGGTGAACCCGAGCTCGTCCAGCACGGCCCGGAAGCCGCGCAGCGACGCGGCGGCCAGCTCCCAGCGTGCCCGCTGGGCCGGATGCCGCCAGGTCACGGCGGCGTGGTCCAGGATCACGGGCAGCCCGGCGTCGAGCGCGGGCCGCCACAGGTCGACCGGCGGCGGCTGCGCGGGCTCGCCGAGCAGCGTGATACGCGGCCCGGTCACCTCGGCGCCGCCGGGCGCGGCCGGGTTGCGGGTGGCGATCCCGGTGACCGCGACGACGCTCTCCTCCCCGCAGCGCCGCGCCGCGGCCAGCGCCTCCGGGTCCCGGACGACCACCTGGGCCAGGCCCGACCGGTCCCGGACGATGAGGAACGTCACCGCCCCGAGTTCGCGGCGGCGGTGCACCCAGCCCTCGATCCGGACCGTGCGGCCGGGAGCGGCCGACGGCAGCTGAGCGGCCAGCGTGCGGGCAATGCCAGCGAGCGCAGATGTCAAGATCTTCACCTCCAGTGCGGCGTGCGGCCCTGGAGGTGCGGGCGGGGGCTAAGTCGCGGTGCCACCGCACCTTCGCCGACGTGAGCCGGCCTCGGCGGCCGTTACGGGGCCGGCGGCCCGGGCTGGGAAGGTGTCTTCACCGGCGGCCCGCCGTCCGCCTTCGCAGCTGCCGGCGGCTCTCTGAGCGGCGGGATTCCCCGGTTACTCGGTCTTCTGTCATCACCCGGACCAGACCAGGATAGGGCAGCGCGGCCGCCGTGCCACGCGAATATATCGGGCCGGCCCTCCCGTCATAGGCTTGTCCCCGGCCCGGTAAGCCCAGCGACGAGGGAGACACGTGAGTGGCGCGTGGTGGGAAGACGCAGTCGTTTACAACCTGTCCCGCAACACCACCCCCGGCCGTCCGCACCCGGGCGGTGGCGCACAAGGTCGAACTGTGCCTGACCCCGACCAACGCAAGCTGGGCCGACCCGATC
>JAICWX010000622.1 GCA_025934635.1 Streptosporangiaceae bacterium | reverse complement strand
CGTACTACTGGCACTTCGTCGACGTCGTGTGGATCGGCCTGTTCACCGTCATCTACCTCATCCACTAGTCAGGGGACAGCGAGTGAGCTGGATAAACGCCAGGCGCAGGCGCCCGGCCGCCGGCTACGCGGCACTGCTACTTGGGCTCGTCGTTGTCGCGCTGGTTTACGGGTCGCTCACCTCCCGGGGTGGCGTCACGGAGGCCGCGGCCGCGGTCGGGGCCCAGCAGGACGTCACGGCCGGGAAGAACCTGTTTCAGGCGAACTGCTCGAGCTGCCACGGCCTCGAGGCCCAGGGCACCTCGCAGGCGCCCAGCCTGATCGGCGCCGGCGCGGCGGCGGTCGACTTCCAGGTGTCCACCGGCCGGATGCCGGCCAAGGAAGTCGGCGCGGAGAACGAGCGCAAGCCGTCGTCGTTCAGCCCGCAGGAAATCCACGACATGGCCGGCTACATCGCCTCGCTCGGCGGCGGCCCTGCCATCCCGGACTCCCAGCAGGTGTCGACGAACGGGACTGACACCGCGCTCGGGTACCAGCTGTTCAGCGCCAACTGCTCGCAGTGCCACAACGCCGGCCTGTCCGGCGGCGCGCTGACCTACGGCAAGGACGCGCCGCCGCTCACCGCGGCCACGCCGACCCAGATCTACGAGGCCATGCTGACCGGGCCCGAGGCCATGCCGGTGTTCGCCGACGGCGCGGTCAGCCCGCAGGCCAAGCGCGACATCATCGCCTACATCACGCAGACCCGGGTGGAGCCCAACCCGGGCGGCTTCTCGCTCGGCCGGACCGGCCCGATCACCGAGGGCCTGGTCATCTTCTTCGGCGGCCTGGGCTTCCTGATTCTCATCGCGCTGTGGATTACCGCGAGGCGGCGTGATCCAAGACCGACGGGGATGGAGTAGAGGCAGTCATGAGCGACATGGAAGAGACCGAGGGCACCGAGGGCCCGGTCGCGCCGCACCGGGTGATCGGCACTCCCCCGCCCTCGCCGCGCCTGCTCGGCTCGACCGCGGTGGCCGAGCATCGTGAGCCGGCCGGGTCGGCGATGGCCGCCGACGAGGAGGTCGTGGGCGTCCCGCACAACGTCGGGCTGGCGCCGGACGACCCGAAGGTCATCGTGCACGGCCAGCGGGCCGAGCGGGTGGTCGCGGCCTGCTTCACGCTCGCCTTCTTCACCGGCTGCGCCTTCGTCGCCGCCTACGTCGGCATCGGCGTCGGCACGGTCGACAAGACCCTGCGGTCCAACCTGGGCCTGGGCACCACCCTGGCGTTCACGCTGCTGCTGCTCGGCACGGGCGCGCTGATCTGGGTCCGGCACCTGATGCCGAACGTGGAGCTGACCGAGGAGCGGCACGACCTGCGCTCCGACGAGGCGGACCGGCAGGGGTTCGAGGAGGTCTTCAAGGAAGGCGCCGGGTACAGCCAGTTCGTCAAGCGGCCGCTGATCAGGCGCACGCTGATGCTGGGCACGCTGCCGCTGCTGGCCGCGCCTATCGTGCTGCTGCGCGACACCGGGCCGAAGCCCGGCACCAGCCTGCGGCACACCGTGTGGAGCCCGGGGCGGCGGCTGCTGCTCTACGGCACCAACCAGCCGATTACCCCGGCCGACTTCAGCGCGCCGGGCAGCATGATCACGATCGTGCCCGACGGCTACCAGGACGACGACGACGAGCTGACCAAGGCCGCCGTCGTCCTGATCAAGTTCCGCCCGGGCGAGCTGGATATTCCCACCCGGACGCAGGGGAGTACGCTGGTAGGCACGATGAACTGGACAGTCGACAACATCGTCGCCTACTCCAAGATCTGCACGCACGTGGGTTGCCCGGTGGGGCTGTACGAGCAGACCACGCACCACCTCCTGTGCCCGTGTCACCAGTCCACCTTCGACGCGGCCAAGGGCGCCGAGGTCATCTTCGGCCCGGCCGCCCGGCCGCTGCCCCAGCTGCCCCTGACCACGGACTCGCAGGGGTACCTGGTGGCCAAGAGCGACTTCAATGAACCCGTCGGCCCGAGTTTCTGGGAGCGCGGATGAGTACCGACACCAACTTCGACGTCCCGAAGGCGCTGAGCGGCACCGGCAGCTTCCTGGACGACCGGTTCCACGGGGCGCGCGGCCTGCGGGTGCTGATGCGCAAGGTCTTCCCCGACCACTGGTCGTTCATGCTCGGCGAGATCGCGCTGTGGTCGTTCGTCATCTTGCTGCTGACCGGGACCTTCCTGTCGCTGTTCTTCGTGCCGTCGATGAACCAGGTCACGTACCACGGCTCCTACGTCAAGCTCAACGGCATCAAGATGAGCGAGGCCTACCAGTCCGCGCTGAACATCACCTTCGATATCCGCGGCGGCCTGCTGATCCGGCAGATCCACCACTGGGCGGCCGACCTGTTCATGGCCGCGCTGATCATCCACATGCTGCGGGTGTTCTTCACCGGCGCCTACCGCAAGCCGCGTGAGATCAACTGGCTGATCGGCATCGGGCTGTTCACGCTCGGCCTGCTCGAGGGCCTGTTCGGCTACTCGCTGCCGGACGACCAGCTGTCCGGGGCCGGACTGCGGATCTTCGAGGGCGCCCTGCAGGGCATCCCGATCGTCGGCACCTACCTGGCGTTCTTCCTGT
>JAICWX010000045.1 GCA_025934635.1 Streptosporangiaceae bacterium | reverse complement strand
TCAGCAGCGGCGGCGGGTGACCGCAGGGAATCCAGCTCAGCAGCCCGCTGGCCAGGTCCAGGTCGCACAGCAGGGCGGTGACGAACCGGCTGTCCCCGAACTGGCTGGCGATGGCGTGGTCGGCCCGGGCCACGACGGCGGGCAGCGAGCCGCCCGCCCGGCGGGTGCTGCGGCACGAGGCTATGCAGACGCTGGCCAGCAGGCCCGCGGCCAGATCGTGGCCGAGAGCGTCGAAGATGGATATGTGCAGGCGATCACCGAGGAGCGCGTAGTCGAAGGCGTCGCCGCCGGCCTCGTAGGCTGGCTCCAGCGAGGCGGCCACCGTGGTCTGGCCGGTCGCGAACGTCCGCGGCGGCAGGAAGGCCCAGACCAGCTCGGCCTGCAGGGCCATCTCCCGGGAGCGCTGCAAGGACGGGTAGGTGTCGCTGGTGTCGTTCTTGGCCCCGATGAGCATCCCGGCCAGCGACGCCAGCGTCCGGTACCGGTCCAGCATGGCCTGGCTGACGTCGGCGACGATGAGGCCGAGCACGCCCAGCCGCTCGGTCCCGTCCACCAGCGGAATCCACAGCTGATAGGTGTCTCCGGCCAGGCTGGTCTGAACGGTGACCGCCTGGTAGGCGCGCCCGGCCAGGGTGGAGTCGATCGGCAATGCCGCGGCGACCTCCTTGTCCCGGTCGTCCTCGGACATCAGCGGAACCAGTCGCCGTTGCTCCAGGTCGGCCAGGTAAACCTGGACCTCTGACACTCCCAGCGGCCGGGCGGCCCGGGCCAGTTCGGCCGCCACGTGGCCCGGCCGCATCAGGTGCGACCGGGCGAGCAGATCGGCGGTCACCCGCCCGATGATCGCGTCCAGGCCGGGATCATGCCGCCCGGGCGCACTCCCGGCCACTTCTTCGTCCACCACGCCCATGGGTTACCTCCCGGCTGCTCTGGCCGGGGCCTCTGTCCAGCTGAGTGGCCGTTAAACCGGCGGCCGGACCGTTAAGCGGTGGCGGCCAGCCAGAGCAGGACGCCGTTGAGGCCGACGACGGCGGCCGTGACCACGATCGCGGCCACGATGGTCGCCCGCCGGTTGACCAGCGTGCCCATGACCACGCGGCGGCTGGTCAGCACGGCCAGCGGGATGAGCACGGACGGCAGGCCGACGGACAGCGCCACCTGGCTGACGATGAGCAGCCGCACCGGGTCCGCGCCCGCGGCGATGAGGGCGAAGGCCGGCACCATGGTGACCAGGCGGCGCACGACCAGCGGGATCCGGCGCCGCAGGAAGCCCTCCATGATGACCTGGCCCGCGTAGGTGCCGACGCTGGACGAGGCCAGGCCGGAGGCCAGCAGGGCGAGCGCGAACGCCACGGCGGCGCCGCGGCCGAGCAGGCCGCCCAGGTCGGCCTGGATGGCGGTCAGGGTGCCCGCGTCGCGGCCGGGCAGCACGGCCGCCGCGACGACCAGCATGGCCATGTTGACGAGGCCGGCCAGGCCCAGGGCGACCCCGATGTCGACCCGGCTGGCCCGGACCCGCAGCCGCACCGCCTCGGCCCCGCCAGTACGGTCGGCGCCGCCGGCGTGATCGGGACCCTGGTCTGCGGTCAGCGCGGAGTGCAGGTGGATGACGTGCGGCATCACGGTGGCGCCGACGATGCCCGCGGCGATGACCAGGCTGCCCCGCCCGGCCAGGTGCGGGACGAAGCCAGCCGCCGCCTGGGACAGGTGAGGTGACAGGACGGCCTGGTACACGAAGCCGATGCAGACCACGGCGAGCAGGCCGGCGATGACCGTCTCGAACCGGCGGCGCCCGTGCGGCGCGAGGGCGAGCAGGCCGGCCGACACCACGGCGGTGACGCCGGCCGCGGGTAGCAAAGGCATGCCGAACAGCAGGTTCAGCGCGATGGCGCCGCCGAGAAACTCGGCCAGGTCGGTGGCGACGGCGATCATCTCGCCCTGCGCCCACAGCAGCCAGGTCAGCGGGCGGGGCAGGTGCCGGCGGCACAGGGCGGCCAGGCTCTGGCCGGTGGCGATGCCGAGCTTGGCCGCCAGCGCCTGGACGAACATGGCGACCAGGTTCGCGGCGGCGATGACCCACAGCAGCATGAAGCCGTAGCTGGCACCGCCGGACATATTCGTGGCGAAGTTGCCCGGATCCACGTAGGCGACCGAGACGACGAAGGCCGGCCCGCACAGGGCGGCGATCCGGCGCGCCCGGCCGCGCCGACGGGCGGGAAGCGAAGTGGCGGGCACGGTGGCCGGGACGGCCAGGGTAGCGGCGGCGCCGGGCTGCTGGCTGATGCTGAGCATAGGTGGCGCACCGTTTCTCGTGCCGTCGAGGAACTGCGGTAAAGGACCGGGCCCGCCGCCGCTGCGGGCCCGGTCCTTCGTCCGGCTTAGGTAAAAGCGTCCTTGATTTTGCCGAGGGGGCCGGTTTCGGTGCCCATGACCGGACCCTTGGGCTTGCCCATGCTGCCGTCGTAGGTGGCGTAGAGCGCCGGGTCGGGCGGCGGGGCCGAGGCGGGCCCGCCGAGCGGCTCGGGGTCGAGCAGGTAGCCGAACTCGTGGGTCCCGTCGGGCTGCACTCCGTTGGCCCAGCCGCCGGTCTGGCCCGCGGTGCCGTCGGACAGGTGCCAGACGGAGGTGGCGTGCTCGGCGTATTCCTCGTCGAACAGCGCGTTCGGCGCGACGGTGGTCTCCAGGCCGTCGGCCTGGAGCTCCTCGATGGCCTTGAGCCACAGGTTCTGGTGCAGGGTGTCCCGGGCCAGGTTGAACTTGAGCATGTTCTTGACGCCGGGGTCGTCGGTCATGTTGTACAGCCGGGCCGTCTGCAGCCGGCCCTGGGCCTCGGCGGCGGCGTTGGCGCGGAAGTCGGCCAGCAGGTTGCCGCTGGCCACGATGAACCGGCCGTTCCACGGGTAGCCGTTGCTGTCGGCGAGCAGCGCGCCGCCGCCGGCCACGATGGCCTGCTGCGGGTCCATGCCGCCGAGCACGGCCCCGACCACGGGATCAGCCCCGGCGGCTTTGGTGGTGGCAGTAGCGGGGGCTCCTTCGAGCAGCCGGGCGATCATGGTGGCAATCATCTCGACGTGGCCGATTTCCTCGGTGGCCACGTCCATGATCAGGTCCTTGTACTTGCCGGGCATCCGGCAGTTCCACCCCTGGAACAGGTACTGCATGGTCACGGTCATCTCGCCGAACGCGCCGCCGAGGAGCTCCTGGAGCTTATGCGCGTAGACCGGATCCGGCTTTTCGGGTTTCACATCGAACTGCAGGTGATCGGTGTGACGGAACATAAGCAGACCTCCGTTAGGTCGTCGGCAGCCGCGTACCTCCAGGTCAGATCACACGGCGCAAGCAGGAATCCCGACGCTAGGCGCGCCACGTCGTAACGCCGTCGCAGTGGCGTCACCACCGGGTCCGCGGCAGCTAGCCGGCGCCGCCGAAATCCGCGGTCACCCGGCGCATAGCGCGGTGACGCCGGGGTAAGGCGGCGGGCCCGTGAACACGACGCGCCCGCCCGCACAGGAGCAACGTGGACCTGAACGACGTTTCACGCCGAGACCCGGCTGGTCTTCACCTGCGGTTGCTCGGCCGCTTCGAGCTGTACCAGAGCACCCGCCCGCTGCACGTAAGCCCCTCCGGCGAGCGCCTGCTGGCCTACCTGGGCATCCGCTCCGAGCCCGTGAGCCGGGGCAGCGCCGCCGCCGAGCTCTGGCCCGCGTGCACCGATACCCGGGCGGTCGCCAACCTTCGTTCGGCCATGTGGCGGCTGCCCGGCCATGATCAGGGCGGTCTTATCGCTGCCTCGCCGCAGCATCTGACCCTGGACGCACGGGTGAGCGTGGACCTGCACGACCTGGCCCGCCAGGTCGGCCGGGGTGGTGGCGCCGGGCGCCCCGGCCCGGACGTGGATGTGGACGTGCTGCGTCAGGACGTGCTGCCCGAGTGGCCGGAGAAATGGCTGATCGGTACCCGGGAATGGTTCCGGCAGATCCGGCTGCACGCGCTGGAGGCGCTGTGCGACCGGTACCGCGACGACGGCCGCCTCGACGCCGCCCTGGACGCCGGAATCACCGCCGTCGCCGCCGACCCGCTGCGCGAGAGCGCCCACCGGCGGCTGA
The DNA here is from genome assembly GCA_025934635.1 of Streptosporangiaceae bacterium. The sequence continues at coordinate 36,572 of JAICWX010000045.1, read as the reverse complement.
CCCTGGTGCACATCGAGGAAGGGAACTTCGCCGAGGCGCTGCGCCAGTACGACGTATTCCGGAGGCTGCTGCGCACCGAGCTCGGGCTGCCTCCGTCGCCCCACTTCCGCAGGCTCGTCGCACCGCTGCTCGGCCGGCCCCTGGACGGGAGCTACGGCCCGGAGCCGCTGTTCCGGAGCGCTTGACCGCCGCGAATCACATGGCCGCGCGCTGGCTGACGTGCTGCCTGCATGAACTGGCGGCCGCCGGGAAGCGGGGGCTTCCCGTTTCGGGGGATTGGCCCGTTTACTGGTGAGGAAGCCGAATGACGACGACGCGAGGGCGTGCCGACTGGCGCGGGGCCGGCGCATGCGCGCAGGCCGACCCGGATCTGTTCTTCCCGATTTCATCGACCGGGCGGGCTGTGCAGCAGATCGCCAAGGCCAAAACGATCTGTGCCGGGTGCCCGGTGCGTCAGGCGTGCCTGGAATTCGCGTTGGAGCATGACCTGGCGCACGGCATCTGGGGCGGGACCACCCCCGAGGACCGGCAGGCCTGGCGGCGCAGACGGCGCCCTGGCCGCCTCGGGGCGGAAACCCGGCAGGCCTCGTTAAAACCGCGGGCCGACGTCGGGCGCTCCGCCAGGCCGTTGACCGTCATCGCCGCGGATGTCCACCACGAAGGTCCCGCTGGCCTGCAGCCCTGCGGGAAGACCGCTGGGACACCGTCGTCACAGCCGAGTCGACACGATGAAGCGTCCTGGCCGTCCGGGTCGATGGATCGCGGTGATCAGCAGCGCGAGAGAGGCGGCGGACGAGGAGACGGGCCACCGGCCAGGCAATCGCGAACAGCACCCAGCGCCGCAGCCTCCGGCTAAAGAATGTCCACATACTCAGCGTTCCCCTTTTCGTTTGGAAGTGCCTGCCTCTTGTCCAGGCCCGGCGCTACCCTCGGCCCGGCCGTAATCGCCCTACCGCCGAACCTTCGCCTATCACCCGACCTGCGCCAGGGGCGCTGGACCCTAATTAATTAGTGGCGAATGCTCCACGCTGGAGAGATGACCGAACGTACCGACGACGGTCGGTACGTCGCGGTGCCGGGCACGTGCCCGGTGGCAGTTCCGGAGGCCGCTCGGGTAGGTCGTAACGGGACGATTGGCGGCGGGGAAGCCGGGTAACGCTGACGGGACAGCCGGCCATGGATAGCGAGGGCAGTTTGATGGCAGACGGAACTCCGCAGCAAGCGCCGGGAGTCCTGACGGGACGGGTGGCGGTGATCACGGGGGCCGCCCGCGGCATCGGGCGTGCGGCCGCCGTGACGCTGGCCCGCCGGGGCGCGGCGGTCGCGGGGATCGATATAGCGGGGCCTGTCAGTCCCATCCTCGACTTCGCCCCGGCTACGCCCGATGACCTGGCCAGCACGGGGGAAGCGGTTCTCCAGGTGGGCGGCCGCTGGCTGTCCGTCACCGCGGATCAGCGGGACATCGGCTCGGTCAGGTCGGCGGCCGAGCGCATCGAGCGGGAATGGGGCGGCGTCGACATCGTCTTCGCGAACGCCGGGATCCAGGGGTTCAAGCCGATTCTGGAGATGGACGACCGGGACTGGCATGACCAGATCGACGTCAACCTCACGGGCACCGCCAACGTGCTGCGCGTATTCGCGCCGCTGCTGGTGCGCCGGGGCGGTGGCCGCATCATCATCACGTCGTCGACGCAGGGTGAGCACGGGACCAAGGACGGATCGTCGTATTCGGCGTCCAAGTGGGGCCTCATCGGCCTGATGAAGTCAGCGGCGCTCGAACTCGGCAGCTACGGCATCACGGTGAACGCCGTCATCCCCGGCCTTATCGACACCGCGCTGACCAGGCACGAAGATCGGTACGCGCAGGCGATCGGCAGCGGCGGCCAGGAAGCGACCGGAGATCTCAGCCGGGACGAGGAGACTGCGAAGAAACTCCTGACCGCCAAGAGCCCGCTCGGAGTTCCCTGGATCGACCCGGCGGACGTCGCGCCGGTCGTCGCTTTCCTCGCCTCGGACGAGGCGCGCATGGTAAGCGGCGCGTCGTTCGCCGTCACCGCCGGAGACAGCGCCAACGTCACGGCTTAGCCGATTCCAGCAGTTCCTGACGTCAGCTTCCCGGCATGGCGGCCTTGATGGCGTCTCGGGCCCGGTCGATCATCGAAGCCCACGGCCCCACCACCCACTGCGCGATCGGCGAGCCCGCAGTCGAGGGATGCGGATGGGTCGGCCCGGTCATCTCCGCGGCTCGCAGCACCGCGCCCATTCCGACCAGCGTGGACTGGGACTCCCGGGTGCGCACCGGCGGGAACTCCTCTTGCTCCTCGTGCTCGGCGTGATCCATGACCGCTTGCTCGAATTCGGTGAACCTGCGGTCGAACTCCGCGCTGGACACGCCCATCGCCTCCAGGACGGCGAGCATCTTGTTGGCCTCTTTTTCCTCCTGGTTCCGGGCATCAGCGACCGCCGCCCCGGCGTCCAGGCAGCTCACGGGCCGCAGCACCATTTCCTCCGCCGTCTCGTGCGCGGCCAGCAGGATACGCAGCTCATCGAAGGCCTGCTGCTTGCGTCTTCCCTCGGCCTGCTTCACGTGCGTGAACAGCACGCGGATGCGCCGGTGCTGCTCCAGCAGAATGGTGATGACGTCGCCGTGCGGCTGCTCGATGGCCGGCGCCGCCCCGGTGAAATCGCTCATCGGTGGCCTCCTGTAGCTGGTTCGTAACCTGCGGACGGCAAGCGGTCACTGCGGCGGGCCGGCGGCCAGGTGCAGGCGGCTGGTGGTCTGCTGGCCGGCCGGGCTCACCCAGGTCACGGAGACCGTGTCGCCCGGATGGAATCGGGACAGGGTGTCGGCCAGGTCATCGGGCGAGCTGACGGCCTGCCCGTTCACCGCCGTGATGACCGCTCCGCCGGTTAGGCCGGCCGCGGCGGCCGGGCTCCCGCAGATGGTCCCGATGATCAGGGCGCCGGAGCTGGCCGGCGCGATGGCCGACGGCACGCTCAGGCCGGAATTGCTGGTATAGCACCGCGGTGTGTTCCCGATGCCGCCGCTGAAGCCGCCGCCCTGCTGCCGTGCTTGCGCCTGGGGGCTGCTGTCCGATCCGGAGCCGGTAAAGAGTCCCGCGAACGGCGGGTAGCCGATCGTAATAGTGGAGCTGGCGTGACCCGCGGCGATCTGCCGGGCGACCGACAACGCCGTGTTGATCGGGATCGCGAAACCGTTCGACGCCTGCTGGAGGTTTCCGTCACTCCCCGCGGTATCCATCCCGATCACGCCAGCTGAGCTCGCTAGCGGACCGCCGGAATCGCCGGGCACGATGTCGGCGTTCGTCTGGATCATTCCGTGCAGCGTCTCAGAGGCCGTCGACCCTCCGTCCTCGCTGGCGGTGACGGTCTGGCCCAGCCCGGTGACCCGGCCGGGTTTCGCGGTGATGGTGCCCTGGCCCTCGGCGTTGCCCAGGGCCACGACGGAGTCGCCGGTCTTGACCGAGGAGGAGTTGCCGAGCTGTGCCGTCGTCAGCCCGGACGCGTTCCGCAGCTGGATCAGCGCGATGTCACCGGCCTTGTCGTAGCCGACGACCGTCGCGGTGTACGTCGTGCCCGTCGAGGCGGCCTTGGCGGTGATCTTGGTAGCGTGCTCGATGACGTGGTTGTTGGTCAGCACCAGCCCGCCCGCGTTGATCACTATGCCGGTCCCGGCGGCCGTCTCGCTATTGTACTGCAGCGTCGTGTTGATGATCATCAGGCCCGGCTTGATCTTGGTCACGATGGCCTGCTCACCGCCAGCCAGCGGGGCGGACTGCGAACCCGGGGCGGGCACCGCCCCGATACCCGGCAGGGAAATACCAGGGACGCCGGACGGTGAGTTGTGGAAGCCCAGGAGCAGGCTCGCGGCGACGGCCGCACCGAGCACCGTCATCATCCCGTGCGTCAGCATGCCGCGGCGGCGGCGCCTGAAGGGTGGTCCGTATCCGGGATTGTGCAGCATGTGACCAGTCCGCCTCACGAGGTTCCGGCCGATAGGGTGGCGGCTCTTCCCGCATAGGTACGCGCTATGCGGTGCCGCCACGCCTTTTTCGGCGTGGCGGGAGAAAACGCGGCGTCCGGCCAGCCGCCGCCGGTCAAGGCTGGTCACCGGCGGGCACTGAAGGTCCGCCAGTTCTCCCGGTCAGCTTTCCCGGAGAATCTGGCCCGCGGCGGGATAGCGGCCGAGATTGCGGGCAGCGGCGCCGGACCCAGCATCGTTACGGAGGAACAATTCGATGAACCAGCCAGCACAGCAGCAGAACCCGCCAGGCACCGAGCAGCAGATGCGCCCGGCCCCAGATCACGGCGAAGCCAGCTACCGGGGATCGGGCCGTCTGGCCGGGAAAGCCGCGGTCGTGACCGGTGGCGATAGCGGCATCGGAAAAGCGGTGGCGATCGCCTTCGCCCGTGAGGGCGCGGACGTGCTCATCTCCTACCTCAACGAGCACGAAGACGCCGAAGACACCAGGACATGAGTCGAGGACGCCGGACGGACCGCCGTATTGGTCCCCGGCGACCTCACCGACGCCGCGAACTGCCGGACGGTCATCGACCGCGCCGTGCAGGAGTTCGGCCGGGTCGACATCCTGGTCAGCAATGCCGCGTTTCAGGCCACCCATACAGACCTGACCGAGATCAGCGACGAGGAATGGGATTACACGCTGGCCACTAACCTGACCGCCATGTTCCGCCTGTGCAAGGCCGCCGTGCCGCACATGCCCGCGGGCGGGTCGATCATCGGCACCACCTCAGTGAACTCCGACATGCCTACCCCCCAGCTCCTGCCCTACGACGTCACCAAGGCCGGCGTCGCGAACTTCATGGCCGGCCTGGCTCAATTGCTGGCCGATAAGGGCATCCGGGCCAACAGCGTCGCCCCTGGGCCCATCTGGACCCCGCTGATCCCGGCCACCATGCCGTCCGAGCAGGTCGAAAGCTTCGGCCAGCAGGTTCCCCTCGACCGAGCCGGCCAGCCCGCCGAAGTCGCCCCCGCCTACGTCTTCCTGGCTTTCGACGAGGCCAGCTACGTCTCCGGTGCCCGGATCGCCGTCACCGGCGGAAATCCGATCCTGTAAGCCTGGGTGGCCAGCTGTCCGGCACGCTGCGAAACAAAGCAGGCTGAGTGGCTGGTCGGCGAACCGCATGTAGCCGCCTGCCGGGCGGCGGCGATGGCGGATACCGGCGCTCAATCACATGGAGGGACACGAGATTAAGCAGGTTCGTACGATCCCCGATGGGGTCGAGGTCGAGGCCTTGGCGTCCGCAGGAGCATGAACCCCGCGCGGGCGGGTAGGCGGCGCCGCATGCCAGACTCAGACGTAATTCTCATCGGCGGGCCCCGGGACGGCACGGTCATCGCGGCACCGGACTCCGGATTGGTCGAGGTGCCCATCGCAGGCCTGACCCACCGCAACTTCTCCTACCTGGACACCCAGCTCAAGCGGCTGGGCAGCCCCAACTTCACCTACCTGCCGGTCAACGCGCCCAAGTGCCCGATGGCCCACTTCCAGCAGGACGGCCACATGGCCATGGCCAACCCGGCGGGCCGGGTCAACTACGAGCCCAACTCCTGGGACCCGTCCGGCCCGCGGGAGGACCCGGCGGCCGGCTTCCGCACCTACCCCGGCGGGGAAGGCGACCAGGCGGGTCCCAAGCGCAGGCTGCGCGCGGAGAGCTTCGCCGACCACTACAGCCAGGCCCGGCAGTTCCTGATCAGCCAGACCGACACCGAGCGGCACACCTGACCGACGCGTTCGTGTTCGAGCTGAGCAAGTGCGACACGGTAGCGATCCGCACCCGGATGGTGGCCGGGCTCCGCAACGTGGACGAGGATCTGGCCCGCTCCGTGGCCGACGGGCTCGGCCTGCCCGAGCTGCCAGCGGCGTTGCCTCCGGCCCGCGAGCCGGTCCGGGACCTTCTCGCCTCCTCCGCACTGAGCATCCTGGCCAACGGTCCGGAGAGCTTTGCCGGGCGGAAGATCGGCATCCTGGTCACCGACGGCGCGGATGCCGGCCAGCTCGATGAACTGAAGGCCGCGGCCGAGCAGGCTCAGGTCAACGTCGAGCTCATCGCCCCGGCGGTCGGCGGCTTCGGCGGCTTCGACGACAGCGACGGCAACCACGCGGCCGCCGACCAGAAGATCGACGGCGGCCCTTCCGTGCTGTACGACGCCGTTGTCCTGCTCGCCTCCAAGCACGGCACGCCCGCGCTGGCCGCCCAGCCCGCGGTGCGTGACTTCGTGGCCGACGCCTACGCTCACTGCAAGTTCATCGGCTACACCGGCAACGCCGGCCCGCTGTTCGAGGCCGCCGGACTCGGCGGCCTGACCGACGACGGCTTCGTCAGCATGGACGAGCACTCCGCCGCCGACTTCATCTCCCGCTGCGCCGAGCTGCGATTCTGGCCCCGCCAGGCCGCCATCGCCCAGCGGGTCAGCGAGGCCAGGGCGTCCGCTGACCAGGGCTGACGAATACCTTCCCACGGTCCGGCGGAGGCGGCCATGGCCAGCTGCCGCCCCGCCGGACCGCTGGGGATCAGGCCCGGGCGGCGGCGTGGCTGACAACCCGATGATGCCGAGGCTGGGGTCGGCCGGGTCGGGAAGCTGCATCCCGGCGGCCAGGCCGCTGCGCAGGTAGTCGAGCAGTTCTGCGGTGATTGACTTGCGGTCATCGAGTCCGGCCGTGGCCAGCACGTCGGAGCGAAGGCGTCCCGGCCGATCGCGCCGACGGTCCGCGGGTCCGCGCCGCGGCCCTGCCGGTGCCCCGGCGGGGTGAACCCGTACCGGTCACGCGCATGGTAATCGGTCAGGGCCTCGAGCAAGGGCACGGCGGACTGGTCCATCACTTCCTCCTATGACCGGCCGGGATGGGTATCCGGCGGTCGGCTGGCCGTTCATTGACGCTCTAGAACGACCCATTGGCCGTCGCACCACTCCAGGGTGCTGAAGCACCCGTTGTCTTGCGGGATCGCGTCCGGATCACCCAGTCCGGCATCGAAGGCCGCTAGCACCTGGCGGTTTACCGCGTTAGCCCACGGACCGCACGCTCCCGGACTACCGGCTGTGGCTCCACGCCCGGAGCGCGGTCGACCGAGCACCAGCGGCTGGTCACGGTTTCACGGCTGACAGCTGTCCATGGGCCGTAGTCCCGGTGGAGGTGCTGCGTGACTGGGCCGGGTGCCGGCCCTCGGCGAACTCCTCGACGATCGTGGCGCAGAACGCGGGCAGGTCGTGCGGGTTGCGGCTGGTCACCAGTCCCTGGTCGGTGACCACTTCCTGGTCGGTGACCACTTCCTGGTCGGTCCAGGTACCGCCGGCGTTGCGGATGTCGGTGGCCAGGGTGGGGAAGGAGGTGAGCGTGCGGCCCCGGACCACGTCCGCCTCGACCAGGGTCCAGGGACCATGGCAGATCACCCCGGCGGGCTTGCCGGCCTCGAGGAAGCCCCGCACGAAGCGGACCGCGGCGGCCTCGCCGCGCAGCTTGTCCGCGCCGACCGTGCCGCCGGGCACGATGACGGCGTCGTAGTCGTCGGCGGATACCTGATCGAAGGTCTTGTCGACGGTGAACTCCTCGCCGGGATCCAGGTCGTGGTCGACAGTGCGGGCGGTCCCGGCCTGCGCGCCGATTACGTCGACGTCGGCGCCGGCCTCGGTCACGGCCTTTTGGGTTCGGTGAACTCCGCGGCCACACCGTTGCCTGGGATGTCCTCAATTCCCGGTGCGCTCCTGCCCGCGTCGTTCTTCCTGCTCATGGGCGGGTACCCGGCATTCGAGCGGTGGGTCACCGGGGACGCCAGGTACCACCAGGTCCTCGACCGCCCGCGCAACGTGCCGGCCCGCACCGCGCTCGGCGCGGCCATCCTGGCCATGGCCACCGACCGGCAGCTGGCCGGATCCTCCGACGTCATCGCCCTGCACCTCGGCATCCCGCTCTTCGCGGTGGTCTGGGCGTTCCGCGCCGGGTTCTTCGTGCTGCCCGTCGCGGCGTTCGGCGTGATCAGGCACGTCTGCCTCACGCTGCAGCGGGCCGACCGCCGCCGGCTGCGGCGGGGCACCGAGTACGGCATCTCCGCCCAGCGGCAGGGCACGGCGTACGCCCCGGTGAGCCAGCCGGTCCCGGCGGAGCAGCGGGCCGTCATCGAGGCCCGGCGTCCTGACGGGCTGTACATCCCGATGCCGAGGCACCTTGTCCCGCTGCCGACACCCCGCCGCGCCCTGGCTCAACTGCGGGCCCGGCTCAACCACCTGTACGTGGTCTCACGCCTGGAAACGCCAAGCGCCGGACCGGTGCCCGGGGTCCCTGAGGTATCCGGCGGACCTGGCTGGTCAGGGCTCGACGGAGCCGCAGACGAGCACGGGGCCCGGCGGACGGCAGCGCCGGACGCGACATCCGCTGCCAACGGTGGGGCGAAACGCTTTCAGGCATCCAGGCCGAGGCGGTAGCTCTCGCCGCGGTCCAGGTAGTGAAGCTCGGTTGGCAGGCCGGCTGCCTCGGCGGCGCGCCTGAAGTCGGACAGCGGTGACTTGAACAGCGTGTAGTCGTCATAGTGGACCGGGATGGCCCGGCGCGGCGCAACGGTCCGCAAGGCCTGAACCCCCTGCCGGCCGTCCATGGTCAGCAGGACGCCGGCGATCCGGGTGCCGCCCAGGTGGATCAGGCACAGGTCGATATTGCTGAACCGCTCCGCGATGTCCCTGATCCCGTCGTGCATGAGCGTGTCGCCGGTGATGTACAGGCGCAGCAGCCGCCGGCCGCCGCGGGAGAAGTCCAGCAGGCTGCCCATGACCGGCGGCACGACGTAGCCGAGCGGCCGGGGCGCGTGCTGGCCGGGCAGGGACGTCACCCGGACCTCGGCATCGTCCCGGGTCATGACGTGGGACTGCCAGGTCGACAGAGCGACCGGCGAGCGGAAGCCCTGGCGGTGGAGCTTGCGGGCCGCGTGCGGCTCGGTGACGACCGGGAGGCCGTGGTCTAGGTTGCGGGCCGCGATCCGGTCGAAGTGATCCCCGTGGTGGTGGGACAGGACCACGAAGTCGAGCGGCGGCAGTTCGCCGATGGACATCGCGGGGTCGGTCAGCCGCCTGGTGGTCAGGCCCATGCCGACGTAGGCGCGCTGCCCGCGGTGCAGGAAGTTGGGGTCGGTGAGGATGGTGAAGCCTGCGGCCTGGATGAGGGTCGTCGCGGTCCCGATGAAGACGATCCGGTCGGTATCAGCGTCGGCCGTGGGGCTGCCCGGCGTGACCCGCGGTTCCTCGGTCATGGCGGTTCTCCTCTTCTCGACGCCAAGCGGCCGCCCCGCCTGCCCGTCTCTCCGCCTGCCAAACCCTAGGCAGCGATGGCGAGGGCGAGCCGGCCGCCCCGGCCAGGCAGCCTAGGGTGAAAGGCTGGCCCGTCCGGGAAGCTCTACGGGTATCTGCAGCGAGCGGCGCAGGCGTGCCGCCATCAGGCGGGTGGCCATGCGGTTGCTCCATGAGGAGCGGTTGCCTGACAGCAGCAGCACCCGGCCGTAGCCGCCTGCCGCGGCAACGCGGCAGACCGCGCGGTAGGTGTTGCCAGGCTCGATGTCCCCGCTTGCCCGTAGTCCCAGCCCGCGCAGGTATCGCAAGGCCCTGGCCAGGCGGTGGCGAGCGCGCCGCGATTGGGTCCAGCAAGATGGCCCGGCGATGTCCTGGCTGTTCTCGATGCCTAGGGTGTAGTCCAGGGTTTGCGGGACGATCTGGGTACCGGTGTCCCTGACGGGAGCCATGACCCGCACTTCAGGTGGGTGGGGACCGTTTTCTGCGACTAGGGCCTCAAGCAGCGCCCACCGGGCCGCGCCGCCGTCGCTCGTCAGTTCCCCTTCGATGACTGCCAGGACTCGCATTGGCGCCGCCTACCTGCCGGCGGCGCCAATAAACCCGAGAGCAGGTTTTGAGCTGCGGAGCCAGGCGTGCCCAGTTCCACATCCCGCCAGCTGGCTCGTGGAGGAGTGCTCGCCATCCTAGCGGTGCTAGCCTCCTGCCCCGACCCAGCGAACCGGTCGCCGGACAAGCCCTCACCCAACCCATGTGCTTCAATTCCCCTGACCGGGCTATCCGCGGCGGCCGCTGCGGTCATGATGGCGCTGTGCACCGGTGCTCACCTGGTGCGGTTGAGGCTGTGCTGGATCCTGGCTTAGCCCGGACGGCGCGTTCCCGGCCCAGGACGTGACCGTCGTACCGTTCGGCCGAACGCTTTGACCTTGCCGCCCCCGGCACGGCCCTCGGCGCAGCGGCGGGCTAGGCGCTGCTGGTGAGGCTGCCAGCCCGGGCGGCATGGGAGAGGAACGTGGTGGCCTGGCTGATGATCCGCCCGATGGGACGCCCGGCGAGCCGGGCCCGGTAGGCCCGGTGCCGGGTTAGCTCCCAGGCCTGCCCGCGCGGGGTCAGCACTTCCAGCGCGGGCCCGGGTACCGGTCTCCATCGTCACTCCGCGACCCGGAGGCCGCCCCCGGCCGGGCGGTCGACAGGCTGGATGAAGTCGGCGTGGTCGGCGCGATAGCCCATCTGGTTGCGGACGAACCGCAGCCCGGCGAAGGTGTCTTCGGTAATCCGGCGCCGGATGGGCTCCTGACGAGCCAGGCAGCTGTTGTAGGTATCGGGCTGATAGCGGACCAGGGTGGCGTCGACCATCGTGAACCACCACACAGCCTCGCTGATCACCGCGTACCCGTCCGCCTGGTCCCAGCCGCTGGCCTGCAAAAGCCGGCTGGTGGTCTCCTGCATGGCGGCGACGGACCAGTCGAGCGCGGCCATCTGGGCGGGATGCTCACCGACATGGTGGCGGTTCCAGGCGACCCGGCAGCGAGCCGAGCAGAACCGGGCATGCTCACGCCGCGGCACGAACACCGTGCCGCACTGCTCACAGCTCCGGGTGTCCGACATCACGTCATTGTACGGGTAAGGGCTAAAACGTTTAAGACTTGCCGGCCGGGGCTTTACCCGGCCGCAGCAATTCGCTTACCTGTCATTCATTTTTGATTCGCCCAGACGTTTCCTGTGTGGCGCTGTCGCCGGGTGACAGGCGGGAACTGGAGAATAGCTGAGGAGGAACCGGGCGGTTGGTCAGGCGGGCAGCGCCTGATCGGCCATCCAGGAGCGGGTCCTGCTCGCCAGCGGCACCGCGGAGACAGTCCGAGATTTTCCCGGTCCGGGTCCGCACCACCAGCCACAGTATCGCCGCCGCGGCCGGGAAGGTCGGCGCATTCGCCGGCACGTACGCGCTGACCGCGCTGCTGCCCGCCATCGGGTTCGGCCGGACCAGCGCCATCGTGGCCGGCGTCTGCGTGCTCGGCCTGCTGGTCACGGTCACCTTGCTGCCCGAGCCCAAGGGCCTCAGCCTCGAAGAGCTCACCGAACCCCGCGCAAACGAGCCGAGCACGGCGTCAGTGGAGCAGGGCCAGGTGCCGAGATCCTTAGCCACGCCGTAGGCGAAGGGGTTAACCAACCCCTGCGAGGGCAGGGAGGCGGCCCGTCAAGACGGCTACCGAGGAGGAACAATGCCGGACGTGTTCACAGTCCTAGCCCAGGACCACCAGGACGTCAAGGCGATGCTGGCGGAGCTCGAACGGGGCCCGACCAAGGCCACCGGGGCGACCGGGGACCAGCTCGCCCTGCGCAAGAAGATGACCGAGCAGCTCATCATCGAGGAGTCCAGGCACGAGGCGCTGGAGGAGATGTACTTCTGGCCCGCGGTGCGGGATCACCTGGAGTCCGGCAACACGCTGGCCGATGAGGCGACCGGGCAGGAGCAGGACGCCAAGCAGGTGCTGGCCAGCCTGGACAAGCTCAGCCCAGACGACGCCGAGTTCGAGCAGCTGCTCGGCAAGTTCATCATGGACGCCCGCGAGCACATCGAGTTCGAGGAGTCGCAGGTCTGGCCCCTGATGCGGACGGCGCTGCCCGCCGACATATCGGCCGGGCTCGGCGACAAGATCGCCGGGGGAAAGAGCAGCGCCCCTACCCGGCCGCATCCGCACACGCCGCCCTCGCCAGGCGTACTGAAGGCGACGGGGCCGGTCGCTGCTGCCGCCGATAAGGTACGCGACGCGGTAACGGGCCGGGACAACTGAGGGGCAGGGCATCCGCCGGCTCCTCTGAGCGGCCGGCGGATGCCCGTTCGCTCCTTGCGTGCCAGCGCGAACAGGCAGAAAAAGGTCACGCGCGCTGTTCGCGTTCCTTCATTTCCGCCTCGAAGACGTGCCGGGTCGGCACGCCGAGTTCGGTGCGGGCATAAGCCTCGGCGTCCCGGAACACCTCCCAGTACCCAGTGTCGTACTCCCCGACGAGCCGGAAGCTCCAGCGGCCGGAGACGATATCCCGGCCCGCCAGGGGCCGCTCGATGTCGTCGGCGAGTGCGGCATGTCCCGCGTCGCGCAGCATTCCGACGGCTTCCTGCAGTGTCAGGTCCGCGTTGCCGCACAGACGGTGAAAGCCGTAGAGCAGCCCGCGGGCATGCTCTGCCGCTTCCAGCGCCTCGGAAAGCTTGCCGAGAGCGGCGACGGTGGCATCCGAGGTGCCCGGCGGACGTTGCCGGGCCACCGGGCGGCCGGGATGGCCGGCGGCATCATGGCGCTGCGCCAGCGGGCCCATGCCGGGAGGAGATGTCGTCATACCGTGCCCGTCCTGCCCGCGGACGTGACGGGCAAATGCCGCTAACAGAGTGACCGTCCGGACCTGCTCTGAGCGCCGCCGGCGCCGCCAGGCTTGCCGGTCCTGCGGAGTAGTCCCGCCCCAGATGCCGTATCCCAGGTCGTGCTCGAGCGCGAAGTCCAGGCACGGCCGCTGTACCGGGCACCCGCGGCAGATCGCTTTCGCCTTGGCGATCTGTTCCAGGGCGGGACCGGTCGACGAGATCGGGAAGAACAGGTCCGGGTCGCGCTGCGCGCAGGCCCGTCCGCGCGCCAGTCGGCGCGTCCTGGCATGGTCGTCATTCGGCTTTCCTTGCCGTTAGCGGGGACAATCTCTCGAAGGAGAGCCCCGCTTCCCGGTGCCCGCCGGTTTATGTCGGCCATTTCCGCGGGAACGCAGCCCCGTTCGGCCAAATTCAAAGACCTTTAGGACCGAACGGGGCTGCGTTTCCCGCCCAGTTTCAGGCCGCCGCTGGTCCTGGCTTGAGGAGAACCTTGGTCCAGCCGTCCTCGCGCCGGTCGAAGTTCTTGTAGCCGTCCGCCGCCTGGTCCCTGGCCGTGGCCCATGCTGATGGCCTTGCCGAAGACCATTCCGTAGTTGAACCCGTACCGGCCCTGCTTGTCCCCTCGGTGGCCGAGCACCATGCCCGCGTCCAGCGGCTGCTCGATACGAGGATCGGCGACGCTCTCCACCGCGACCTCGAACGGGCCTTTGTACACACAGTCTTCACTGATTTCTCCTTCGGTCCAAGCGCCTGGCCGGGCTATTCAGGCATCCCTCCCCGGGGTCGGCCCGCTGGCCGGCCCGGGACGCCGGCCCCCGCCACCCGCTCGCATAACGGCTACGCATGACTTAGTCGCGTTTCTAGCCGCCGCGTGGCGGCCTGGCGGCGTGCGCTAGAGGGAGGCGGGGTCAGCGCCGAGCCCGCGCGGCGTCATCGAGCCGTCTCCGGTTCGCTGGTCAGCTTGTCGCGGAGGTAGGCCAGGGCCCGGGACACGTGCATCTGGGAGATCCCGAGGCGCTGGCCGATCTCGGTCTGGGTGAGGTTCCCGTAGAACCGCAGGGCCAGGATCCGCTGCTCGCGCTCGGGCAGCTCCTCCAGGTGGGCGTGGACGGCGTCCATGTCGATGGCGTGCTCGAGGTCGTGATCGTCGGCGCCGAGGACGTCGGCGAGGATCGCGGCGTCGGCGGCCTCGGACAGCGGGGCGTCGAGCGAGGAGGCGGTGAACGGGCAGGTTAGCCTGGCGTGCCTCGCGGATATCCTCTTCGGCGATCCCGAGGGCAGCGGCCAGGTCGCTGTCGCCGGGCGCATGTCCAAGTTCCTGCGCGAGATCCTCGGCTGCCGCGCGCATCTCGAGCAGCAGTTCCTGTACTGGGCGGCGGACGCGGACCTGCCAGCGCTTGTCCCGGAAGTGCCGCTTGACCTCCCCGCTGATGCACGGGCTAGCATAAGCGGACAGGCTGTCCCCGGCTGCGGGGTCGAAGCCGTTGATGGCCTTGAGCAGCCCCACATAACCCACCTGCATCAGGTTCTCGGCCGGTTCCGGGCTCAGCCGGTACGGCCGGACACAGGCCTGCACCAGGTAGGCGTAACGCTCCACCACGACCTCGCAGACCACGGCGGGTTCGGAGTCGGCGCGCGACATCGCGCGAAACCGGGTCAGCAGCTCGTTGTCCGATAGTCCCCGCAGATCCGGGCGCCAGGTCATCGTCGTTTTCCCTGGATACAGCACGAACGGTAGCTGAGGAGGACCATGACTATGACGCCACCTCCTTCTGACGGTATCGTCCCGCTACTAGTGACATTGGCATCGCTTAATACTCCAGCGACAGTTCGTGATGGGGCAGTAGGCAGAAGGCGACGGTCGCGCCAAGCCGGTGCCCCGGTCCATTGGACCGGGGCACCAGTTGGGTTGCCGCGCTGCTCACGACTTACCGTATCGCGGGCGGCGTGACGTCAGGAGCCGTTGTAATACTCGCGGCTGCCTGATTTGGCCAGGCCGCGGCTGACCATGTAGCCGATGGTCAGCACCACGATGTAGAGCCAGGCCCGGTCAGCCCGGAAATAGTCGCTGTGCGTGTTACTGGTCCCCACCAGGTCTGACGCGATGAGCACGCCGATCACGGCGGCGATATACACCATGAGCTCGGTGGTCTTGAACGATGCCTTGGTTTCCGTGCTACGGCGGGACTCGGCGTGAGCCGGCGTGCTAGTGCTGGGCGTGCCTTCCAGGCCGCGGCCTGCAGCGCTGTAGCCAGCGCCTGTTGACGTGCTCATAACTCTCCCAAGAAAGGCCGGGACAGCCGCTCCTTGACTGCCAGCAGACACCGCCTCGGCCGAGGCGGCGATGCGGCTGCTGCCCGTCGAAGCCACGGCTATGCGTCCGTCAACGATATTTTGCCGCTGGTCGGCCCCATGGCCCCGGCGTGTGTGTATGTCCGCTACGGCTACGACTTGCTCGTGCCCGACATGCGCCGGAGCTTCGGCCTCGACGCCGCGGCTGTCGGTCTTCTGGGCAGCGGTGCCTATGTCACCTATCTGGCTGCCACCGTGGCATCGATGCCGGTCGTGTCGCGATACGGCCCGCGACGCGTCGCGTTCTTCGCGGGACTGCTGGCCACCGCAGGCATGGCGATTATCGGGCGGGCTCCGGGCGTCTCAGTGCTTGTGCTCGCCGTAATCGTCGCAGGCGCCAGTTCAGGCTTTGCGTTCCCGCCCTTCGCCGATCTCGCAGCCGAACACGTCGACCCAGGCCGGCGCGGTGATGTGCTCGCCGCGATCAGTTCGGGCACTGGCTGGGGCGTCGCGCTCGCCGCGCCGGTACCCATCGCTCTAGGGCCCGACTGGCGCACGGCATGGCTCATTCTCGCGGCTGCCGCCCTTGCGGTCTCAGCGACCGTGCGCGCGCTGCTTCCCGCGGCGAAAGTCGCTGCCCACGGCAGCCAGGCTCCGCAACCGAAGGTGAGCTGGTTCATGTGCGCGCGCTCTCGGCCGCTGTTGCTGAGTGCATTCCTGGCCGGGCGGAGCATTCGCCAACCAGATACTCCGCTGGCCGGCGGAGCCGTGCTCCGGGTCGCGGGCGGCGTGTTCTACGGCCTCGGCGACCCGCCTGGCGAGGACCCCGAGATGGCGCAGGAGGCCGCCGAGGAGACCAGCGAGACCGACGAGGCCAAGCAGCGCATCCCGCTCACCATGGTGATCCCGCCCGCTGTCCTGCTCGCCATCGGTCTCGGCACTGGCGTCCTCGGCGTGCTCGGCAAGCTCGGCCCCGTGGTCCAGGCCATGGCGGTTCGGTTCCAGGACCAGGCCGCGTACAACGCGGCCGTGCTGGCCGGCGCCCACACCGCCCGTCCGGTCGCGCTCTACCCGCCGGAGCCGGCCGGGGTCACGCTCATGGACCTGCTGACCGGCCTCCCGATCCCTGGTTCGCGCTGGCGGGATCGGCATCAAGGGTCGCTCGACGATGACCAAGGCCGAGCTGGTCAAGGCCCTCCGGAATCACTGAACTGCGTAATATCGGCCGGTAGGCCATCAGCGCCAGATCTGATAGATCATTATCACTACATCCCAGAGGTGGCAGACTCGCGGCATCGCTGGCGTGCTGGCCAGCGCGGACGGGAGGGCTGCCAGTGGTTCCAGACGATTTCATCATTTACTTCGCCACCGCCGCGACGGCCGCCGGCGCGCTGATCGGCTTGCTGTTCGTCGCGGCCTCACTGCGGCCGGATACGGTGCTGGGCAGGGCGGCGCCGCCCGCCGCCCGGGCGATCGCCGGTTCGGCTTTCACCGCCCTGGTCAACGGCTTCTTCGTATCGCTGATCGCGTGCATTCCCGATACCAGGCTCGGCTACCCGGCCGTGGTCATGGCACTGAGCAGCCTGTGGGGCACCCTGCGCATGCACCGGGAAATGCCGCGCCACGACGACAGGCTGCTGCAGTTCGGACTCGCCTTGCTGGCCTACCTGGGCCAGCTGGGCGTGGGTGTGGCCTCGATCATCAGCCCGCACACCAGCGGGTACGTTGAAGCCCTGGCCTACCTGATCATCGCCTCGTTCGCCGTAGCGCTGCGCCGGGCCTGGTCGCTACTCCAAGGCCGGCATCTGCCCGCGGAACACGACGCCTAGCCGCCAGGCGGTCCAGCTGAGCAGGAACGCGGCGTCCTTGGCGGCGACGTCGGCCCGGAACATCGGGTGCAGGTCCATCGACGGCGAGTACTTGCTGGCCGGAATGTCCCGGCCCAGCGCCTCGGCCATGGCCCGCACGAGTACCGTGACGGATCCGTCCGGCCGATACCCGCGCTCCCTAGTCTCCGCACGTCAGAGGTTACCGCCACCGGTCATCGTGATGATCTTCACCCGCCGTCCGGCGCGGGCGTCCCGATCGCTGGACAGTCTCTCCTGCCGATATGACCTGTCAAGCGTCTGTGAATATGTGCGGACAAGGTGGAAAATGGGAAAGAACTTGCAGGTTGCAAGGCTGTGAGAGCTTCATAACGGTCCGGTTTCCGTTGTTAACTCCGCAGTGGTTAGTATGTAAAAACAAACGCGCCTAACAACCGCCGGATGTCGACGATGCCTGAACGCGAACCAAGCACCCGCGGCCCTATCACCATCGACCGGACGAGCCCGGTACCGCTGTACTTCCAGCTGGCTCAGCACTTCGAATCGGCGATCAGATCCGGCGCGCTCAAGGTCGGCACCCGGCTGGAGAACGAGGTCCAGCTGGCGGAGATGCTCGGCCTGTCCCGGCCCACGGTGCGCGCGGCCTTCCTGTACCTGGCCAACAAGGGACTCGTGGTCCGCAAGCGCGGCGCCGGGACGCTGGTCGCCAACGAGCGGATCGACCGCAACGTCGAGCTCACCAGCCTCTACGACGACCTGGCGGCCACCGGCCGCAGCCCGGGCACCCGGGTCCTCAAGGCCGAGGTCAGCCACGCCAGTGATGAGGTCGCCGACGCGCTGCAGCTGCCGGAGCGGGCCCTGGTCATGTCGCTGGAGCGGATCAGGATGGCCGACGGCGAGCCGATGGCCCTGATGCACAACTACCTGCCCGCCGGGCTGGTCCAGCTGAACGTCGAGATGCTCGAGGAGCACGGGCTGTACGAGCTGCTCCGGGCGTCCGGTATCGGGCTGTACTCGGCCACCCAGCGGATGGGGGCCAAGAACGCCTCGGCCACCGAGGCCCGCGTGCTGGGCGAGAACCGCGGCACCGCCCTGCTGACCATGGAGCGCATCGCCTACGACCAGTCCGGCCGCCCGGTGGAGTTCGCCCGGCACCTGTACCGCGCCTCCCGCTACGCCTTCACCACCAGTTTCCCCCGCCCCGAAGCGGCCATCCGCTAATGCCCAGACGGCCGGTCCTGCCAAATCGGTGCATTTCCGCTGCCTGGCCGCGGGAGGGTGAGGTGTGGAACCCGACCTTAACCCGGAGCACTTGGTGCGCAAGCTTGACGACCTCGTCCCGCCGGCGGATGAGCCCGAGAACACGGTCCTGGTCGACAAGTCCCGCCTGATCCGCTGGGTAGGCCCGGCCTTCACGCTGTTCTCAGTGCTGATGGTGCCGTGGATCGTCTACATCGCCGTATCGCTGCCGTCCCGCCAGCTGTCTCCGAACTACGACCTCGCCTGGGCCGGCTTCGACATCTTGCTGGCCGCCGGCCTGGCCGCCTCGGGATACCTGGCGTTGCGCCGGTCCCGGTACCTGTCGGCCGCCGCGTCCGCGACCGCGGCCCTGCTCGTGGTGGACGCCTGGTTCGACTGCATGACCACCCCTGGCAGCGACCGCTGGCGATCGATCGCCTTCTGCTTTCTCGTGGAGCTGCCGCTAGCGGCCCTGTGCCTGTGGCTCAGCTACCACACCGAGCAGCTCGGCGAGCGGCGCATCCTCATCCTCCAGCGCCGGCTAGGCCGTCCCCGCCGCCGCCGCCGCTGACGACGGCTGGCGCGAGCGATGGCAGCATGGCCCGCAGCCTAGGTACGGTACGACTATGGCGACTCTGGATGACGTGGCCCGGATTGCCGCAGGGCTGCCCGAGGTGACCGAGGGGGAGCGGTACGGCAACCGGACCTGGCTGGTCGCCGGCCAGGCCTTCGCCTGGGACCGGCCGTTCAGCAAGGCGGACATCCGCCGGTTCGGCGACCAGGTCCCGCCGGACGGCCCGATCCTGGCCGTCAAGGTCGAGGACCTCAGCGAGAAGGAAGCGGTACTCGCCGCCAACCCGGACGCCTTCTTCACCATCCCGCACTTCGATGGGTACGCCGCCGTGCTGATCCAGCTGCCGGCGGTCTCCGCCCGGGCGCTGCGCGATGCACTCACCGACGGCTGGCTGGCCAGCGCCCCGCCCGCCCTCGCCCGCCAGCTCGAACGATAGCGGCGGGCATACTCCCGTAATTCGGTTGTATCAGGCACCCGGCTGCGGTGCTCCTACTCAGCAAGGGCGTCCTCGCAACCGGAGCGGGGTGCTGGGACGCCCGGCCCGGCCGGGCGGATGTGCGGCGTCCGGCCGGCCGGACCACAGCGGAACGGGGGGACCGCGATGGATGCCGGCATGATGATGTTTACCGACTGCCCTGCTTACATGGACAAGACGGGCTCGGTCAGGTGCGGGCTGCCCGCGGAGGTAGCAGGCCGCTACCTGATGAGGTCGACGGACGGCCCGCTGGAAAGCGCGCGGATCCGGTGCCCGCGCGGTCACTGGTTCAACGGCCCGGTCGAGTCGCTGACAGTGCAAAGACGGCCGGACCCGGCCGCCGAACGCGAGGTCATCGCGCACCTCGACGGGCCGGCAGGCCGGCGACAGCGCCGCTGACCGGCGGCGCCCGGTCCCGGATCTGGCCGCAGTTCGCGGTACCCTGCTATGCGGCCGTGATCCACGTCGTTCGGAGCCGCTCCCTCATGCTCAGCCGAGATGTCATCGATTCCCTGTTCTCCTCCGACCTGCCGGAGCCGGCGCACTGGGAGCAGCGCTACCCGCCCCGTGAGCTGCCCGCCGGGGCGAAGGTCACCCGCTTCGCGCCGAGCCCGACCGGCTTCCTGCACATCGGCGGCGTGTTCACGGCGATGATCGACGCGGACGTGGCCCGGCGGTCGGGCGGCGTCTTCGTGCTTCGCCTGGAGGACACCGACCGGGCCCGGATCGTCGAGGGCGCCGAGGCCCAGTTCGCCGCGGCGTTTGCCTACTTCTCGATCGAGCCGGACGAGGGCGGCCAGATCGGCCATTACGGCCCCTACGCCCAGTCGGCGCGGGCGCAGACCTACCTGACCTACGTCCGCGAGCTGCTCCGCGCCGGTCGTGCCTACCCGTGCTTCGCCACCAAGGAGGAGCTCGAGGAGATCACCGCGCGGCAGCGGGCGGCAGGCGCCCTGCCCGGGTACTACGGCACCTGGGCGATCTGGCGTGACGCCGAGCGGGAGCAGGTGGCCAAGCGCCTGGCGGCGGGTGACCCCTACGTGGTCAGGTTCCGCTCGCCGGGCGCCTCCGGGGTGCGGGTGAGCTTCACCGACGCCATCCGCGGGGAGCTGACCGCGGACGACAACCGCAACGACGTGGTGATCCTGAAGAGCAGCGGCACCGAGCCGCGGCTGCCGACCTATCACTTCGCGCACGCGGTGGACGACCACCTGATGCGGGTCAACCTGGTCATCCGGGGCGAGGAGTGGCTCTCCTCGGTGCCGCTGCACCTGCAGCTGTTCGACGCCCTCGGCTTCGAGCGGGTGCAGTACGCGCACATCGCGCTGCTGATGAAGCAGCAGGGCGGCAGCCGTCGCAAGCTGTCCAAGCGCAAGGATCCCGAAGCGACCGTCAGCTTCTACGTCGAGCAGGGCTTTCCCGCGCCCGCGGTCCAGTACTACCTGCGCGGCCTGGCCAACGGGCGGCTGGCCGAGCTGCCGCTGCCCGAGGCGCTGGCCGCGCCGATCCGGCTGGCCGAGTGCGGTACCGCGGGCCCGCTGGTGGACATGGTCAAGCTCGACGACATCTGCGCCGATTACGTCGCCACCCTGTCCGGCCCGCAGATCCTGGCCGCGGTCAGCACCTGGGCCGCCCAGTACGACCCCGACCTCGCGGCGGTACTGGCCGCCGAGCCGGAACTGGCGCTGCGCGCGCTGGACATCGAACGGGTGGGCGTTGCCAACCCGCGCAAGGACCTGCGCAAGTGGGCGGACTTCCGCGCCGTCTACGGCTACTTCTTCACGCAGATCTTCGAGCCGGTCACCGACCCGGCCGACCCGCGGTTCGCGGGCCTCGAGCCGGCCGTGGTCCGGGCCGTGGCCAGCGCGTTCGCCGACGGGTACGCCCCGCCCGGGCCGGAGACCGACTGGTTCGACCAGATCCGCCGTCTCGCCGCCGAGCTCGGGTTCGCGCCGAACCAGAAGGCCTACAAGCAGGATCCGGCTGCCTATAAGGGATCCATCCGCGAGGCGTCCCAGGTCATCCGCGTCCTGCTCACCGGCACGCCGCGCAGCTCCGACCTGGCCCAGGTGGCCGGCGCGCTCGGCACCGAGGAGACCCTGCGCCGCGTCCGGGCCGTCCTCGCCGCTTAGGAGGGAGCCTCCTCGGCGCCGGACTCAGCCTCCTCCTCCTCCTCGGACGGCGGCCAGGTCCCGATCACCGGCAGCTCGTACAGGCCGTCCAGGTTCAGCTGCTGTGCTTCCTTCAGCACGACGTCCTGCTGCTCCTGCGCCTTCTCGGCGATCTGCTTGGCCAGCTCGGAGGCCAGCCCGCCGAGCTGGCGCACGCCGGTGTCGTTGACGACCTCGTGGCTGCTGGCGAAGATGACGATGCCCTCGACCCGCCGGTCCTTCTTCTCGGGCTCGGACAGCGCGGCGCCCACCTTCGCTGCCTCGGCCGGGTTCGCGGCCCGCCCGGCGAGCTTGTCGCGTTCCTCGATGACCCAGTCGTGGAAGTTCATCACCGCCCCGTGCAGCGGCAGGCCCTTGACGTCCTCAGCGGACAGGGCGAACCGCCTGCCCTTGCTGAAACAGCGTCCGTAGGCCAGCACCGCCGACGACCACAGCGTCAGCGGCATCAGCGCGTCCCGCTCCTCCTCCGGCTTGGCCAGCTCGGGCAGCAGCCGCTTGCAGCAGTCCATGACGAACTGCAGCTCGGAGATGATCGAGGCCTGGTCGGCGAGAATACGCGCGGACGGCAAATCGAGGGCAACGGTCGGCATCGGCATCCTCAGATCCTCCCACCGCCGGCCGCTCGCACCCGTCTCACAAAATGACAAAATCCGGCCGGCTGGCCCGCGCTCAGCTGGCCTTGGCCGGGGGCGGCGGCGCGCTGGTCGCCCAGCGGATGGCCCGGACCATGGCGTGCCCGGCCGGGCGGACCAGCACGGTCTCGGTGACCGGCAGCCGGGGCAGCCGCAGCGGGCGCCGGGCCCACCCGGGCAGCAGCGACACCGCGCCGGCGGCCAGGACCCCGTAGGGGGCCCGGGCAATCGCGGGGAGCGGGGGATTGAGCAGCAGGAACCGGGCGGCCTCGCGGGCCTCCGGCGTGGCGGCCAGCTCGGCCCGGTACCGGCTGATCGCCTCGGCCAGCTCGGCCTCGGTGCGCGGCGGGTCCGGCACGCCCAGCTCCGCGCCGATCCGGGCCAGGTCGGCCACGTAGCCGTCGCGCCCGGCCTGATCCAGCGGCTGGACGCCGAACCGGCTGTGGGCCCGCAGGAAGCTGTCCGCCTCGGCGATATGTACCCAGGTCAGCAGGTGCGGATCGGAGGCGGCGTAGGGCCGGCCGTCGGCCGCGACCCCGGTGACGCGGGCGTGCACGGCGCGTACCCGCGCGATGGCCGCCGCCGCGTCCTCGGCCCCGCCGAACGTCGTGACCGCCAGGAAATAGCTGGTCCGCTGCAGCCGCCCCCACGGGTCGCCCCGGTAATCCGAATGCTGCGCCACGGCCGCCATGGCCAGCGGGTGCAGCGACTGCAGCAGCAGCGCCCTGATCCCGCCGATGAACATCGACGAGTCCCCCTGCACCCGGCGGATCGGCCGGTCCTCGGCGAACCACCGCTCGCCCGGCCCGGAGTGGATCTGCCGCCGCCGGTCCCCGCCCTGCGGCCCGGCGACCCGCTCGAAGATGGCCGCGCCGATCCGGGCCCGCAGCCGGTCGGCAGCGCTCGAAGTTTCCATCCCTTCCATTATCAGTGCCGCGAAAAACCGTTTTGCCGCAGGTCCGGCGATTCCTATGCTGGGGGCCCAACCGATCCAGCGAATACCCCAAGGAGGCGAGATGCGCCAGGCGTTCATGTCCATCGCGGAGGGCCTGACCACTTCGAGGGGTATGAAGCTTGTCGCAGCGAACGCTCAACCTGGGCATCCTGGCGCACGTAGACGCCGGTAAGACCACGCTCACCGAGCGGCTGCTGTTCGCCGCCGGCGTCATCGCCGAGGTGGAACGGGTGCTCAGCGTCCTGGACGGCGCGATCCTGGTGATCTCCGCCGTCGAGGGCGTGCAGCCGCAGACCCGCGTGCTGATGCGGGCGCTGCAGCGGCTGGGCATCCCGGTGCTGCTGTTCGTGAACAAGATCGACCGGCCCGGCGCAAGCGAAGGCCGCGTGCTCAAAGCCATTACCGAACGGGTGTCGCCCGCCGCCATCCCCATGGGCTTCACCAGCCAGCTCGGCCGCCCCACTGCGGCCTTCACGCCCTGGGACGAGCGCGACGTGGCCGCGTCCGAGGTCGGGGCCCAGGCCCGGCGGGGCCTGGTGCACCCGGTCTTCTTCGGCTCGGCGGCTACCGGGGCGGGCGTGCCGGACCTGATGGCGAGCCTGGCCGGGTTGCTGCCGGCCACCGCGGGCGATGCCGCGGGCCCGGTCTCCGGCCGGGTCTTCAAGATCGAGCGCGGCCCCGGCGGGGAGAAGGTTGCCTACGTCCGGATGTTCTCGGGCACGGTGCGGACGACATCGGGACAGCCCGGTCCGGCGCGCCCGCCGGACCGCGGTTCGCCCCGCCGGCGCTGGAGGCGGTCATCACGGCCTGCCGCCCCGGCGGCCGGGCCGCGCTGCGCGCCGCCCTCGGGCAGCTCGCCGAGCAGGACCCGCTGATCAACGTCCGCCAGGCGGGCGGCGAGCTCTCCGTCTCGCTCTACGGGGAGGTGCAGAAGGAGGTCATCGGAGCCACGCTGGCGGGTCACGGACTGCCTGGTGACGATGACCGAGTGCGGTTACGTCTCGCCGTCCACCTCGGCGGCCCACTTCCGCAAGCTCACGCCGCTGGCCTGACCAGCGGGGAAGGGATAGCGGAACCCAGCTTCGCCGGCTACCGGCCGCTGCGGGCACAATCGGACCGTGGCAGAAACTCACCCGTTCGGCCCGCTCCCGGTCGTTGACATGGCGCCGCTGCTCGCGCCCCCGCTCGCTCCCGGCCAGCCCGCTCCGGACCCGCTGGCGGCGGTGGCCCGGCAGATCGAGGCGGCCTGCCGCGAGCACGGCTTCTTCTACGTCACCGGCCACGGCGTCGCGCCGGACCTGCAGGCCCGGCTGGCCGCGGCCTGCACCGCGTTCTTCGCGCTGCCGGACGCCGACAAGGCGGAGATCGCCATGGCCCGCGGCGGCCCGGCCTGGCGCGGCTGGTTCCCGGTCGGCGCCGAGCTCACCTCGGGCCAGCCCGACCTGAAGGAGGGGCTCTACTTCGGCACCGAGCTCGGCGAGCGGGACCCCCGGGTCCGGGCCGGGCTCCCGCTGCACGGCCGCAACCTGTTCCCGCGGCAGGTGCCCGGGATGCGCGCCGCCGTGCTCGACTACCTCGACGCGCTGACCGGGCTGGGCCAGGCGGTGCTGCGCGGCGTGGCGCTGAGCCTGGGCCTGGACGCGGAGTACTTCGCCGCCGGGTACACCGCCAGCCCGACCGTGCTGTTCCGGGTGTTCCGGTACCCGGCCGGGCCGGCCGCCGGGGCCGCCTGGGGCGTGGGCGAGCACACCGACTACGGCCTGCTCACCCTGCTGGCCCAGGACGACGCGGGCGGCCTGCAGGTCAGGACGCCGGCCGGCTGGATCGACGCGCCGCCGCTGGCGGGCACCTTCGTCGCCAACATCGGCGACATGCTGGACCGGCTGACCGGCGGCTGGTACCGGTCGACCCCGCACCGGGTGCGTAACGCCAGCGGCCGGGACCGGCTGTCCTTCCCGTTCTTCCTCGACCCGGGCTTCACCGCCGAGATCCCGCCGCTCCCGGGCCGGGCCGCGGTCACCGCGGGCGGCCAGCCGCGCTGGGACGGGCAGAACCTGCACGCCTTCACCGGCACCTACGGTGACTACCTGCTGGGCAAGGTGGCCAAGGTGTTCCCGCAGCTCCAGCGGGCGGTGCTGGCGGACGAGGGGCCGGAGGCGGCCAAGCCCTAGGCGGGCTGCTCGGCCTGCAGCTTCTTGACCACCTCGAGGGCCTCGCCGACGTGCCCGTCGATGTTGGTCATCGAGTTGAAGACGTGCCGGACCGTGCCGGCGCGGTCGATGACGTAGGTGACCCGGCCGGGAATCAGGCCCATCACGGCCGGCACCCCGTAGGCCTTGCGGATCTTGGCGCCCTGGTCGGCCAGCAGCGTGAACGGCAGCTGGTGCTTGCTGGCGAAGCCGGCGTGCTTGTCGGACGAGTCGGAGCTGACCCCGATCACCTCGGCGCCCGCCTCGCTGAAGGCCTCGTGGCTGTCGCGGAACGCGCACGCCTCGGCGGTGCAGCCGCTGGTGTTGTCCTTGGGGTAGAAGTACAGGACCACGACCCGCTCGCCGATCCGGTCCTGCAGCCGGACCTGCTCGCCGGACTGGGACGGAAGGGTGAAATCGGGTGCCTTATCGCCGACCTGGATACCGCGCGCCACGCTGGGCCTGCCTCTCGTTGGTCCCCCCTCAGGCCCAGTGTAATTAAGCTCGGATCATGGTTATCCCCGACGAGGTGATCGCGGCTTTCGCCCGGGACGGAGTGGCCTGCCTGCGCTCGGTCCTGGATCCCGGTGAGGTGGCGGAGGCGGCCGCCGCCATCGACGCGGTGCTGGCCCGGCCGGGCCCGCTGGCCCAGGTGGCCAGCGCCCCCGGTGACCCCGGCGCGTTCACCGAGGACTTCAGGCGGTGGCAGGATATCCCGCAGATCGAGCGGCTGGCCCGCCACTCCCGGGTGCCCGCCCTGGCCGCCGCCCTGATGGCCACGCCCCGGGTCCGCTTCTACCACGATCACGTCCTGGTCAAAGAGGGCGGGACCCGGCAGCGCACGCCCTGGCACCAGGACCAGCCCTACTACAACGTCGACGGCCGGGGGGTCAGCGCCTGGATCCCGGTGGACCCGGTACCCGCGGACGGGTGCCTGGAGCTGGTGGCGGGCTCGCACCGCGGTCCCTGGCTGATGCCCCGCACCTTCCTGGCCAAGGAGGCCCGCTGGTTCCCCGCGGGCAGCCTGGCCGAGCTGCCCGATATCGAGGCCGACCCGGATCGCTTCGATATCCGGCGGTTCGAGCTGCGGCCGGGCGACGCTATCTTCTTCGATTTCCTGGCCGTGCACGGCGCCCCCGGGTTCCCCCACCGGGGCCGGCGGCGGATCCTGTCGCTGCGCTACCTGTCGGCCGGGGCGCGGCACGCCCCGCGGACCTGGCGCACATCGCCGCCGTTCGACGGCCTGGACGCCGAGCTGCCGGCCGGCGCCGAGCTGGACCACCCGCTGTTCCCCGTGGTCTGGCCGGCCTGATGGCAGGCAAGGAGCAGGCCCGGCTCGGTGCTGTCCAGGAGACGCTGTTCATCCCGCTGGCGGCGCGGGCCAGGGAAACGCAGCGCAAGCACCCGGTGCTGCACGATCCGCGGGCGGTGGAGCTGCTGCGGTCCATCGACTACGACGAGGCCAAGTACGGCCGGCACGCGGGCGGGTTCACGACCGTGCTGCGCACCGCGATCATCGACTTCTGGGTCCGCTCGTTCCTGGCCGCTCACCCCGCGGGGACCGTGACGGAGCTCGGCACCGGCCTGAACACCCGGTTCGAGCGGGTCGACAACGGCCAGGTGCACTGGTTCGACCTCGACCTGCCCGACACTGCCGAGCTGCGCCGGAAGTTCTTCGCCGACACCGGACGGCGCCGCCTGATCGCCGCCTCCGCCCTGGACGAGGGCTGGCTCGCGGCCGTCGCCGACAGCCAGGGGCCGTACTTCTTCGTGGCCGACGGCGTCCTCGTCTACCTGCCGGAAGAGCAGGTCATGGCGGCGCTGTCCCGTCTCGCGGAGCGGTTCCCCGGCGCCCTGCTCGCCCTGGACACCTACCGGCGCAAGACCTTCGACCAGCAGCACAAGCTAGCCGCGACGAAGAAGATGGACGCGCTGTGGGCGTGGGCCTGTGAGGACCCGCGCTCGCTGGAGAAAACCGGCTTCGAGGTCGTGGCGTCGGCCACCCTCACCCGGCCGCCCCGGCCCATGCGCGCGCAGTTGCCCGCCCGGTACCGGTACCTGTGGCCGCTGGCGGGCCCGGTCCTCGGCCGGGCCATGGACATCACCTTGCTCCGAGCCAGCTCCCCGGCAGCCGCTGGCCCGGCCGGTACGGCGCGGGCGCCCGGGGCGGCCTGAGGCCCGGCTCCGACTGATCCGGGTAGCCGAGCCGGTCCTGGCGCCAGGAGCGCATCGGCTCGGGGAGCTCCAGGGCGGCGAAGAAGGCCGGCCAGGCGGCCGGCCCGTATCCGGCGCCGAGATCGCAATGATGCAGTTCCACCTCGACCAGCCGCCTGGTCAGCAGCTCGGCCGCCGGGAACGGGTCCAGGCCGGGCGCCCGCACCGGGACCTGCCACCGGTCGCCGGGCAGCTGCCGGGCGACGGTCCGCAATGCCATCGCCGAGTTGGCCAGGTCGGCCGCAAGCTGCTCCGGCCGCAGCCCCGCGCTGTGCTCGACGGCGGCCTCGTACGCCTCGGCGCTGGCGAACGCGGGCCGGTCCTGGCCGGTCCGCACCCCGATCAGCAGGTTCCGCATCGCGTCGGCCCCGCGGGCCAGATGCGCGAGGACCCGCGCCCGCGTCCACCCCGGCAGCAGGGACGGCGCCCGCAGGTCCGGCTCGGTGATGATGCGGGCCCGGTCGAGCAGGCGCTGCGTGGCCTGGTCGATCCGGTCACTCAGCTCCCGTTGCGCGGTATCCACCAGCTCACCCTATGCTGGCGCATGTGATCGACCCCGACTCGGCGGTACCGCCGTATGAGCAAGTCGCCAAGGCGATGCGTGACGAGATCGCCCAGGGCGCCATGACCGGCCGGATCCCCTCGGTGCATACCATCGCCGAGCATCATCAGGTCTCGCACCGCGTGGCCGCCCGGGCCCTGGAGATCCTGAAGGGCGAAGGCATGATCGTCAGCCGGGACGGCGACGACTTCGTTCGTCATCCCCGCGAGGCCTAGCGCCGGCCTGGTCACCGCCAGCTGAAGACGCCACCGTCGTCGACGCAGCTCAACCACCAGTCGAGACCGTACTCCCCGGTGCGCATGAGCGTGATCTCGTATTCCACCGTGCCGAGGCTGCGGTCGAGCTCGACGGCACCCACGCTGCGCAGCAGCATGCCCATCGGCACGTTGTCGAAGGACACCACCCCGGTGAAACGGCAGATGCCTTCCTGGCGGCCCCGGTGGGACAGGCGGCCCAGCAGTTCGGTGCCCAGTCCCCGGCGCTGCCAGTCGTCGGCGACGGTGAGGGCGATCTCGGCCGCCTCCGGGTCGTCGGCGTCCCGGACGTAGCGGGCGACGCCCACGCCGCGGCCGCTGGCCGGGTCGAGCGCGATGAGCGCCTCATGGTCGTGGTGGTCCACGTCGGCGTAGTAGCGCAGCTCGGCCGCTGACAGCTGGTCCTTCTTGCCCAGGAAGCGCATCCGGCGGGACTGCTCGCTCAGCCGGGCGAAGCCGTCCGCGAGCAGCAGGATGTCCGTGCTGCGCACCTGGCGGACCAGCACCCCCGACCCGTCGCGCAGCACGGCGATCCGCTCGCCGCGCTGCGGCCGGGGCCGCTTGCGCGCCTGCGCCCGGAAAAGGGAAAGCCTGGTCATCGGATTGCTCCTTGGGCCGCTGCGCCGGGATGCGGCGGCAGGACGGGATCTGGTCATCCCACTGTGCGAGCTGCCGCTGAAGCGCCGCTGATCCCGCCCTGGAACAGCCGGAAGGCTCGGCTGGGGCCGCTGCGGCTGCCTTGACCAACGTCATCCGCGATCCAACACTTAGGTATATGCCTAAGTATCTGGCCCTCGACCGCCTGTTCCATGCCCTCGCCGACAGCAGCCGGCGGGCGATGGTCGAGCGGCTGTCCCGCGGGCCGGCGTCGGTGAGCGAGCTGGCGCGGCCGTTCGAGATGAAGCTTCCGACGGTCGTCCAGCACCTGGGCGTGCTGGCGGACGCCGGGATCGTCACCTCGGCCAAGGCCGGCCGGGTCCGTACCTACCAGCTCGCGCCCGGGGCGCTGGCGCCCGCGGCGGATTGGATCGGCCGGCAGCAGCTGCCGGCCGAGCGGCGCCTCGACCGGCTCGGCGCCTTCCTGGACCGTCCTTCTTCCGCGTTACCCGGTGGGTTATCGATGCCGGGGCCTGGCGCCGGCGCCTGGGCTTCGACGGCGGTGAGCAGAACACTAATTCCGAGGTCATCGCCGAAACCTTCGCGTCCGCCGGCGCCTACGTCATGGGGCGGCGCATGGCCGACGGCGGCGAGATCCGGTGGGGGGAGGAGCCGCCGTTCCGGGCCCCGGTGTTCGTGGTCACCCACCGGCCCAGGCAGACCCTGTACCGGCAGGGCGGCACCAGTTTCACCTACGTCACCTTTCACCTACGTCACCGGCGGCGCCGGAGACGCGATCAGCCAGGCCCGCGCCGCGGCGGACGGGAAGAACGTCGCCATCGCCGGCGGCGGCACGCTGCTCCGCGAGGTCATCAGGCTCGGGCCGCTGGACGAGCTGGAACTCCACATAGTGCCGGTGATCCTCGGCGGCGGGATGCGCCTGCTCAGCCCCGAGCTCCGCCTGGACGACGGGGAAGCGATCGAGCTGACCCCGGCCCGGGTCATCGCCCCTCCCGACGTCACCCACATCCGCTACCAGGTCAACGGCCGCCGTCCCCTCGTGCTCGACAGCAGGGGACAGGACACCGAACTCGCCACCGCCTGAGGACCGCGGGTCAGCGCAGGTCCAGGCGCATCAGCACGCGCGGGAAGCCGCCGGAGACCGCGGTGGTGTCCGCGGCCTTGCTGAAGCCGGCCTCCTCGAAGAGCTTGCGGGTACCCACGTAGGCCATCGTGAGGTCGACCTTCTCGCCCCGGTTGTCCACGGGATAGCCCTCGACCGCCGGCGCGCCGTGCGACCGCGCGTACGCCACCGCCCCGTCGAGCAGGACATGGGAGATGCCCTGGCCGCGGTAGCCGGGACGCACCCGGATGCACCACACCGACCACACGGGCAGGTCGTCGACGTGGGGGATCTTGGCCGACCGCGCGAACGGCAGCTCGGACCGGGGGGCGGTGGCGGCCCACCCGGCGACCTCGGTGCCCGAGTAGGCCAGGATCCCGGGCGCGACCTTGCGGCCGCACAGCTTCCTGACGTACTCACCGCGCGCCGGGCCGGCCAGCTCGCGGTTGGTCCGCCAGTCCACCCGGTGGCTCAGGCACCAGCACACCGAGGAATCGGGGTTCTTCGGCCCGAGCATCGTCGTGACATCAGCGAACCGGGCCTTGGTGGCGGGGCGGACGACGATGCTCACCGGGCCAGGTTACGACAGGACCACGAGATTCCCCGTGCCCCTCACGCGGGGTGAGAGCGGCAGCCGTGTCCGCATCACAGCTCCCTCCCGTCACGGGCGGCCCTGGTCCGCTCCCCGCAGACGACCTTGATGTTCCATCAATGTCGTGGTGGCGGCATCGATGCTCCGTCAGTGCCGCTACCGCGCCTCGCTCAGCATCCCGGAATACCGCAGGCTGACGGTCACTCCGAGGACGCTCGCGCCGAGCTGTTCCGTGCCATCAGCTCGATCGGCAGTTCCTGCCGCGGCGGGTGGACCTTCTCCCCGCGCAGCAGCGCGCACAGCCGCCGTGCGCCCTCGGCGCCGCTGAGCGCCAGCGGCTGCCGCACCGTGCTCAGGCCGAGGAAAGCCGCGGACTCGATGTCGTCGAAGCCGACCACCGAGAGCCGCCCGGGAACCGGCACGCCGAGGCGGTCCGCGGCGGCCAGCACGCCGATGGCCTGGGAGTCGGACGCGGCGAAGATCGCCGACGGGGGATGGGGCGACTTCAGCAGCTCCGCGGCCTGCTCGGCCGCGACCGCGGCGTCGTGCGGGCCGCGCCTGATCAGGCCGGTTTCCACCTCGATGCCCGCCGCGGCCAGCGCCTGCTTGTACCCCCGCAGCCGGTGCGCGGAGGAGGTGAAGCCCATCCCGGCCGGCGGGCGGCCGAACGGCATGTCGCCGATGAAGCCGATCCGGCGGTGCCCCAGGGCGACGAGGTGGCCGGTCGCCAGCAGGCCCCCCGCCGTGTCGTCGATGACCGTCTGCGGTATCCCCGGGCTGGCCGCGTCCACGCTGGCCAGGGCGACGCCGGCCCGGGCGAACTGGTCGAGCTGGCCGCCGGAAAGCGGCAGGCAGATGGCCAGTACCCCGTCGGCCCGGTGGGTGGGCAGCAGGGTTTCCAGGTGCCGGTCCCGCTCCGCCGCGCTGTCCGCGTTGCAGACGATCGTGTCGTAGCCCTGCTCTTCCAGGACCGCGAGCGCGCTGGCCACCCGCACGACGGTCGACGGCCTGGTCAGGTGGGCGACGAGGAGCGCCACGGTCCGCGGCGTGCCGCGGACCAGGGCCGCCGCCGCGTGGCTGGGCCGGTAGCCGAGCCGGTCGATCGAGTCCAGGACCGCCCGCTGGGTGGCTTCGCGGACCTGGCCGCTGCCATTGAGGACCCGCGAGACCGTGCCGACCCCGACCCTGGCGTCGGCGGCCACGTCCGCGATGGTGACCCGGCGGTCCGCGCCGGGGGCGGCCGGCGTGCCCGCCGGGGCCGCCGATCCCTGGAAACGTTTCCAACTGTGTCCGGCGTCACTCCCGCCCCGCGCGGCCGGGGGAGTCACGGCCAGGGCGGCGGCCTCGCGGCCGAACCCGCCGGTGCTCTCGCCGGCCTGCAGCCGGGCCTGGACCACCTCGCCCGGCTCGAGATCGGGGCCGTGGTCGAGCTGCCGCAGCGCCCGGGCCGCCACCCGCCGGGCGATCTCGTCGACCGGGATGGCCAGGCTGGTCAGCCGGGGGTGCATCAGGTCGGCCGCGGCGCTGCCGTCGAAGCCGGTGACGGCCAGGTCCTGGCCGATCCGCAGCCGCAGTTCCGCGGCCACGCTGTAGACCACCCCCGCGAGCCGGTCGCTGCTGGTCACGATGGCGTCCGGCCGCAGCTCCGGCCGGCGGGCGGCCAGCAGCGACCGGACCTTCCGGCGGGCGTCGCCGTCGCCGACCAGGAGCAGGCCGGCCTGGTCGGCGGGAATCTGGCGGCGGGCGAGCCCGTCCATGAACCCGCCCGCCCGCTCGGTATCCCAGTAACTCGCCGACCGGTAGCCCAGGAAGGTGATCCGGCGGCCGAATCCCCGGTCGAGCACGTGCTCCACGGCCGCGGCGACCGCCGTGCGGTTGTCGATGTCGACCCAGTTCTGGGGCAGCGCCGCGGCCGTCCGGCCGAAGCAGGCGAACGGGAACCCGGCCTCGGCCAGCAGCAGCACCCGCGGGTCCTGCTGCTGCAGTTCGGAGAGCAGGAACGCGTCCACGCTCCGGCTGGCGATCAGGCGGCGCATCTCGTCCCGCGGGTCCCCGTCCGGGACCACGGTCACCATGCTGTAGCCGCGCCGCGCGCACGCCGCCGCCAGTGACTGCAGGAACTGCTGCATGATGTAGTTGCCGGGCAGCAGCTGAACGCGCGGCAGGACGTAGGCGAGCTGCCGCGTCCGGCGCGAGCGCAGGCTCCGCGCGCCGTGGTGCGGGTGGTAGCCGAGCGCGGCCACGGCGTCGAGCACCCGGGCCCGCGCTGCCTCGCCCACCCGGCCGCTGCCGTTGAGGACGTTCGAGACGGTCTGCCGGGACACGGCCGCGGCCCGCGCTACGTCCTGGATCGTTACCTGCCGCGCGGCCGCGTCCCTGGCCTGGCCCGATCGAGCCGCTGTCATCTGGTCACCGTACTGCTCGCAAGATTTCACCCCTTGACAGGGCATGGCCGTAGCGCTTCTATGTGGTAGATCGTTAAATCAATTCTAGCCGGCCTAAAGCGCCTGGTTAGAAGGATGTTCTTGCCGGAGGGCTGGGATGCGACGAGCAGCAGGCACGCGGTCAGGCAGGCAGGACCGAGCGGCAACCATCCCGGCGGCGATCAGCCGGCGGGCGATGATGAAGACGGTAGGGCTCGGCGCGGCCGCCCTCGCCGCCCCTGCCCTGGTCGCGGGCTGCAGCTCCGCGGGCGGGCGCACCGGCATCAAGTTCGAGGAGACTGGCCAAGAACCTGACTGAGCCGCTCGCGTCGCTGCCCGTCCAGGGGGACATCATCGACGGGTCGCTGCCGCCCGGCTCGCACCCGCTGTGGGACCGGGACGAGGTGCACGACATCTACGCCGAATGGCGGCGCGTCTTCAACGAGTACGACCCGCCGCGGTCCGCGGTGGCCGAGGCCTGGGTGCACCCCTCCCGGCGGCCGCGGTATGCCAGCCCGGACGGGCTGGGTCAGGCCTTCAACTTCGACCTGCTCGACGCCAACTGGAGCCCGGGGGAGTACCTGCGGGTGATCACCGACAACCTCTCCGACGCGCAGCGGCAGGGATCATCCAGCACCTGGGTGCTGTCCAACCACGACGTCATCCGGCACGCCACCCGTTACGGGCTGCCCGCTGAGGACCGTCACGGCCGCGCCCACGCCAAGGCGTGGCTGCAGACCGGCGGCACCTCCCCGAGACTGGATCGCGGCCTGGGCCTGCGGCGGGCCCGGGCCGCGATCCTGCTGATGCTGGCCCTACCCGGCTCGGCGTACCTGTACCAGGGCGAGGAACTCGGCCTGCACGAGGTGCCCGACATCCCCCCCGACCTGGTCCAGGACCCGGTCTTCAGCCGGTCGCACGGCGCGGAGAAAGGCCGCGACGGCTGCCGGGTCCCGCTGCCCTGGACGGCGGGAGGTGCGTCGTTCGGGTTCGGGCCCGGCGCCGCCCACCTGCCGCAGCCGGCCTGGTTCGGCCCGCTGAGCGTCGAGGCCCAGGAGCGGGACCCGGCCTTCACCTTGTCGCTCTACCGCAACGCCTTGCGCTGGCGGCGCCAGCTGCAGGCCGCGGAGAACATGGAGTGGCTGCCCGGCACCAACGGCCAGGTCCTGCACTTCGCCCGGCCGGGCGGCTGGCGCTGCATGACCAACTTCGGCCCCGGCCCGGTCCCGCTGCCGGGCGGGGCGGTCATCCTCACCAGCGGCCCGGTCTCCGGTCCCCAGCTCCCCGCCGACACCACCGCCTGGCTGATCAGCGGCTGACGATCAATTCGCACATAGCTGCGATCTTTCATGATCATGAATGGTTCGCTACGTTTTTCGATAGAAAAGTCTTCGTGATCATGCAAATCTCGCTGTCATGGCCGGCGCAGCTCAGCGAGACCGGCTAGCTGCCAGCTCCCCGGCCCGCCGCCATCGCGTCGGCGCCGCGGGTGTTGATCACCCGGTCCGTGCTGATGCCGGCCTGCCCGGCCCGGCCGGTGCCGTTGCCCAGCCAGTCCAGCTGGCCCGGCGCGTGCGCGTCGGTGTCGATGGCGAACACGCAGCCCATCTCGGCGGCCAGCGTCAGCAGCCGGTCCGGCGGGTCCATGCGTTCCGGCCGGCAGTTGATCTCGACGGCCACCCCCGCGTCCCGGCACGCGCCGAAGACGGCCCGGGCGTCGAATTCCGACTCCGGCCGGTGGCCGCGCCCCTGCCGGTTCGGGCCGATCAGGCGCCCGGTGCAGTGGCCGAGCACGTCCACGTGCGGGTTGCGGACCGCCGCCACCATACGCCTGGTCATCGGGCCCGCGGGCATCCGCAGCTTGGAGTGGACGCTGGCCACCACCACGTCGAGCCGGGCCAGCAGGTCCTCGCGCTGGTCGAGCGAGCCGTCCTCGAGGATGTCCACCTCGATGCCGGTCAGGATGCGGAACGGCGCCAGCTCGGCGTTCAGCTCATCGATCAGCTCCAGCTGGGCGAGAAGCCGCGCCGCCGACAGCCCGCTGGCCACCGTCAGCCGCGGCGAGTGGTCGGTCAGCGCGATCCACTCGTGCCCGAGCGAACGGGCGGCCTCGGCCATCTCCCGGGGCGGAGAGCCCCCGTCCGACCAGTCGGAGTGCGTGTGGCAGTCGCCGCGCAGCGCCGCCCGCAGCGCGTCGTCCGGCGGCGCGGCGGGCTGGTCCGCCAGCAGCCGGGCCAGGTAGCCGGGCACCTCGCCCCGCGCGGCTTCGGTCACCACCTGGGCCGTCGTGTCCCCGATGCCCTTGAGCGCCCGCAGCGTGCCCGCCTCGGTCCGGCGCTCGAGCTCGCCCGCGGGCAGCTCGCCGAGCAGCTGCGCGGCCCGGCGGAAGGCCTGCACGCGGTAGGTCGGCGCCCCGGCCCGCTCCAGCTCGAACGCGATCTGCCGCAGTGCCTGGAGAGGTTCCACCTCGCCAGTCCTACCCCGGTCCGGGCAGAATTGTCACGTGCGGGCCGCTGCCTCGCCGACCTCGACCCGGATGATCCTGACCAGCGCGGCGATGTCGTAACGCCGGAACGCATCCTGGTACCGGGCAAGCTGACGGGCATCGATGGTGCCGGGGTCGCGGGGACCTGTTTGCCGGGCAAGCGTCGCCCGTGCCCGCTGCAGCGAGCTGTTGACCGCGGCCGCGCTGGTGCCCAGGATCTGGGCCGCCTCGTCCGACCGCCAGCGAAGGATCTCGCACAGGATCAGGGCAGCCCGCTGGCGGGCCGGCAGCTGGCCGAGCACGGCGGCCAGAGCGAGCCGCACCCCGTCCTCGGTGGCGGCCAGCTCGGCCGGATCGGCGGAGCCGGCCGGGGCCGCTGACACCCGCAGGCGCTGCCCGAGCCGGTCCCGCCGCTCCTGCCCGCGCAGCAGATCCAGGCAGCTATTGGTGGCGATCCGGTACAGCCAGGCTCGCACGCTGGAGCGGCCGTCAAAGCCCGCCGAGGCACGCCAGGCCCGCAGCATCGTCTCCTGGACGGCGTCGTCCGCCTCGGACGCGCCGACTATCCGCTGGCAGTAGCCGGTCAGCTCGCGCCGGTGCGGTTCCAGATCGCCGATGCCCACCGGGGCCGTTTTCCTGGCCGGAGTGCCGGCCGCCGTGAAGTCGTTCAGGTCCAGGAGTTCAGTCGTTTCGGGCATCCCTGTCTGCCTTTCTGCTTCGTGGTTAGTCGCCGGGGTGGGTGCTCAATGCCACGCCGAGATCAGCGAGCAGCTGCCGGCCGGTCCGGATGCGCACGGCCGAGGCGCCGTCGGACGCGGCGTAGCGCAGCTCGTCGACCGCCACCCCCGCGTGCCGGAGCAGAGCGGCGTACCGGCCCTCGTCGCCGCCGGGATCATGCTCGACCGTCACCGCCGTTGCCGGGGCCACGCCGGCCAGCGAAGGCGGCATCGACTCCACCGGGCCGGGGCAGACGAGAACCTGCCGGCTGAATGCAAGCCATGTGGCGGCCCGCGCATGCAGCGCGACCGTGGCGGCGAGCGTGCCCCCGGGGCCGGCCCCCCCGACCAGCAGTTTCCCGGGGTCGGCGCCGAGCCTGGCCGTGTTCTCGGCGGCCCACTCGGCCGCGGTCACCGCGTCGTCCAGGTCCGCCGGGTAGGGCCGCCCGCAGGTCACCGCCAGCACCACCAGGCCCGCGCTCGCGCTCAGCTCCTGACACCAGGTGCCGTCGCCAGTCACGGTCCAGAACACCAGCAGCCGGGCTGGCCGTCCCAGCGACGGGCCGGGCCAGTAGACGC
>JAICWX010000003.1 GCA_025934635.1 Streptosporangiaceae bacterium | reverse complement strand
CGGCGGCCCCCGAAAAATAACGCCGCGGCCCCCGCGCGCGGGGACCGGGCCCCGGGGCCGGCCCGCCGGGGCGCACCGCGAATGCGCCGGTAAAGGCGCACTCACAAATCAGTCACTTCCCGTCAACAGGAACCGCCCTAGCATCAGCCATCGGAGCGGGCGGTTATTCCTGAGGCCGTGCCACTGGGGCGCACGGTCACGATCCCGGCTGGGATTTGGTGGGAGGACGACGATGCGCACCCGCAGCTTCTTGGCGCGGCGGCTTTTCGGGGAAACGATCTCGGCGGTATCGGTCCTGGCGGCATTGGTCTTGGTCGCGGGATGCAGTTCCGGGACCGGCAGCGCGGCATTGACGTCGGCGGCGGCGCCGGAGAAGGCGGACATCACGGTGGCGGCGATCCCGGCCGTGGACCTGGCCGGTCTTTACATCGCGCAGGACCGTGGCCTGTTCACCCGGCAGGGGCTGCACGTGACGATCGTGCCGGTGCCCAGCAGCCAGTCGGTGATCAGCCAGCAGCTGGCCGGCCAGGTGGACATCAGCGCCGGGAGCTACGTCGCCTACCTCGCGGCCCAGGCCAAGGGAGCGCGGTTCCGCATCCTGGCCGAGGCCTCCACCCTGTCGCCCGAGACCCGGGCCCTGGTGGTGACCGCGGATTCGCGGATCGCCACGGTGGGCCAGCTGGCCGGGCACAAGATCGGGGTGAACGGGGTCAACAGCATCGGCACCTTGCTGGTGTCCGCGCTGCTGTCGGCGCACGGGATCTCGCCTAGTGCGGTGAAGTTCGTCACCGACCCGGACGGGTTCCCGGCCATGCCGGGCACGCTGCAGCACGGCGCCTGGGACGCGGCGTTCCTGGCCGAGCCGTATATCACCGCGGCGGGCCAGCAGTACGGCCAGCTGGTGCTGGCCGACCTGGACCAGGGGGCGGTGCTGAACCTGCCGGTGGACGGCTACGTCGCCACCCGGGCCTGGGCGCGCGTCCACCCGGCCACGGCGGCCGCCTTCACCCGGGCCATCGAGCAGGGCCAGGCCATCGCCAACAGCGACATCTCCGCGGTGCAGGCCATCATGGCCCGCCACGACAACCTGCCGCCCGAGGTGACCGGATCGATGGCGATGCCCTCGTCCTATCCGGTCGGCCCCGTGGTCGCGGCGGACATCCAGCGGGTCGCCGCCGCCATGCTCAAGTTCGGCGTGCTCAGCCCGCGCTACGGCGCCACGGTCGGTCAGGGCACCCTGGTCCGGTCGATGCTTCAGTCCCGGTTAGCAGCCAGCGGATCGGCACTCGCCTCGCGGGTGCGCCTGGTTCACCCGGGAGCCTTCCTGCGGTGCTGGGGCCGGAGGCCGCCGATATGACCGGACTAGGATGACATGCCGGAAACATGCAGGTAGACGGCTTAGGGGTTTATCAGGGCATTGGCGTAGGGAAATCCCGGATCGTGGCGGGAGGATCACCCAGGGCTAGCGTGATGGCCGTCTCGCTGGTCATGGCCCCGGTGCGCACCGCGGCGGCCGCGGCGGTGAGCTGGACCGCCAGCTCGGGCCGATCCTCGCAGCCGGCCAGGGCGGCAAAGGCCTCCAGCCCGCGCGCGATGCTGATCCGCACGCCGGTGGCCTGGCTGAGCCGGATGCTGCGGGTGAGATATCGCCGCGCCTGCCCGGTCGCGCCGAGGTCCATGGCCACCCGGCCCAGCCCGGCCAGGCAGCGGGCGATGTCCGGCCGGGCCCCGATTTCCTGCAGGATCGGGAGCGCCTCCATGTACCGTTCGTGGGCCGCGCCCAGGTTGCCGCGGAGCCGGGCGAGGTCTCCGAGGCCCAGCAGCGCGCGGGCGACACCCCACTGCTGGTCGATCCGCCGCATGACGCTGACCGAGGCCGCGGCCAGTTGCCCGGCCTCCCGCAGCCGGCCCGCCCGGGCCGCGATCGCCGCCCGGGTGCCCAGCGCGTAGCCCTCGTTCCACCCGTCGCCGGCCGCCTGCGCGACCGCCAGCGCCTGGTCGGCCCGGGCCGTCGCCTCCCCGGTCTGCCCCGCCTGGAGCGCGAGCTCGCTGAGCAGGTTGAGCCCGGCCGCGGTCCAGAACTCATCACCCGCCGCCTGGCACAGTTCCAGTCCCCGGGCGGCCAGCCCGGCCGCGGGGCCGGGCTCGCGGAACGCGGTGAGCTGGGCCCGCGTCACCAGGGCGGCCCCGGGTACCCGCGCGGGCAGCGCCGAGATGTCCATCGCCAGGAAGCGGTCCAGCCATTCACCGCCTTCGGTGAAGGCGCCCCGCACGACCCAGCGGGGGCCGACCGCGACGCAGATCCGCAGCCCGGACTCCGGGTCGGCCCGGGCCAGGCACCAGGCCAGCGCCTGGGACACGTTGCCCGCGTCGATGTCGTACCGGCGCGAGCAGTCGACCCGGGCCGGCCAGGGAACCGTATCGGGGGCCATCCCGATCTCCAGGTGGCGCTCCGCGGTCCGCAGCACGTAGTCGCGCAGCGCGGCCTGGAACGTGCCGGTGTCCCCGGTCTCCGCCAGCCGCGCCGCCGCGTACTCCCGGATGGTGCCGAGCATCCGGAAGCGGGTCTCGCCGGGCCCCGGTGGTTCGCACCCGACCAGCGACTTGGCCGCCAGCGCGGCGAGCAGGGCCGCGATGTCGCGGGCAGGCAGGTCATCGCCGGCGCAGACCTGCGCGGCCATTTCCGCGGTCCACCCGGTGAATACCGACAGCCGTCCGAACAGCGTCCGCTCGGCGTCGGTCAGCAGCTCGTAGCTCCACTCGATGGTGGCGTGCAACGTGCGCTGGCGCGGCGCGGCGGACCGGTCGCCCGTGCCCAGCAGCCCGGACCAGCCGCCTGGCAACTGGTCACTGAGCCGGCCCCGGAGCTGCTCCGCCGACAGCACCCGGACCCGGGCGGCCGCCAGCTCGATGGCCAGCGGCAGGCCGTCGAGCGCGCGGCAGATCGATTCCACCGCCTCGGCGTTGCCCGGGCCGACGGCGAACCCGGGGCGGGACGCGGCGGCCCGGTCGGCGAACAGCCGGACCGCCTCGCTGGCTTCGGCGGGCGCTGGACCCGACGCCGGGGCCAGCGCCAGGCCCGGCCGGGTGAGGGAGAGCGGCGGTACCGGCCAGGCCCGCTCCGCGGGCAGGCGCAGCGGCTCGCGGCTCGTCGCCACCAGCCGCAGCCCCGGCGAGCCGGCCAGCAACTGCGCCGCCAGCCGGGCGCACGCGCCGAGCAGGTGCTCGCAGGTGTCCAGGGCCAGCAGCAGACGGCGCGGTGCCAGCACGTCGGCGACGGTGTCCGCCAGCGGACGGCCGGGCTCCTCGCTGACGCCGAGGGCCGCCGCTACCCGCGACGGCACCAGGTCGGCCTCTCGCAGGTCACCCAGGTCGACGAAGCACACCCCGTCGGGAAACTCCCCGCCCGGGGACGCCGCCAGCGCGGCGAGCACCCGCAGCGCCAGCCGGGTCTTCCCGATGCCCCCCGGCCCGCACAGCGTCAGCAGCCGGGTCGACCGCACCAGCCGGCCCAGCTCGCGAAGCTCGCGGTCGCGGCCGATGAAGGTGTTGGGCTCTGCGGGCAGCTTGGCCTGCACCCGGCACCCCCTTCACCGAAAGCCACCGAATACCCCAAGCCTAAACCCGACCGCCGAACGAGGCAGGCTCATCGCCCGGTCACCGGGCGGAGCCCTCGCCGGCGTTGGCCAGCGGAAATCCCGTCATGAATGACGGTCATTTCCATGATCAAAACTGGCGAAAGTTTCGGGTATCAGAATGCGTCCAGCGATGAATTCCCGGTGCTCCGGCCGTGGTCCCGGAATAGTTATCCGGCGGCGGCGTGACCCTGTCATTGCATCCCGTAGCTGAGTCCGGGGTACCGTCTTCCTGCATGAATATCAGGATTTTCACGGTCGTGATCAGTAAGCTGCAGGTACCAATTTCTCCTAAGGCGCATAAATGTAGTAAACGCGGCCCAGCTGGCGCGGAATTGCCGATGCTTTTATGTTTCGGGGGAAAGCATGTGCGCGATCAGATTTACCCTGCTAGGGGCGGTCCGGGCCTGGCAGGGTGATACCGAGCTGCAGCTCGGCCCGCCGCAGCAGCGCGCCGTGCTCGCGCTGCTGCTCGCCGCGGCTGGCCAGCCGGTCAGCCGGGGCGAGCTGGTAGACCTGCTCTGGGCCGCAGACCCGCCGTCCAGCGCCGCCAACATCGTGCACCGGTACATCGGGGCGCTGCGCCGGGTGCTGGAACCGGGCCTGCCGGCGCGGGCGGCGGGCCGCTGGCTGATCCCGCACGCGGGCGGCTACCGGCTGGCCGTCAGCGAGGACACCCTGGACCTGCTGCGGCTGCGCCGGCTGGCCGGGCAGGCCGCGGCGGAGCAGCCGCCCAGCCGGGCCGTGGCGCGGTACCTGGAGGCCCTCGCCCTGTGCCAGGGACGCTGCGCCGGCGACCTGGCCGCGGTGCAGGGGCACCCCGCCTTCACCGCCGTGGACCGGGAGGGCCTGGCCCTGGCGGGCGAGGCGGCCGAGGCCGCCCTGGCGGCGGGCCTGGCTCCCCAGGTGCTGCCGGCGCTGCGCCGGGCCGCGGGACAGGACCCGCTGGCCGAGCCGCTGCAGGCGCGGCTGATGCTGCTGCTGGCCGCGGCCGGCCACCAGGCCGAGGCGCTGGCCGTGTACGAGACGACGCGGGCCGCCCTGGCCGAGGGGCTCGGTATCGATCCCGGGGCCGACCTGCGTGAGGCGCACCGCCGGGTGCTGAGCCAGCAGGTGGAAGGGGGCCAGCAGGTGGAAGAGGGCCAGCCGGCGGACAAGGCCGAGGTTCTCCGGGTGGTCCGGCCGGCCCAGTTGCCGGCCGACCTGGCCGCCTTCGCCGGCCGCCGGGCCGAGGTGGCGCAGGTATCGGCGCTGCTCGAGGAGCCGGCCGCCGGCGCGATGGTGATCGGCGCGATCGACGGCATGCCGGGGGCCGGGAAGACCACCCTGGCCGTGCACTGGGCGCACCTGGTGGCGGACCGGTTCCCGGACGGCCAGCTGTACGTGAACCTGCGCGGCTTCGGCCCCGGCGGGGCCCTCGGCCCGGCCGAGGTACTGAGCGGGTTCCTGACCGCCCTGGGGGTGACGCCGCAGCAGGTCCCGGCCGACCTGGACGGGCGGGCCGCGCTGTACCGCAGCCTGCTGGCCGGCCAGCGGGTGCTGGTCGTCCTGGACAACGCGCGGGACGCGGCGCAGGTGCGGCCGCTGCTGCCGGGTTCGCCGGGCTGCATGGTCATCGTCACCAGCCGCACCCGGCTGACCGCCCTGGCCGCCAGCGACGGCGCCTGGCCGCTCACCCTGGATGTCTTCTCGGCCGCCGACGCGCGGGAGGCGCTGGGCCGCCGGCTCGGGACTGCCCGGGTGGCGGCCGAACCGGCCGCCACCGACGAGATCATCGCCGCGTCCGGCCGGCTGCCGCTGGCGCTGGCCCTGGTAGCGGCGCGGGCGGCCGCGCATCCCCAGTTCCCGCTGGCCGCCATCGCCGGCGAGCTGCGCGACGCGCAGGGCAGCCTGGACGCGTTCGCCCGCGATACCGACGTCCGGGCGGTCTTCTCCTGGTCCTACCGGATGCTCGGCCCGCCCGCCGCCCGGCTGTTCCGGCTGCTCTCCCTGCAGGCCGGCCCGGACATCGCGGCCGCCGCCGCGGCCAGCCTGGGCGCCATGCCGGCCCGCCAGGCCCGGGCCCTGCTGGCCGAGCTGACCCGGACCCGGCTGCTCACCGAGTACGCGCCCGGCCGGTACAGCCTGCACGACCTGCTGCGCTCGTACGCCGCCGAGCTGTGCGCCGAGACCGACCCGGACGGCGACCGCGACGTGGCCACCTCCCGGCTGCTCAGCCACTACCTGCACTCCGCGCACCACAGCTACCTGCTGCTCCAGCCGCACCAGCGGCTGCCCGGCCTGGAGCCCGAGGCCGGCGGCGCGGCGCCGGAGCAGCCCGACGGCTACGCCGGCGCGCTGGCCTGGTTCACCGCCGAGCACCGGGTGATCGAGGCCGCGGTCAGGTACGCGGCCCACCAGGGCCTGGTCCGCTACGCCTGGCAGCTGGCCTACGTGCTGACGCCCTTCTACCAGCGCAGCGGCTTGTGGCACGACTGGGCGGCCACCACCCGGACGGCCCTGGACGCCGCCCGGGCCGGCCGCGACCCGGCCGGGCAGGCATGCATGCGCCGCATCCTGGCCGGCGCGTGCTTTCACCTTGGCGACAGCTCGGCCGCCCTGGCCGAGCTGGAGCGCGCCCGCGACCTGCTCGCCCGGCTGGGCCTGCCCGCCGAACAGGCCTACCTGCACAGCAACTTCGGCAGCGTGCTCAGCCGCCTGGGCCGGCCCGAGGAGGCGATGACGCACCATCGCCGCGCGCTCGAGCTGTACCGGGCGGCGGACCTGCGGATCGGCGAGGCTTACGCGATGGCGGGCATCGGGTCGTGCGCCAACCGGCTCGGCCAGCCCGACCGGGCCATTTCCTCGATCGCGACCGCGATGGACATCCACACCGAGCTCGGTGACGCCTACGGGTCAGCCGGCTCGTGGCAGAGCCTCGGAGACTCCTATCAGCTGCTCGGCGAGCCCGGCGCGGCCGCCGCGTGCCTGGAGCGGGCCATGGCGCTGTTCCGCAGCCTGGGCAGCCGCGCCGACGAGGCGGGAATCCTGGCCGCGCTGGGCGACATCCAGCTCGGGGCCGGCGAGCCCGTCGCCGCCCGGGCCAGCTTCCAGCAGGCCCTGGCTATCTTCGGCGAGCTGCGGCTGCCCCAGGCGGAAGAGGTGCGCGGTCGTCTCACCGCCCTCAGCCGTCCTGGCCATTCCCTCCTCGTCTTAGCCGCC
This sequence comes from Streptosporangiaceae bacterium, assembly GCA_025934635.1. Next base: position 66,162 of record JAICWX010000003.1, on the reverse strand, counting down.
CGCGATCTTGAGCACCGAGGGGGAGACCGGGGTATCGGCGGGCACGTGCGCGGAGGTCTGCGGGGTTCCGTAGCCGCTGGTGATGGGCAAGATCCCGGTCCACAGGCCGGGCTCGGCCTCGCCCGGTTCCGGCGCGCCGGGGCCCGCGTCGCGGATCTTGACCGTCCACTCGCCCGCGGTGATGTCCATCGCCAGCGCGGTGGTGGCCGCCAGCTGCTTCCTGGTGTGGAACGGCACCTCCGCCGAACGGCCCGGGGTCAGGCATTCGGAGATCTGGGTCAGCGCCTGCGCGGCCTCGTCCCCGCTGAGTGCGATCAGGCGGCCGTGCACCACCGCCGAACGGTAGTTGGCGCTCGAGTCGAACAGCGTGTGCGCGTAGACCCAGGCGTCGATGTGCATCACGGACAGCGCGGCCGGGGCGCCGGCCGCCACGTGCCGCAGGGCGCCCGCCCCCACCGACCCGTGCAGCAGGATCCGGTCACCCGCCCGGCCGTACAGCATCGGCACCACCCACGGCCTGCCGTCGGCCACCGTGCTGAGCGTCCCGACGTGGGGCCCGGCGTCGAGGACCGCGTCCAGGTCCGCGCGCTCTTCCCGGGAACGCTCCCGGTGCCGGTTGATCTGGTTCGGTCGCAGCGTCATGATCACTACCTTGCGCGATGAGCAGGGGCGAAGGCCAGACCGGTATCCGCCGTACCCGCTGGCCAGAATGGGCTCGTGACCGGAAATGGCCCTCCCATGGATCTCCCTACCAGCGAGGTTGCTTGCGTTCGTAGCCGGGCACGATGCGCCGCATGTAGCCGGTGTCGTCCCGGCGGCGCAGGCCGCACGCCAGGTACTGCTCGTGCAGCCGGGCCAGTGCGTCCCGGTCGAGTTCCACCCCGAGGCCGGGCGTGTCCGGGACCCGGACCGCGCCGTTCGCGAAGACCAGCGGCTCGCCCCGGATCACGTCCTCGGTCTTCCACGGCCAGTGGGTATCGCACGCGTAGCTGAGGTTGGGGGTGGCGGCGGCCAGATGGACCATCGCGGCCAGGCTGATGCCCAGGTGCGAGTTGGAGTGCATGGACAGGCCCAGCCCGAACGTCTCGCAGATCCCGGCCAGCAGCCGGGACCGGCGCAGGCCGCCCCAGTAGTGGTGGTCGGATAGCACGACCTGGACCGCGTCCGCCCGGATGGCCGGGGGCAGGTGCTCGAAGGCCACCACGCACATGTTGGTGGCCAGCGGCATCGGCGCGGACCGGGCCACTTCCGCCATGCCGTCGATGCCGGGCGCCGGGTCCTCGAGGTACTCCAGGACGCCGTCCAGGTCGCGGGCGACCTGGATCGAGGTCGCGGGGGTCCACGCGGCGTTCGGGTCCAGCCGCAGCGGGTGGGCCGGAAAGGCGCGGCGCAGCGCGCGGATCGCCGCGGTCTCCTCATCCGGCGGGAACACCCCGCCCTTCAGCTTGAGTGCGGTGAACCCGTACTCGTCCACCATCCGCCGGGCCTGGGCCACGATGCCGTCGGGGCCGAGGGCCTCGCCCCAGCCGTCGGGTTCGGCGCCAGGGTGCGCGGCCCACTTGTAGAACAGGTAGGCGGAGAACGGCACCTCGTCCCGCACCGCGCCGCCGAGCAGGTCCGCGACCGGCCGCCCGGCCGCCTGTCCCTGGATGTCGAGGCAGGCCACCTCGAACGGGGAGAACACCCGGTCGGTGGCCGCGCTGTGCCCGATGAGGCCCGACGCGATCGTGGTCGCGGGCGCCGCGACGGCCTGGACGCGGCGGTAGATCTCCTCGGTGCGGTAGACGTCGGCGCCCTCGATGGCGGCGGCCGCGGCCCGCAGCGCATCCAGGTGCACCTCGTCCGCGTAGGTCTCGCCGAGGCCGGTCAGCCCTTCGTCGGTCGCGACCTCGATGACCGCCCGCAGCGCGAACGGCTCGTGCACGCCGACCGAATTCAGCAGCGGCGGATCGGCGAACGCGACCGGCGTGATCGTGATCCGGGAGATCCGCACCGGGCTAGGACCAGGGGGTGACGGGGCGGGTGCGGCGCTCGCCGTCCAGGATGACGTCGATCTTCTCTTCGAAGAAGGCGATCAGGTCGCGGACCTGGACGGCGTCGTGCCGCGGGTCGGTGTAGCTCCAGGCGATGTCCGGGACGACCCGGCCGCCGACCGACGCCGAGAAGTACGACGCCTGGCCCTTGTAGGCGCACCAGGTCTTGGTGTCACTGGGGATCAGCTCGGCGGTCACGTCCGCGCGCGGGAGGTAGTAGCGGGTGGGCAGCATGGTCTCGAACAGCAGGGCCGGCCGGGAGCTGTCCGCCAGCACCTGGCCGTCCAGTTCCAGCTGAACCTGGCGCGAGCTGGGCAGCACGTCGATGCGGTGGAACGGGTCCCGCGGGTGGCCCACGTTGAGCTCGTCTTCCTCGTACCAGGCGTCGAAGGCGCCGAAGTCCAGGATCACCATCCCGGCTAGGTCCTTGTCGGCCGGGCGGAAGCCCGCCCCGAGCCGCTCCTGGCCGGCCGCGACCAGGTCGGCCGCCTCGCCGTCGGTGCTGTGGACGGTGAACGGGGTCCTCGGGTCGAGGACGCGCAGCGCGGTCACGTCGGGCAGGGCCACGCCCACGTCCCGGCCGGGGCCGGCCCCGGCCGGTCCCGCGGGCACCAGGTCCCCGCGCACGTCCTCGGCCGGCACCGCGTAGGACGGCACGATCCGCCGCGGTTCCCAGACCAGCAGGGCCCGGGTGCTGTCGACGACCGTGTCGCCGCCCAGCACCGCGCGGATCCGTTTCGCGGTGGGCTCGTAGCGCAGTTCGCCGAAGCCGTTGGCGAACAACTCGCGGACCTGAATGCTCACAGCGGCGCCCCCTGCCTAGTCGGTTGGGCTCCAGCCTAACGCGGGGCTAGCCGGGCCGCGCGGGGCCCGGCTAGCCCCCTTCCGGCCAGGACTAACCCTGGCTGGCCTGGTCGTGCAGGACGTGGTTGATGGCCGCGATGATCAGGTTGGCGGAGCCGTCGATGGCCTGCGCCACCGGGCTGGAGGGGTCGCGGAGCTGGGCGGCGATCTGCGCCGCGGACAGCCCGGCCAGTACCTGCGGGTCGAACTGCGCCCCGGCCAGGATGTACCGGTTGCCGATGTCGAGGAAGGGCACCGCCCCGGACTGGTCGGCGCTGTTGACGTAGGGTGGCACGTCGTATTGCCCGATCAGCTGGCGGTCCAGCGTGGTGGCGGACTGCAGGGCATGGCCGGCGTTGTCGGTCAGCTCGGTGGTGTGCAGCGTCAGCTGGCTGCTGTGGTACTGGGCCGAGCGGAACGACAGCGTGGCCGTGTTGGGGAAGATGTCGGTGGCGGCCGACTTGGTGACGCCGAGCTGGCTCCAGGTGCCGAAGTGGGACAGGGCGACCGTCAGCGGCCACCGCTCAGCCGCGCAGAACGGGCACGACTCCTCGCTGACGAACTCGATGACCGGCTTGCCGCCCGCCGTCAGCGGCGGCCCCGAGGCCGCGACCTGGTGCAGCGGGGTGACGACCCGGCCCGGGCTCACCTGGGTGAGCAGGCTGGACGGCACGGCCGTGACCTGCTTGACCACGGCCGCCGGAGCGGCGGACTCGCTGGCCGTCAGGTGGGCCGGCTTGCTGGTCAGGCTGACCGTGACCAGCGTGACGGCGGTGACCACGACGGCGGTGACCGACCCGAGCGCGATCAGTATCCGGCGACGCTTGGCGGCGCGCTGGCGCGCGGCCCGCTCGGCGGCCATCCGCTCGCGGGCGCTCAGCCGCCGAGGAGGCCGCCGGGGTGGCCGGGACATGGCGGACGACTTGCTTTGCACGGCTATCCCTCTCGGTCGGCGCTCTACATCTACTAAGACGGTTAGTAGATGCTATCCGTTCAAGGGGAGCGTTATGACATGGCTCACAGGGGGCGGCGGCCGCTAGGCGACCGGGACGCGCCCGAGGGCCAGCGCCACCAGGGCCGGGGTCAGCGCGAGCAGCAGCGGGGTCAGCGCCAGGCCGGCCGCCCCGGCCCGCAGCAGCTGCCGCCGCAGCCGGGTCAGCGGCTCGGCCGGGCGGAGCATCCGCTGGATTCGCTGCAGCGCGTCGGCGCCGGCCGCGGTCAGCCCGGTGGCACCCAGGCCAGCCACGACCGGTCCCGTCGCGCCGGGTCCGGGCGCGGCCAGCCCGGTGACGGCCGGGCCCGGTGCGAGGGCTCCTTTCTCGGCCAGGACGACCAGCGCGGTGGCCAGCGTCCGGGTGTCGTGCGCAGCGGTGGCGGTGTCGTCGGCGTGCAATTCCACCAGCCGGGCGACCTGCACCGCCGCGTCCCGCATCAGCGGCAGGAATGGCAGCAGCTGCTGGGCGATCCTGGCCAGGGCCACGAGCCGGTGGTGGCGCCACGCGAGGTGCGCCCGTTCGTGGGCGAGGACGGCCGCCAGCTGGTCCCGGTCGAGGGTCTGCAGCGCGGCTGTGGTCACGATCACGGTCGGGTCCGGGCCGGCCACGCAGTAGGCGGCGGGCTGCGGGTGCTCGACCAGCAGGGCGCCCAGGGCCGGGTCCGGCCGCCCGACCAGCCGGACAGCCTGCGCGTGCTGCCGCGCCTGCCGGCGGACCGCCCGCAGGTGAGTGGCCGCGGCGACCGCGGTGCGGGCCGTCACCGCCGCCGCCAGGGCCAGGCCGAGGCCGGCCACCAGGGCGCCGCCCGGCGTGGCGTAGGTGTCGCGCAGCCGGATGACGCAGGCCCCGATCAGCTGGCTCAGCCCGCTGCCCAGGGCGGTGGCGTGCACCGCCAGCGTCAGCCCGGCCAGCCCGGCCGCGGCCACCACCGACCAGGCCGCGGCGAGGTAGGTGACGATGCCCAGCAACGGCGCCCGCTGGATCCAGCGGGCCCGGGCCAGCAGCCGGGAACCCAGCGCGCCGGCACCGACGGCGTAGGCCAGCAGGACGGCCGCGACGGTCATCGCCCCTCGCCTTCGGCGGCCGGTGCCTGGGCCGATGGCGGCTGGGTGGCCTCGAGCGCCTCCCGCAGCAGCGCGGCGTCGTGCGGGCTCATCTGCAGCACGAAGTGGGCCAGCGCGGTGCGCCGGTCCGGGTTGGTCGCCAGCGCCTCGCTCATCAGCGACGCGGTGTACCCGGACCGGGAGCCGGTCGGCTCGTAACGCCAGGCCCGGCCGTCCCGCTGACGGCGCAGCCAGCCCTTGCGGTGCAGGTTCTCCATCACGGTCATCACCGTGGTGTACGCGATCGACCGGTCCCGGCCGAGGTCGTCGACCACCTCGCGAACCAGGGCCGGCCTGCCCCACTCCCACAGCCGGTCCATGATCACCGCTTCCAGCTCGCCGAACTGACGCATCGCGGACCCTGACCTGCCCTTCCAGCTGGCGTCATCACTACTTACTAATACGCATAGAACCCGGGACTCGTTCACTACGCAACAGGATCTCGAACTGGCCTGCAATCGGATTGAACCCGATCCTTCTACTAAGCGTATTAGTAGACATGCGTAACTTCACGAGGGAAAAGAAGAACAAGCCCGGGGCGTCCAAGTCCCGGAAGGCGATCGCGGCCGCGATAACCGCCGCCGCGGCCGCCGCCACCGCGTCGACCGCGCTGGCGGCCCCGGCTTCGGCCAGCACGGCCTCGGCGAGCACGACCCTGGCGGCCACGGGGGCCCGCCAGGCGTCGGCCGCTGCCTTCCGGCCCGGGTCCGGCCGGCTGGTCGTCACCTGGAACAACGAACTGATCAAGATCCTCGGCATCCCGGGCGAGCAGCCCGCCGCCATCCACCCCACCCGCAGTTTCGCGCTGCTGCAGGCGGCCGAGTACGACGCGGTGAACTCGATCACCCACCACGACCGGTCCTACCTGTTCACCGTGCGGGCGCCACGGGACGCCCGCCCGGACGCGGCGGCCGACCAGGCCGCCCACGACGTGCTGACCGCTCTTTACCCGAATATGAGGGGCGAGCTCGGCCGGGTGCTGCGGGCCGAGCTGGCGAAGACCGGCGGCCACGGCCGGCATGACGGCACCGAGGTGGGCGCCGCCGTGGCCCGGCACCTGCTCAAGGTCCGGGCCCACGACGGATCCGCGGCCACCCCGCCGCCGTTCGTGAGCGGGAACCTGCCCGGCGACTACCGGCCCACGCCGCCCGACTTCCCCGCCCCGGCGTTCACCGGCTGGGGTAAGGTCACCCCGTTCGTCCTGCGGGACGGGCGGCAGTTCCGGCCCGCGCCGATGCCGCGGGTCACCAGCGCCGCCTACGGCGCGGCGCTGAACGAGGTCAAGAGCCTGGGCCGGGACACCAGCCGGACCCGGACCGCCGGCGAGACCGCGGCCGCCAACTTCTGGGCCTCGGCGCCGATCTGGAACACCTGGAACCTGGTAGCGCAGGCTCAGGTCCTCCGTGCTGACCGGGAGGGCGCCAGCCTGGAGCAGGCCACCGCCCTGTTCGCCAGCCTCGACGTCACGCTGGCCGACGCCGCCATCGCCATGTACAACGCCAAGTACCACTACGCGATCTGGCGACCGGTCACCGCGATCCGGCTGGGCAACACCATCCACAACCCCCGCATCAAGGGGGACCCGGCCTGGACCCCGCTCGCGGTCACCGCCCCCGACCCCTCCTACCCGGGCGCGCACAGCACCATCAGCGAGGCCGCGGCCACCGTGCTCAGCGCGTTCGCCGGTCACCGGGTGCACCTGGCCATCACGCTGAACGGCGCCACCCGGACGTTCGGCAGCTTCCAGGCCGCGGCCAACGAGGCCGGGCTCAGCCGGATCTGGGCCGGTCAGCACACCCGGCTGGACCACCAGGCGGGTGAGCGGCTCGGCAGTCAGGTGGCCGCCTTCGACCTGGGCCACTTCACCGGGCGCGCCTAACGCGCGGGTACGTCCGGAGCACAGGCGTCCGGGGCGGTCTGTTTCTCGGGCTCGACCGCCCCGGGCTCATGACTCGCAGCCCCGGCCGGGGTTCCGTCCCCTGACCCGGCCGGGGCTGCGCTGCCCCTGGTCCCGGGCAGGACTGCGCTGCCCCTGGTCCCGGGCGGGACGGGGCTGACCGCTGGCCCGAGCGCGGCGGCGACGATCTCCGGCGGCGGCCGGTCCGCCAGCCGCCCCCGGGCCGCTGCGAACCGCTCCTCGCCCAGCCCGTCCCGCACGATCCGGAGCATCCGCTCCCAGGCAGCGGGGTACACCGGCGGCAGCAGCACCCCGGTCTGGGCCCGCAGCCCGTCCCGGCCGCCGGTGATCTCCGCGGCCCGGTCCAGGTCGCGCTCCGCCGCCGCCACCCCGGCCAGCCCTTCCAGGCACCAGGCCATGTAGACCATGTTGCCGGTCGCCTGGAACAACGCTGCCGCCCCGGTCAGCTCGGATTGCGCCCGGGCCGGCTCGCCGTCGGCCAGCCGCTGGTGGCCGAGCATCACCAGCGACATGGCCTCGGACCACTGGTCGCCGTAGGCCCGCGCCACCGCCAGGCTCTCCTCGATCACGGCCCGGCCCCGGGGCCGGTCGCCCAGGTTGAGCAGGGCGGTGCCGAGGCCGCCGAGATGCCGGGCGGCGGTGTGCTCGTCGCCGCGGGCCCGCCGCTCGGCCAGGCTCTGCTCGAACAGGGCCGCCCCGCCGCGGTAGTCACCGGTGTACATCGCGATGGTGCCGAGCACGAAGGTGGCCTCGGCATGCTCGCCGCCCTCGCCCAGCTCGCCGAACAGGTCCCTGGCCTCGGTGGCCAGGGCCCGGGCAGCCTCGTAGGCGCCGCCGTGGCTGGCGCCCCAGCTCATGAAGAACAGCGCGTGGGCCAGGATGAACTGGTCCTGCGAGGCCCGCGCGGCGGCCAGGCACTGCTCGGTGAGCGCGCCCGCCCGGGCCGCGTCGCCGGTGAACATGGCCACGTAGGCCAGGCCGAGCAGCGCCGTCGCCTCCTCGCCGCGGCGGCCGGCCGCCCGGGCCAGCGGCAGGGCTGCCTCGTAGGCCGCGGCCGAGTCCGCGTACCGGTTCTGCGTCCGGGCCAGCAGGCCCTGCGTAGTGAGGGCGGCCGCCTGCTCGGCCGGGCCGCCGTGCTCGCCGGCCAGCGCCACCGCCTCGGCGGTAACTCGCTCCGCCTCGCCGTAGGCGGCCTGGCCGATTGCCAGCCTTCCCGCCGCGATCAGGCATTTAATCCGAACGAGGGCCGTCCCCGCCCCGCTACCGGCCGACATCTCGAGGGCCTCGGCGCACCACTGGCGCCCCTCGCTGAGGTGACCGCGGTGCGCCCAGTAGCGCCCGAGCGCCCCCGCCAGCCGCAGCGCGTCCGTCCCGTCGCCCCGGGCCCCGTTGTCCGTATCCAGGGTCCACCGCAGCGCGGCCCGCAGGTTGTCGTGCTCGGCGTCGAGCCGGCCCAGCCAGGACACCACGTCCGGGCCGGCCAGCGCGGGCGCCGCCCGCTCGGCCAGGTCCAGGTACCACCCGGCGTGCGCCCGCCGGGTTTCCCCGGCCTCCGCGCGGGCCTGGAGCTGCTCGGTGCCGTATTCGCGGATCGTCTCCAGCAGGTTCACCCGCGGCCCGTCCGGGGCGCTGCCCGCCGTGCTGCCCGGTGCGGCGGCGACCGGCATCCGCACCAGGTTCCCGGCCACCAGGGCGGCGAGGCCGGTCACGGCGTCCGCCCCGCACACGGCCTCGACCGCGTCGAGGGTGCCGCCGCCGGTGAACACGCACAGCTGGCGGAACAGCCGCTGCTCGGCCGAGGCCAGCAGCTCGTAGCTCCAGGCGATCGCGTCCCGCATGGTCTTCTGCCGGTCCGGCAGGTCGTACGGGCCGTCCACCAGCTCCGGCAGCCGGCGGGTCAGCCGGGTCAGCAGGTGACCGGGCGGCAGCAGCGGCAGCCGGGCCGCGGCCAGCTCGATGGCCAGCGGGATGCCGTCGAGCCGGCGGCAGATCTCGGCTACCGCCGCGCCGGTCGCCGCGTCCGGCGCGAGCGCCGTCCCGGCCGCGTCGGCCCGGTCCGTGAATAGTTCCACCGCGGGGGATCCGGCCGCGTCCGGGTCGTCCGGGCCGGGCAGCGCGAGCGGGGCCACCGGGTACTCCCGCCCGGCCCGGACCCGCAGCGCGACCCGGCTGGTGACCAGGGCGACCACGCCGGGGCAGGCCTCGAGCAGCCCGACCACGGCATCGCGGGCGGCCAGCACGTGCTCGAAGTTGTCCAGCACCAGCAGCATCCGGCGCTCGCGCAGGGCCAGCGCCAGCAAGCTGGTCAGCGGGGTCGCGTCCCGTTCGTCCACGCCCAGCTGCCGCGCGATGGCACCGAGGACCAGACCGGGATCGCGCAACGGCGTCAGGTCGGTAAATACCACCCCGTCGGGGAAGTCGCCCGCCACCCGCCCGGCCACCTCGATGGCCAGCCGGGTCTTGCCCACCCCGCCCGGACCGGTGAGGACCAGCAGCTGAGTGTCGCCGCGGCGCAGCAGGCGGACGACGGCCGCCGTCACGCTATCCCGGCCGATCAGCGGCGTGAGAGGCCGTGGCATCGCCGTGGCGCGGCCGGCTCGGACGGCCGGCGCCGAACCGGGCCCGGGCCGCCCGCCGGCCGCGGGCCGGGCCGCGGCGAGCAACGCCGCCCGTTCGGCCGGGTCGAGGTTCAGCGCGTCGGCCAGCAGCCCCACCGTGTCGAGCCGCGGCGTGCGGTCCGGGGCCCGCTCCAGGTCGCTGATGGCCTTGGCGCTCACCCCGGCCCGTTCGGCCAGCGTCTCCTGGGTCAGCCCGGCGGCCAGCCGGCGCTGCCGCAGCAGCTCACCGAACGACGGCATGGTCCCTCAAGCCCGCGTCGCCCAAACGGGGAGTGAACGGGGAGCGCTCGTCCTGTCGGCCAGGGTCGTCCAGCCGCAGGCTAGGCCCCATGGCACCAGAAGATCTTCGGACCCGCGCGCGGCGCCTGATCGAGGAAGTTCTCAACCAGGGCGATCTCGCAGTCGCAACCGAACTCATGTCCCCCACCTGCACTCACCACATTCCCGGCGGCGAGCTCGCGCCAGGCCTGGCGAGCCTGCGGGACTGGCTGTCCCGTACTCACCGCATCTTCCCAGACTTCCACGCCATCGTGGAAGACGAGTTCACCGCGGATGACCAGGTGGCGCAGCGGATCACCGCCTACGGCACGCATGCCGCCACCGGCCGGGCGGTCGAGTTCGCCTGCCTGCACATCGTCCGGGCCGGACCCGACGGAAGGTTCGCCGAACACTGGTGCACCGCCGACCTGCTCGCCGTGCTCGGCCAGCTCGGCGCCCCGGCGCTACGGCAGGTGATCTAGATGGCGACCACGGTGCAAGACCGCGATCAGGCGGCCAGGCCGCGAGCGCGCTGGGCCGTCACCGCCTACCGCTGGGGGCTGCTGGTGTTCCTGCTGGCCGTGGCGGTGCAGATCTTCCTGGCGGGGCTGGGCGTGTTCAGCTACGGCGACGGCCTGCTCATCGCGGCCAGCGCCGGGGTGCAGTACGTCCTGGTGCGCCGGCGGTGAACCGGCCCGCCGGGCCGACCCGGGGCGTTACCGCCGCGCTGGCCGCGACCGTGCTCGTCGCGCTGGCCGGGCTGGTACTGACCGTGCTGGAGTGGAGCTCGCTGGCCCCGACCGACGCGGCCGGCAATCTCGGCGCGGTGGGCGGGACGATCGCCTACGCCGCGCTCGGCGCGCTGATCGTGCGCCGGGCGGGGGGCAACCTGGTGGGCTGGCTCATGCTGGCCGAGGGTACGGCGACCACCGTCGTGATGACCGGTTCGGCCTACGCGATCTACGGCGCCAAGGCGCATCCCGGCGCGCTCCCGGCCGCGGGCACGGTCGGGGCGCTGTCCGAGGCCGTCTTCGTGCTCCAGGCCATGGGCCTGGCCGCGGTCTTCCTGGTCTTCCCGACCGGCCGGCTGCCGTCGCCCCGCTGGCGTCCGGCCGCCGTGACCGGCCGGGTGCTGACCGGCCTGAGCCTGGTCTCGTTCGTGGTCAGCACCCGGCAGGTGGCGCTGCCCGCGGTGGGTGGTATTTCCTTGTCCTACCCGAACCCGCTGGCGGTCCGGTCGCTGCGGCCGGTGGCCGGGCTCGGCACCCTGAACGCGCTGACCCTGGTGTTCCCGCTGGTGCTGGGGGCCGCGGTGGTCTCGCTGGTGATCCGGTACCGGCGCGGCGACCAGCGGCTGCGCCAGCAGTTGAAGTGGCTGGCGCTGGCTCTCGCCGGGGTGCTGCTTACCCAGGTCGTCGCCGGCCTGGCCGTCGCGTTCGGCCAGGCCGGCACGCTGTGGGAGAGCGTGCCGTTCACCGCCACCCCGTTCCTGGTGTTCCTCGCCATCCCGGTGGCCACGGCGATCGCGATCCTGCGGCGGCGGCTGTTCGACATCGACGTGATCATCAGCCGGGCGCTGCTGTTCACCCTGCTGTCGGCCGGCGTGACCGCCGTGTACGCGGCCTTCGTCCTCGGTTTCGGTACGCTGGCGGGCAGCGGCAGCCATCCGGCCCTGACCATCGCGGCGGCCGTCGTGATCGCCCTGGTGTTCCAGCCGCTGCGGCAGCGGACCAGCCGGCTGGTCAACCGGCTGGTCTACGGCGTGCGGGCCACGCCCTACCAGGTCCTGTCCGACTTCGCGGCCGACATGGCGGGGCAACTCGACCTGCGCGAGGCCCTCGACCGGATGGTGGCGCTGCTGGCCGGGGCGTCCGGGGCTACCCGAGTCGAGGCGTGGATCCGGGTCGGTGCCGAGCTGCGGCCGAGCGCGATCTGGCCGGACGGTTTGATGCCGTCCGCGGCGGCGCGGCTGGACGGACCCTCGGTGAACGGGGCTTCAGTGAACGGTGTCTCGGTGGACGGTGCTTCCGATGGCGCTACCGGCCTGCCGGTCCTCGGGCCCGAGGATCCCGGAACCCGGGTGGTGCCGGTCCGGCACGGCGATGACCTGCTCGGCGCGATCTCCCTCACCAAGCCGCGCGAGGAGGCGCTGACCAGCGCCGAGGACGGCCTGCTGCAGCACCTGGCCTCCCAGGCCGGGCTGGTCATGCGCAACGCCCAGCTCACCGCCGAGCTGCGGGCCACCATCGACGAGCTCCGCGCGTCGCGGCGGCGGCTGGTCGAGGCGCAGGACGCCGAACGGCGCAAGATCGAGCGGAACCTGCACGACGGGGCCCAGCAGCAGCTGATCGCGCTGTCTATCCACCTAGGGCTGCTGGCCGAGGCGGCCGACGACCCCGGCCTGGTCCGGCAGGCCATCCCCGACCTGAAGGCGCAGCTCAGCGCCGCGCTGGACGACCTGCGGGCGCTGGCCCGGGGTATCTACCCGCCGCTGCTGGCCGACCAGGGCCTGGTCGCGGCGCTGCGCGCGCAGGTGAACCGGAGCCCGGTGCCCGTCGTCCTGGAGGCGGGCCAGGTCGAGCGCTACTCGCCGGACATGGAGAGCACGGTGTACTTCTGCGCGCTGGAGGCGCTGCAGAACGTGGCCAAGCACGCCCGGGCCACGCGGGCGATTATCCGGCTGGCCGGGAACGAGGAGGGCCTGGAGTTCTCGATCAGCGATGACGGGGCGGGACTGCCGGCCGAGGGGCTGCGGGCCGGCTCCGGGCTCCAGGGCATGACGGACCGGCTGGCCGCGCACGGCGGCACGCTGGACGTCCGTTCCGAGCCCAGTCAGGGCACCACGATCACCGGATGGCTCCCTGTGGTCCAGGGGCAGCTGGCCCGGGCGGATGCCGCGGCCCCGGTCCCGGTGGCGAGCTGATCGGGGCGCCTCCACCGGACCACCAGCACCGGTCAGTGACTCTCTTGCGGGGGGAGCGTGCGTTCCTCGTGGTCGAGCTCGCGTTCCAGCTTGCGCAGGCTGGCGTCGGGCAGGTGGCCGGCGTCGCGCCAGCGCAGGAGTTCCTCGCGCTGGGCGTCGATGACGGCCCGCCGGGCCCGCACGGCAACCTGGTAGCCGGGAGTGGCCGCCGGGACCGCGTCCTCGCCGGCCTCCTCGAGCCGCCCGAGCAGCTGCCGGTAGCGCCGGGCCTTATGCTCCAGGCTGGTCCGCAGCGCGTCCAGGGCCGGGACGGGCACGGCCTCCCCGAGCATGTCGTCGTCGGCGGCGATCTGATCCAGCCGGGCCAGGCCAGCCTGGACCGCCGCGGCCCGGGCCTGGGTCCGGACCAGGGCCGCGTCGGCGAGGTCGGCCCGGACGCGCAGCACCCGCGCGACCGGGCCGAAGGTGAGGCCCTGGCCGATCAGGGTGACCAGCACGGCCAGGAAGGCGCAGAACAGCAGCAGGTCACGGCCGGGGAAGGGGCGCCCGTCGGACGTGGTGAGCGGGATGGTGAAGACAGCGGCCAGGCTGATCACGCCGCGGGTGCCGGCCCAGCTCAGCACGATTATCTCCCGGCCGGACAGGGACGAGTCGCCGTCCTGGGACGCCTGGCGGCCGCGCCGTCGCTGTACGGCGCGCGGCAGGGCCTGGGTCAGGGCCAGCCACAGCGGGCGCAGCAGCAGGACCACGCCGACGCTGACCGCCGCCGCCGACCAGAGCGTGGCCGTGGGGTATGCCTTCAGGCCGCGCACGACCGGCACGATCTGCTGCCCGATCAGCAGGAACACGAACCCCTGGAGCAGGAAGTCGGCCAGGTGCCAGACCGCGGTGGCCTGCAGGCGGCTGGCGCCGGAGGTGAACCGCGGCGTGTTGTGGCCGACCATCAGGCCGGCCACCGCGACCGCCAGCACGCCGGAGACGTGCAGTTCCTCTCCGAGCAGGTAGGCCGCGAACGGCGTGCCGAGTGAGATCCCGTTGACCAGCAGCGGATCGCGGACGGCCGACAGCAGCAGGCGGACCACGACCGCGACGACCACGCCGGACAGCAGGCCGCCCGCCGCCGCCAGCGCGAAGCGCGCCACCGCGTCCCCGAGCGAGAAGCCGCCGCTGGTCGCGGCGGTGACCGCCACCGTCAGCGTGGTCAGCGCAGTGGCGTCGTTGAGCAGGCCCTCGCCCTCGATGATGGTGATGAGCTTGGCCGGCAGGCCGGCCCGGCCGCCCACCGCCAGCGCCGCCACCGGATCGGTCGGGGACAGCGCGGCGCCGAGGGCGACGCCCGCCGCCAGCCCCACCCCGGGCACCAGCAGGTCCATCCCGACCCCGGTGACCAGCGCGGTCGCCAGCACCAGCCCGATCGACAGGCTGATGACGGTGCGCAGGTTGGCCCGGATGGCCAGCAGCGAGGAATTGAGTGCGGCGCTGTAGATCAGCGGCGGGATGACGAAGGTCAAGATCACGTGCGGGTCGAGCGTCAGGTTCGGCCCGGGCAGCACCGCGTACACCAGCCCGGCCACGGTGAGCAGGGCCGCGGCCGGCAGCCCGGTCCGGTCGGCCAGGTACTGCAGCGCGACGATGACGGCGACGGCCGCGAGAATGAACGCGAGCAGATCCAGCACGAGCACCCCCACGGCCAGGGTAGCCCGTGCTGGATCAGGCGAGGGTGGCCTGGTTCCGCCGGTTGTTCGTCTGCATCACGTACCGGACCAGGTTGACCAGTACCTTCTTGACCGATTCCCGGTCCCGCGCGTCGCACAGCACGATCGGCACCTCGGGCGCCAGGCTCAGCGCGATCCTGATGTCGTCCGGCTCGAACCGGGGGGCGCCGTCGAAGCAGTTGACCGCGATGGCGAACGGCGTCCCGTTCCGCTCGAAGTAGTCGATCGAGGCGAAGCAGTCGGCCACGCGCCGGGTGTCGGCCAAGATCACGGCCCCGACGGCGCCGATGGCCAGCTCATCCCACATGAACCAGAAACGCTCCTGGCCGGGCGTGCCGAACAGGTACAGCACCAGGTCGGACGGGAAGCTGATCCGGCCGAAGTCCATGGCCACGGTGGTGGTGGTCTTCGCGCTCACCCCGCGGGTGTCGTCGATGCCGACGCTGCGGTCGCTCAGCGGCTCCTCGGTCCGCAGCGGCCTGATCTCGCTGATCGTCCCGACCAGGGTGGTTTTCCCGACGCCGAAGCCCCCCGAGATGAGGATCTTGGCGGTCGCCGGGACGGCGCCGCCCGGCCGGGGTGAGGGATGGGCGCCCTCAAAGCGATTCAAGTCCATCGAGCACCATCCTCAAGAGCCGCTGATCAGTGACTGGTTGCTTCTGGGTGGAGAGCACCCGGAGCATTCCCTCGCTGGTGAGGTCGCCGAGCAGGACCCGGACGACCCCCAGGGGGAGGTCGATCTCCGAGGTCAGGTCGACGACGGGCGTGGGCCGACGGCACATGTTCAGGATCCGCCGGTGCTCCGGGCCGGGACGGAAGTGCGCCGGCGGCCGCTCGCTGGTCGCGACCACGACGTCGATCAGGCCGAAGGTCGCCCCGCCGCTCGGCAGGGTCCGGCCCTTGGTCAGGGCGTAGGGCCGGACCACCGGCCCGGCCTCCCGGTCGAACCAGCGGTCCCCGTAACCGTCGTGGCCAGTCACTCCGCGGCTATTTCATGATCAGGAAATCGCGGCTCGGCGTCGAGGTACTTGCCCATCCGCCGGACCAGCATGGCCATCTCGTAGGCGATGAGGCCGACGTTCGGGTCGGCGGACGTCAGCACGGCCAGGCAGGTCCCCTTCCCGGCCGCGATGACGAACAGGAAGGCGGACTCCATCTCGATGATGGTCTGCCGCACCTCGCCGCCGTGGAACTGCCTGCCGGTGCCGCGGGCCAGGCTCTGCATGCCGGCCGCCAGGGCCGACAGGTGCTCGCTGTCCTCGGCCGTCAGGCCGCGGGACGCGGCCACCACCAGGCCGTCCCGGGACAGGATCAGTGCCTGCTGGACGTGCTCAACCTGATTGACGAGGTTGTCCAGCAGCCAGCTCAGCTGTCCGGTCGTGTCAGTCTGTGTCATTACCAGCCTCGCTATCGGTCAGTTCCGTTACCCGGGGCGCCCTCGGGATGGTCGAGATCGTCCACGCGGCCGCGCCGCCAGCCCTGCTGCATCAGGCTCAGCATGTTGCGCGTCGCCTCCGGCGAGCGCGGCGTGACCTCGGGTGCCTCGTGCCCCGTCCCCAGCGGGGCCCACGGCGGCGTCGGCGGCTGGGCGTCGCGCTGGCTCTTCAACTGCGGGGCCAGGCTGGCCTGCGGGACCCGGATGGGCATGCCGAGGTGGCTTTCCGACGCCGCGGCGCCGGGCCCTTCGAGCTCACGCGATCCGCGGAGCGGCGGCTCGCTGGCGGTCCGGCCGGGACGCGGCGGCTCACGCCGGAACGCATCGCCCAGGCCGGCCGGTGCTCCGCTCCCGGCCGGGTTCCTGTCCGGCGTTATGGCCGGCCAGGAATCCGTCGTCTCGGTGTCCCACGGGGGACCGGACGTCACGGCCCTGGCGGCGGTCGGCAGGGTGGGCGGCGGCCCGATCTCCCACGGCGCCAGCGGGGCGGTCTGGGATGCGGCCGGCCCGGGGGAAGATCCGGAGGGGTCGGCGGCCGCGGGCCACGCCTCGATCCGGGTGTCCGCGCCGTTCCGGGTGTCCGCGCCGTTCCGGGTGTCCAGGCCAGTCCCGCTGTCCAGGTCCAGCGGGCGGTCCAGCATGCGATTC
Source organism: Streptosporangiaceae bacterium (assembly GCA_025934635.1). The sequence goes on along the minus strand of JAICWX010000003.1, from coordinate 49,673 downwards.
GGGGCGGGCAGCCGGTGCCGGCCAGTCAGGGCGCGACCGCTGTCAGATATCCATCCGCCCTGGTCACTGCGGACCGGCGGGGCCTCTTCCTCGCGGACGATCACGCCGAACGGCAGCAGGACCACCGCCGTGGTGCCGCCGTACACGGACCGGCGCAGGGAGACCTTGATGTCGTGCCGGGTGGCCAGCTGGCTGACCACGTACAGGCCGAGCTGATCGCTGCGGGCCAGGTCGAACTCCGGCGTGCTGGCCAGCCGCCGGTTGATGTCGGCGAGTTCGGTGGGGGACAGGCCCAGGCCGCGGTCTTCGACCTCGGCGACCAGGCCGGTGCCGACCCGTTCGGCCCTGACCTCGATCCTGGTGTTGGGCGGGGAGAAGACGGTGGCGTTCTCGATGAGCTCGGCGATCAGGTGGATGACGTCGCTGACCGCGCTGCCGGCCACCAGGTCGTCGGATTCGCTGTTCACGTCGACCCGGACGTAGTCCTCCACCTCGGCCACCGCGGCCCGCATGACGTCGACGACCGGTACCGGGTCGCGCCAGCCGCGGCCGGGCACCGATCCCGACAAGATGATCAGGCCCTCGGCGTGGCGGCGCATGCGGGTGGTGAGGTGGTCGATGCGGAACAGGTCGGCGAGCGCCTCCGGCTCGCTGGTCCGCCGCTCCATCGAGTCCAGCATCCCCAGCTGCCGGTGCAGCAGGGACTGGTTGCGCATGGAGATGTTCAGGAAGACCTGGTTGATGCCCTTGCGCAGCTGGGCCTGGTCGACGGCGGCCGTGACGGCCGCGGCCTGCACGGTGGCGAACGACTCGGCGATCCGGGAGACCTCGGAGATGGCGCTGGTGTCCGGGGCCGGGGACTCGGCGAGCACGTCCACCTCCTCGCCGCGGCGGAGCCGCTCGACCACCCGCGGCAGCCGTTCGTCGGCCATGGCGCGGACGTTGTCGTTCAGCCGCGTCATGTCCCTGGTGACCTTGCGGCCGAACCAGATCAGCAGGAAGACCGAGGCGATGACGGCGAGCAGGCCGACGCCGCCGGCCAGGACGGCCTCGAGGACCAGGCGGTTGGCGAGCGAGTTGCTCATCGCGCCCAGCTTGGCGCCGCTGTCGAGCTCGGCCTTGCCCAGGCCGGCCAGGTAGCCGCCCGAGGCCTGCTGCCAGGCGGTCGGGTTCACCGGGAGCGGCAGGCCGGCCGGGCTGGCCGTGATCTGGTCTTCCATCGCCTGGAACTGCTGGTACTGCTGGGTGCTTTCCAGGGCGGTGTACGGGGCGGCGAGGTCGGGAGTCAGCAGCGCGATGCCCTCGTCCATCAGCCCCCGCCGGTGGGCGACCGTGCTGGTGAACTCCTGCTGGGCAGCGGCGCTCAGCTGGCCGCCGCCGGCCAGCGCGCCGCCCACCAGGGCCGCCTCCCGGCTGCCCATCTGGATCGCGTAGGACAGGTCGGTGGCACCGATCGAGACGTCGGTGAACGAGGCGTCCTTGCCGTTCGAGGAGAAGTAGAACCGCCACTGGTCGTCGACCAGGTTGCTGTAGGCCGTGAACGCGGCCATGGGGCTGATCGTGCCCGCGTCCACGGCCGCCCGGGTCTTGCCGATCTGGGCCAGGGCGGCGAACAGGGCGTCCTGCGCCGCCCGGGCCTTGGGGGCCTCCTGGCCCTGTACCGGCGTCATCACCTTCTTGGCGCCCAGGAACCCCGCGTCCACGACCTTGCGCGCCGCCAGCATGGACGCGTTCGGAACCCGGCGGCCGCTGCTCAGCCAGACGTAGGTCGCGGCCTGCTCCTGCGGCAGACCCTGGGTGAGCTCGCCGAACCCGGTGGCTACGATCTTGACGCCCTGGTTGTAGGTCTGGTCGGTGACGGCGTTGGCGATCGTCGTGCTCGCGGCGAACGCATACAGCGCCACCAGGGAGACCAGGGGCACGGCGAACATGCCGATCAGGAACAGGCGGATGGGCCGTGAGCGGGCCGGACGCCGGGAAAGGGCCATGACGCCTCGCAGGGAACGAGCACGGAGGAAGGCACCTGCCCAACCGCCCGCGGAGAAACACCGCCGGGCCCCGCACCCGACGTTCCCCACCTGGCGGCAGCCGAGACCCCCCGGCGTGACAAAAACTGGATATTTTCAGCAAGTAAGACTTCCGGAACGTAACACGAGTTCACATGAGCAAATAGGATCATTTCCGGAGATCGTTAGCAGACCGCGATCTCCGTCTCTTCCGGCCCCGCAGGCCCCACGTGGCCAGCGCCGTGCTCAGCTGTCGCGCGCCCTGGCCGGCCCGGGCTCTCGCCACTTAAAAAGGTTCCCTTTTCAAGTTTTCCGGGAGCTTGTCCCGGGCGGATGGCGCCGTTTCCCGGGCCGCGACGAGCGCGCGCCGGTCGCGGCGTGCGAAGACGATCGCGCCGGCCGCGCTGATCGCGGCGGCCAGGCCCCACGCGGCGGCCGGAACCGGCCGTCCTGGTCCGGGCAACCCGCTGGTCAGCGCGGCGACGAGCAGCAAGATGGCGACACCGAGGGCGGTGCCGAGCTGCGCGGCGGTGTTGATGACCCCGGCGGCGGTGCCGCGGGCGGCGACCGGGACGCTGGTGCCGAGCCCGGTCGCCGCGACCGAGGACAGGCCGATGCCGGCGCCGCCCACGGCGACGCAGGCCGGCAGGGCCCACGGGCGGCTCGCGGCCGGGATGAGCGCGGCGTCGCCGGCCGCGATGAGCCCCAGTCCCGCCGCGATGACACGCTGGGGCCGCCACCGGGCCAGCGTCGGCGCGGCCAGCGCCGAGCCGCCGACGACGGCGAGGCTGAAGGGCAGCAGCATCAATCCGGCCGTGAGCGGGCGGTACCCGCGCGCGTCCTGCAGGTACAGCGTGGCCAGGGTGATGGCCGAACTGGTCGCCGCCGTGTTGAGCAGGCCGCCGGCCGCGCCCGCGCGCAGCGGCCGCTCCCGCAGCACGCCTCGCGGCAGGAGCGGCGCCGCCGAGCGCCGGTCGAGCACCACGAACAAGCCCGTCAGCAGGACCGCGGCGCCGAGCAGGGCGGCGCCGGCCACGACCCGGCCGTGTTCGGGCAGCAGCGTCGTCGCGACCACGAAGGCCATCACCGCCGCGGTGAAGGCGGCCGCGCTGGCCAGGCTGAGCCGGACCGACCGGTCCGTGCCGCCATCGGGCGGGGTCGTCCGGCCGATGGCCGCGGCCAGCGCCAGGGCCAGCGGAAGATACGCCCAGAAGACCGCCCGCCAGCCGACCAGCCCGGTCACGACCCCGCCGGCCACGAAGCCGCTCGCGCCGGCCGCCGCTCCCGCCGCGCTCCACCACGCGATCGCCTTCCGGCGCTGCGGGCCGTCGGCGGTGATCGTGGTGAGCAGCCGCAGCGCCGACGGGACCGACAGCGCCGCCGCGGCTCCCTGCAGGCAGCGCGCCGCGGTGAGCACGGCGGCGGACGCCGCCGTCGCGCCGATCACCGCCGCCACCGCGAAGACCAGCAGGCCGGCCAGGATCGTGCGCCGGTGCCCGAACCGGTCACCCAGCCGCGCGCCGGTCATCAGCAGCCCGCCGAAGAACATGGCGTAGCCGGCTGAGATCAGGCTGGCCGCGTCCGCGGGCGCCCGCAGGTCCGCCAGCATCGCCGGCAGGGCCGTCACCACGACCGTCACGCCGAGGACGTCGACGAACTGCACCAGGCACAAGGCCAGCACGGCCAGCCCGACGGTCCGCGGCGTATCGGTCTTCACTACCGGTCGACTATCCCGGGCCGGCCCCCGTAAACGCCTACAGCGGCAGCTTGAGCAGGGCGTTTTCCACGACCTCGCTGAGCGCCGGGTGGATCCAGTACTGGCCCCGGGCCATCTCGGCCACGCCCAGCCCGGTCGAGGCGGCCTGCACCAGCGGCTGGATCAGCAGCGCGGCCTGGGAGCCCAGGACGTGGGCGCCGAGGAGCTGGCCCGTCGCCGGGTCGGCGTACAGCGTGCAGACACCGCTGGTGTCCCGCAGCGCCCACCCGTAGGTCGTGTCGTCATAGTCCTGCGTGGCCGCCACGTAGGGCCGGTGGCCGTCCAGGTCCTGGCAGCGGGCGCCGACGGTGGCGACCTGCGGATCGGTGAACACGGCGGCCGGCACCCAGTCGTGCGGGAACGGGCGCAGGTCACCGGGATGGGCCAGGTTGTGGGCCAGCGTGCGGGCCTCGGCGTTGGCTACGTGCTTGAGCTCGAACGGCGAGCTGACGTCGCCCAGCGACCAGATGCCCGCGGCCGTCGTCCGCCCGTACTCGTCGACCTCGATGCGCCCGTCGTCGCGCAGGCTGACCCCGGCCGCCTCCAGGCCGAGGTCATCGGAGTTCGGCTGGCGTCCGGTAGCCACTAGCAGCTGGTCACCCGTCACCGCCGGGCCGCCCTCGAGTTCCACGGCCACTCCGGTGCCAACCGCCCGGACCCCGGTGATCTCCGCCGACAGATGGACATCCCACTTGCGTTCGGCCAGGGCGGTGAAGCGCTCTGCGATCGAGGTGTCGAACGTGTCGATCAGCCGGGGCGCCAGCTCGACCAGGCGGACGGCAACGCCCAGGCAGGAGAAGATGTGCGCGAACTCGACGGCGACGTAGCCGCCGCCGACGATGACCATGCTGGCGGGCAGTTCGTCGATTCCCATGACGGTGTCGGAGGTGTGGAAGGTGACCCCGGACTCGGCGATGACCGGCGGGACCGACGGCCGGGCCCCGGTCGCCACCACGATCCGGTCGGCGGTGATGTGCGTCCGGCCGTCGATGACCAGCTCGTGCGGGCCGCGGAAGCGGGCCCGGCCTTCGAACAGCGTCACCCCGTCCGCGTCCGCGCGGTCCCGGCGGCCGTCCGCGGAGATCTGGCCGGTGTGCGCGAAGACCCGGTCCTGGACGGCCGTCCAGTCCACGCCGGTCAGCTCGGCGCCGAGGCCGAACCCGGCCGCAGCGCGGATCTCGGCGGCGACGTCGGCGGTGTGCGCGAAGATCTTGGTGGGAATGCAGCCCCGGTTGAGGCAGGTGCCGCCGAAGGGGCCGTCCTCGATGAGCGCGACGGGACCGTGCCCGGAATCCTCCGGCACCAGCGAATTTCCCGAACCGGATCCGATGATGGCCAACGTGAAGTGCTGCATCATCGAATCGTAGTTTTCAAACGCAGGTTCTAAGCGGCCGCCTCGGGGCCGGCGATTAGTTTTCGCCGGCGGGGAAGTGCGGGTGCTCATGGCTGGCTTCAAGAATTTCATCATGCGCGGGAACCTGATCGAGCTCGCTGTCGCGGTCGTGATCGGTACCCAGTTCAGCAACCTGGTCAAGCAGTTCGTCTCCTCGTTCGTGAACCCGCTGCTGTCGCTGGTGGGCGGGACGCCCGACTTCGCGAAGTTCTCCCTCAAGGTGGGCAAGGCCACCTTCACCTACGGCCAGTTCCTGACCGTGACGCTGACCTTTCTCATCTCGGCCCTGGTGGTCTACTACGCCATGGTCCTGCCGGCCAGCCGGCTGCTGAAGCTGTTCGAGCGGGACAAGGACGCGACTACCCGGGACTGCCCCGAATGCACGATGAGCGTCCCGATGGCCGCGCGGCGCTGCCCCGAGTGCACGGCCCAGATCGCGCCGGCCAGCGAGCAGCCCCAGCCGGTGGGATAACTAGCGGGATTATCGCGGCCGATGTGTAGAGCGGCCTTCCCGAGGTAGGCAGCGCGGACTTACCGAGGATCAACAGGGAGGCAGTCATGGTGGAGTACACCGTGCCAGGGATGAAGAGCGACACCGCCGAACGAGTTACCAAGCTCTTGCAGGACCGGCTGAACGCACTGAGCGACCTCGCGCTGACCCTTAAGCACGTGCACTGGAACGTGACCGGGCCGAACTTCATCGCCGTCCACAAGATGCTCGACCCGCAGGTCGAGGCGGTCCGCGCCATGGTCGACGAGCTCGCGGAGCGGATTGCGACGCTCGGCGGCTCGCCGGTCGGCACGCCGGGCGCGCTGGTGGCCCAGCGCAACTGGGACGACTACTCCATCGGGCGCGCAGGCACCCAGCAGCACCTCGGCGCCCTCGATGTCGTCTACACCGGGATCATCGAGACGCACCGGCAGGCCATCGACAGCACCGAGGAACTCGACCAGGTAACCCAGGACATGCTCATCGGGCAGTCGGGTCAGCTGGAGCAGTTCCACTGGTTCGTCCGGGCGCACCTGGAGGCACCCGACGGCTCGCTGGCTACCGCCGGCGCCCGCACCGAGAAGGCGGCAGCCAAGCGCGCCAAGAAGGGGTGACCCGGACCGCCATGGGTGGTTCGCCCTCCGGGGGCGGCCAGGAAAGACGTGTGCCACGCCCCGGGTACAAGGACTAATAAACCCGCGGGTGGCACACGCTTTACTCATCGTTGGCGCTCAGGCCGGCCGCGTGGCTCTCAGTTTGAGAAGCCGGCTACGCGGTCGCCCGGCCGCCGAGCACGAGGGCCCAGGTGAGCAGGGCGAAAGCCGGGACGCTGGTGGCGACCCGGAGCAGGTTCCACGCGGCCCAGCGGGCCTCGCCGAACTGGGCGCGTACCGGCGCGACGTTGATGCGGGCCGGGTCGCCCGCCGCCTTCATCGCGTCGTTGAGCGGGACGTTGACCGCCACCGTGACGATGACACAGATGAGGTAGAGGCCGAGCGCGGCGGCGATCCAGCCGAAGGCAGGCGTCCCGCGGTTCGCCACGGCGGCCGCCGCGGTGAGGACCAGGGCGCCGCCGAACGCGAAGATCATGAACCACGGATTGATGATGGCCCGGTCGAGCTGCTGGAAGGCGCTGACGAAGGTGCGGTCGTCGGTCTTGCGCAAGCCGGGCATGACCGTGTGCGCGTAGAGGGCGAAGGTGCCAGCCACCATGCCCATGGTCAGCACGGCCCCCAGCAGGGTCGTCAGACGGAGAAACGTGCTGGTCATCATGGTCTCCCAAGGCTTTGCCGGCTTTCTTATGCCGCCAGTCAAGCCGAGCCGGGTGCGACAGCCAATGGCTCATAGTCGCAACCGGATACGCGATCGTCTAAGTTGTCGATCATGGATGCCATCGCCGGGCTGCTGGACGGCCCCCGCGCGCGCCGGGCCTTCCTGCTGCGCTGCACCATGAACCCGCCCTGGGCGCTGCACATCAGGGATGAGGCGCCGCTGACCCTGGTCGCCGTGCTCCGCGGTCACGCCTGCTTCGTCGTCGACGGCGGCGAGCCGTGCCACCTCGACCGCGGTGACGTGGCGATCGTGCTCGGCCCGGACCACTACCTGTTCGCCGACGACCCGGCCACCCCGCCGCAGGCGATCATCCATCCCGACCAGCGCTGCACCACCCCGGACGGGCAGGAGATCCCGCAGATGCGCGTCTTCGGCGTGCGCCGCTGGGGCAACGCCGCCGACGGCGCCACCGAGGTCCTCACCGGTACCTACAACGCCGAGGGCGAGGTCAGCCGGCGGCTGCTCGACGCACTGCCGCCCCGGCTGGTGCTGCGCCGCGACGAATGGCAGACGCCGGTGCTCGGCCTGCTCGCGGCCGAGATGGTCCGCGACGAGGTAGGCCAGGACGCGGTCCTGGACCGGCTGCTCGACCTGCTGCTCATCGACGCCGTGCGCAGCTACTTCAGCCGGACCGAGCGGGCCGCGCCCGGCTGGTACCGCGCCCAGCGCGACCCGGTGGTGGCCCAGGCCATCCGGCTGCTCCAGCAAAGCCCCGCCGAGGCCTGGACGGTCGGCACGCTGGCCCGGCAGACCCAGGTATCCCGGGCCACCCTGGCCCGGCGCTTCGCCGACGTGGTCGGCCAGCCGCCGATGGAGTTCCTCACCCAGTGGCGGGTGACGCTGGCCGCCGACCTCATCCTGGACCCGGCCGAGACCGTCGCCTCGGTAGCCCGCACCGTCGGCTACAGCTCCCCGTACGCGCTGAGCGCGGCCTTCAAGCGGGTCCGCGGCGTCAGCCCGCACCAGCACCGCACCGCCGAACGGGAGAGCCTGGCCCAGCGGGAGCGGGTCGCATGAGCATCCTGGGCGGCGGCACCCCTGACGGCGGTACTCCTGGCGGCGGTACTCCCGGCGGCGGTACTCCCGGCGGCGGGGCCGGCGAGTCCGAGACCGGGCGCCTCGAGGCGTTCAGCGACGGCGTGCTCGCGGTCATCATCACGATCATGGCCCTCGAGCTCAAGGCACCCGTCGGTGACGGCTTCATCGGCCGGGACGGCTTGAGCGGGCGGATCCCGGCCCTGCTGGTCTACATCCTGAGCTTCACGTTCATCGGCATCTACTGGAACAACCACCACCACCTGCTGCGGGCCGCCCGCCGGGTGACGCCGGCGGTGATGTGGGCCAACCTGCACCTGCTGTTCTGGCTCTCGCTCATCCCGGTGCTGACCGAGTGGATCGGCGAGCACTGGGAGTCGACCGCCCCGGCCGCCACCTACGGGGTGGTGTGCCTGGGCTCGGCCGTGGCGTTCACCGTGCTGGCCACGGTGATCATCCGCGCCGACGGCCGCGACTCGCCGGTCGCGGCCGTCAGCGGGCAGAGCATCAAGGCGCAGGCGTCGCTCGTGCTCTACGCCGGCGGCACCGCGCTGGCCTTCGTCATCCCCTGGATCGCCTACATCCTGTACGCGATGGTGTCGGTCATCTGGTTCGTCCCCGATCGCACCCTCGGTCGGCTGCGAACCTAATTGCATACAATCAGCGCGGCGACATCACAAGGCGCCGAGACGTATACCAGATCATGTCGCCCTCACTTCCGTGCGTAAGACTCGTTCGTATACAATAAGGGTCACATTCGCCGAATGAAGGGCAGGGCTGATGCCTCGTCTGCGCGAGATACCCCGGGACGAGGTCCCGAACGATTTCATCCGCCGGGCCTACGACCGGATGTTCGGTCCTGACCGCGACCCCGTGGCCGAGCCGGGGACCGCCACCGGCACGCCCGGCAACTGGTGGACCTGCTTCGCCAACTCGCCCGAGGTGTTCCACCACGCCGTGGCCGGGTTCTCGCTCTACCAGAAGTCGGGCGAGCGGCTGAACCCCGTGCTCCGGGAGCTGGGGCAGACCCGGGCGGGCTGGCTGTCCGGCAGCCAGTTCGTGTTCTCCCAGCACAGCAAGTCGTGCCGCAAGCTCGGCATGTCCGAGGAGAAGATCGCCGGCATCAGGGCCTGGGGGGTGTCCGACCAGTTCGACCTGCTGGAGCGGGCCGTGCTGGCCTGGACCGACGCCATCGTGACCGATCACGGCCGGGCCGACGACGCCGTGTTCGCGGTGCTCAAGGCGAACCTGTCCGACGAGCAGATCCTGGACCTGACCTACATCACCGCCATGTACACCATGCACGCCACGCTCAGCCGCGCGCTGCGCCTGGAGTACGACGACCGGGACGAGCCGGTGCGGGAGATCGCCGCCCCGGCGGGCGAGGAGAGCCGGGACATCGGCGCCGACCTGGCCGGCGAATAGCGTACGAGCTAGCCGGGCGCGCTGACCCCCAGGGCGAGCCCGCCCGGCTCGGCGTCGAACAGGCCCTCTACCGACCCGACCCGGTCGAAGCCCACCAGCAGCACGTCGCGGCCCTGGTCGATGTGCTCGGTCATGAGCCGGGCCGCGCGCTCGCCGTCGTGCGCCTTGATCGCGTTCCGCAGCAGCCGGTGGAACAGGTTCGAGCGCTCCGACTCGGACCGGTCGAAGCGCCGGAACGCCTGGAAGACCAGCGGCGCGTCGACCGTCACCGACAGCTGCTGGCCGAGGAGCGGATGGCGGGCGGCGGTCAGGACCGTCTCGTGGAACTGGCGGTTGGCCGCGTTCAGCTCCCGGAGCTGGTCGATCGAGGCGGGCCAGGGCCCGGTGACGGCCGCGTCGAAGGCCTCGATGGCCTCGTCCATCCGGGCGATCTCGGCCTCGTCCGCCCGGGTCGCGGCGCGCTTGGCGGCCAGCGACTCCAGCGTCGCCCGCAGTTCGTAGAGGTCGACGATGTCCTCGCGGGTGAGCACGCGCACCATCGCGCCCTTATGCCGCGCGTTGACCACCAGGCCCGCGCCCTCCAGCCGGACCAGCGCCTCGCGGACCGGCGTCCGGGAGACCGCGAGCTCCTCCGCGATCCGCTGCTCGATCAGCCGTTCTCCCGGCCGGTACACGCCCTCGATGATCCGGCGGTAGATCTGCTCGTACGGACCCGTTCGGTCGTCCTTGGACGTGCCTGCCATCAGCTTCGGCTTCCCGGTTCGCGGTGCTGGGCACCCTGGTCTGTCGGGCTGAACGGTAGCAGCCCCGCGTAGGGCGGTGCCTGGGCCGAGCGCTCGATCCGGAGCAGCCGGTTGTACTTGGCCAGCCGCTCCGAGCGGGTCACCGAGCCGACCTTGATCTGCCCCGCGCCCGACGCCACCGCGAGGTCCGCGAGCCAGTCGTCCTCGGTCTCCCCGGACCGCGCCGAGATCACCGCGCGCATCCCCAGCCTGGCCGCCTCGTCCGCCACCAGCAGCGCCTCGGTCACGGTGCCGATCTGGTTGACCTTGGTCAGCACGGCGCTGGCCGCGCCGTCGCGGGCGGCCCGGTGCAGCCGGTCCAGGTGGGTCGCGATCAGGTCGTCCCCGACGAGCTGCAGCCCCGGGAAGCGACGGGCGAAGTCCTGCCACGCCGCCCAGTCGTCCTCGCCGAACGGGTCCTCGACCGACAGCACCGGGAAGTCCTTCATCCAGCTGGCCAGCACGTCGGCCAGCCCCCGGGGGGCGTAGCGGCGCCCGTCGAGGTCGTAGCTCCCGTCGGCGCGGAGCAGGTGCGTCGCGGCCACGTCGAGCGCGATGCCGACCTCGTCCGGCGCGCGCCGCCCCGTCGCCGCGATCGCGTCGGTCACCAGCGCGATCGCCTCGCCGCTGGCCGAGGCGCCGCCCGGGGAGCCGACTGCGGAGGCAGGCGCGCCGTAGCCGCCCTCGTCGCCGACGAGCACGGATGCCCCGCGCGCCCGGAGCAGGTCGCCGGTGGCGTGGTAGACGTCGTGCACCCATTCCAGCGCCTCGCCGGTGCTGCCCGCGCCCGCCGGGATGACCAGGATGTCCTGGATGCCCATGCCGCCCGCGGCGTGCAGGTTGCCGCTGAGGATGTTGACCATCGGCACCGGCAGCAGCGGGCGGCGGCCGTCCCCGAGATGCTGCCACAGCTCCCGCCCGGTGACCGCCGCGCCGGCCCGGGCGGCGGCGACGGACGCGGCCACCATCGCGTTGGCCCCGAGCCGGTCCCGGCGGGCCGTGCCGTCGGCCTCGACCAGCCGGGCGTCCAGGCTGGCCTGGTCGTCGGGGGCCAGCCCGGCCAGCGCCGGGCCGGCGATCTCGCGGGCGGCCGCGATCGCGGCGCCGACGCCCCGGCCGCGCCACCGCGGGTCGGTCCGGTCCCGCAGTTCGGCCGACTCGTGCGAGCCGGTCGAGGCGCCCGCCGGGGCCATCGCCCGGTGCCGGGAGCCGTCGGTGAGGGTGATCGTGACCTCGATGGTCGGGGTGGCGCGCGAGTCGAGCAGCCAGCCGGCGTCCACCTCGGCGATGGTGATCAAGGAGCCTCCGCAGGCAGGTCGTCGAGAAGTTCGGTCAGCGAGCCGTAGCCGTCGTGCAGGGCCCGGCCGCCGATGGCGGCCGCGGCCACCCGGACCGGCTCGGCGGTCAGGTACTCCACCCGGGACTTACCCCACAGCCGGGCCAGCATGATCGCGCCCGCGTGCCGCACGGCCCGCGCCGGATCGGCCGGGCCGCGGTACGCCCGGGCCAGAACCCGGGCGGCCGGCCGCAGCGCGGGAATGAGGCACGCCTTGAGGAGCAGGTGCGCGGCCAGCATGCCGAGGTCGAAGGCCGGGTCGCCGGCGTGGACGACCTCCCAGTCCAGCAGCACCGGCGGACCCCCGGTCACCAGCACGTTCTTCGGGGTGAAGTCGCCGTGCACCAGCCGGGCGGGCCGCGCCTCCGTACAGTCCGCGATGAGCGCCTCCAGGGCGGCGGCGTGCTCGGGCCGGTCCGCGGCCACCTGCCGGTAGTACGGGTCGAGCCGCAGCGAGTCGAACAGCGCCGCCCCCTCGGCATCGGTCCCGTCCGGGCCCGTGAGCTCCGGCGGCACCGGCCGCTCGTGCAGCCCCGCCATGCTCGCGGCCAGCGCCTCCACCACCGCCCGGTCGGCCCGGCCGGCCAGCAGCTCGGCCTTCCAGCTGACCGCGGGCGGCGCGATCCACTCCAGTTCCAGGATCGGCGGGGCAGCGTGCATCCGGTAGACCGCGGGCACCCGGACCGGGCCCAGCCATCCGCCCAGCGCGCGCAAGATGATGCCCTCCCGGTGCGCCCGGCGCGGGTCGGCGACCCACTCGGCCTGGACGTCAAGCCGCTGCCGGGCCGCCTTGGCCACCCAGGCGTCATCGACGACCGCGATGAAGCTCGACACGCCGCCGCTCAGCCGCCGCACGGTACTGTCCGGACCGATCCGCCCGGCTGCGTGCAGCGCGGCGAGCACCGCCTCGAAGCTGTCATCCATCAAGGGCGACCGGATCGCGCGGCGGTACGCCGGCCAGCACCCGGAGCAGGTCCTCGGTCGAGCGGCGGCGCAGCTCGAGCACGGAATGCGCCGAGGAGAACGCGATGTGCGGGGTGAGGATCACGTCCGGCCGCGGCAGCAGCGCGGCGGGAACCTCGGGCTCGGCCGGGAAGACGTCGAGCGCGGCACTGCCCGGCGTCCCGGTGTCCAGGGCGGCGCCCAGCGCCGGGATGTCGACCAGCGCGCCCCGGCTGGTGTTGACCAGCAGCGCGCCGGGCTTCATCCGGGCCAGCCGGCCCGCGTCGAGCAGCCCCCGGGTGGCCAGGGTGAGCGGCAGGTGCAGGCTGACCACGTCGCACTCGGCCAGCAGCACGTCGGATGGGACGACCTGGACGCCCGCCGGGGCCAGCTCCGGGTGCCGGTCGTCGGCCAGCACCCGGCCGCCCTGTGCCTCATCGGCCAGGGTTACCAGCTTCTCCGCCGTCCGCCGCCCGGTCGGGCCGAGGCCCCAGACGCCGGTGACCAGGCTCGCTACCCGGCGCGGGGCGTACCGGCCGGGGTCCCAGGTTCCGGCCCGGACGTCGCGGTCCGCGACGGCGATGCACCGCGCCCAGCCGTGCAGCAGGCCGACGACGTGGTCCGATACCTCCTCGACGCAGTAGTCGGGGACCCGGGTGACCACGATCCGCCGGGCCGCGGCGGCGGCCAGGTCGATGTTGTCCAGGCCGATGCCCATCCGGCTGATCACCCGCAGCGCCGGGCTGGCCGCGATCACCTTCGCGGTGACCTGGGCCCAGCAGGTAAGGATCCCGGCCGCGTCGGCCGCCAGCCCGGCCAGCACGTCCTCGGTCGCCCCGGCCGGCGCCTCGACCAGGTCGAAGCCCGCCGCGTCGCACAGGCCGGCCTCGACCGCCACGCCCGGCCAGGCGTGATCGGTGAGCAGCACGCGACCGCGGCCCGCGGTCACACTGAGCTCGCCTGCAGGGTGACCGGTCCCGGCTCGCGCCGCATCGCCCCGCTGTCCACCAGCGCGTCGCGCTGGCCGGCCAGCCCGTAGCGGTCCAGCACCCCGGCGTCGTCACGCCCGGGAGCGGCCGCGGCGCCGGTGACCGGCGGACGCTGATCGCCGGCGTAGCGGGGGAGCAGCCGGGGCTGCCGCAGGAAGCCCCACGGCTCCTGCGCGACCCGGATGAAGTCGTCATCGTCGGCCCGGGCGGCCTGCTCCAGCGTCCGGACCGTCGTCCAGTCCGCGAACCCGGCCCGGCCGAACAGGTCCGCCACCCCGGCCACATCCAGTTCGGCCAGCGCCTCGGCGAACGCGGTTGCGGTGAGCCCGTGCACCTCCCGGCCGGCATCGGGACAGCCGGCCAGGGCGAGGGCCGCGGCGAAGGCCTGCCGGGCCGCCGGACTGGCGGCCGCCACGCCGATCCAGCCGTCCCGCGCCTGGTACAGCCGCTGGTCGGCGGCGTACCCCCAGCGGTCCTCGTCGAGACGGCCGCCCGGCGACAGCGGGTCGGTCAGGCCGAACAGCTGCACGAAAGCCGAGGTGTTGAGCAGGCAGGCCTCCACCGGCCCGGCGTGCCCGGCCGCCTGCCGCCGGTACAGCGTGGCCACGCAGCCCAGGGCGGCCAGCCAGCCGGTCCCGTTATCCAGGAAGCCGCCGGTGCAGCCGACCGGCTCCCGGCCCCCGCCCTCGGCCAGGGCCTGGCCGGAGAGGGCCTGCGCGGCCGCGTCCACCACCCTTCTTCCGCCGAACGGGGGACGGCGACCGAATCCCAGAATGGATATGTGGCTGGTGGCCGGGTTCCGGGCCGCGACCGTCGCGTAGTCGATACCCAGCCGGGCGCTCGCGGCGGGCAGCGCATTGATCAGCACGACATCAGACTGTTCCGTAATCCGGGCCAGCGCGTCCAGGCCTTCCGGCTTGGTCAGGTCGAGCCCGAGCGAGGCCTTGTTGCGGTTGTTGCCCGCGAACGTGAGCCCGACCTGGCGGCTGTGCTCGCCGTCCGGGTCCTCGACCCGGACCACCTCGGCGCCGAGGTCGGCCAGCACCCGGCCGCAGATCGGCCCGGCCGCGGCCCGCGACACGTCGATCACGCGGACGCCGTGCAGCGGGCCGACGGCTACGTCAGCCAGCGCGCTCAGCGGGGCCGCCTCCGCCGCGGTGGCCGCGCACTGCACGAAGCGGCCCACCTGGAGCTGGCGGCCGAGGGCGTCCTGCACCTCGACCGGCAGGCCGTTGGCCGCGGCCTGCGGGTGCGCCAGGAACGCCGGCCCGTTCAGCACCGGGGCCGCCACGATCTTGTTCCGGACGCAGAGGTCGACGCACTCGTCGACGGACAGGCCCGCGACGAACTCCGCCACCAGCGCGGCCAGCTGCTCGCCCTGGGCCTGGTCGGCGATGTTGAACGGCAGGGCCGCGTCGAGCTCGCGGTCCTCGGCCAGGTCCGGCCGCCCCATCAGGCCGAACAGCGTATGCCACGCCGACAGCGTCTGCATGACCAGGGCACCGTCCCGGTCGCTGACGGTGCTCTCCCACGGCGCGCCATCTCCAGTCCCGGTCACGCCGCGGGCCCGGCTGAGCAGGCCGCTGGCCGCGCTCAGCGCGCCGAGGATCCCGGCCCCGAGTCCGGCGATCGGCGAGGCCAGGCAGAACGGGCCGTCGCGGTGACCGAGCTGGAGCCGCATCAGGCCGGACCGCGCCTCGGCCAGCATGGTGCCCGCCGGGGCCAGCCCGTCGTCCTCGGCCGGCCGGTCGGGGAAACGGACGACGACCGGGGCGGTGCCGGCCAGCCGGCTGTGCGGGCCGAGCAGCATGACGTCGGCCGCGGGGAGCGGCTGCCCGGCGGCCACGGTGGTCTTGGCCCGGTGCACGATCCGGCCGGGACCGGTCAGGTCGGGCTCGAGGCCGATCCGGGTCACGGCCGCGCCGAGCTCGGCCAGCAGCAGGCCGGCCACCGAGATGCCGATGGCGCCGCCGTCTTCGATCACGCGCACGCCGTGCAGCGGACCTTGTCCCATCTCACTCACCCTTGCTCGCCCGCTGATCGGCCTCGGTCGCGGTGCGCTCCCGGGGGAGCTGGGATTTCGCTACCTTCTGGTTCTCCGTCAGGGGCAGCTCGGTGACGATCTCCAGGTAGCGCGGGCACTTGTAGGGCGGCAGCCGTCCGGCCGACCACGCGAACAGGTCGGTGGCGGTGGCCGCCGAGCCGCTCTCCAGGACGACGAACCCCTTGACGTCTTCCTCGCTGAGGTCGGAAGGGACGCCGATGACCGCGGCCACGGCCACCGCCGGGTGCTCCTCGAGTACCCGCTCGACCTCGGCCGGGCTCAGGTTCTCGCCCTTGTGCCTGATCAGCTCCTTGACCCGGCCGCCGAAGTAGTAGAAGCCGCCGGCGTCGCGCCAGGCCAGGTCGCCGGTGCGGAGCCAGCCGTCACGGAGCAGGGCGGCGGACTCCGCCGGGCGGCCGAGGTACCCCGGGGTGGCGGTCGGGTTGCGGATCTCCAGCTCGCCCACCGTGTCTTCGCCCAGCTCATTGGCCTCGGCGTCGACGATCCGGGCGGCGGTGACGGTGCCGAGCCGCGGGTGCTGCCGCGGCCGTCCCATCGAGCCGAACCGGGGCGCCCCCTGCAGCGGCATGATCAGGCCGAACCCGCCGGCCTCGGACTGGGAGTAGCCCAGTACCAGGTGCAGGCCGAACCGCTCCTCGACGGCCAGATGGCGCTGGCGGGTGGGGGCCGGGGCGGTGTAGCAGAGCCGGACCCGGTGCGCCCGTTCGGCTTCGGTCGGGGGCCGCTGCATCAAGATCTCCAGCATGGCCCCCACCGCGTTGAACTGGGTGGCCCGGTAGGCAGTGACGTCGTCCCAGAACGTGGTGGCCGAGAAGCCGGGCAGCAGGGCCAGTTCCGCGCCCAGGCCGAGGGACCCGAGCACCGAGTAGAGCTGGGCGTTGCCGTGCGCCAGCGGCAGCGTGGTCAGCATGACATCGCGGTCCACCAGGCCCAGCCACCACGGGAAGGCCTCGGCCGCCAGGGTGTACATCCGGTGCGTGCGGATGATGAACTTCGGCGTCCCCGTGCTGCCCGAGGTCTGCAGGTAGGCGACGTGCTCCTCCGGGTCAGCCGGGAGCGGGTCGGCCGGGGCCGCCTGCTCCAGTTCGGCGATGTCGTCCGCCCTCACGATGAGGCGGGGTTCGAGGGCGGTGGTGACCGCGGCCAGCTCGGCCGCCGCGGCCCGCGGGTTGACCGCGAGCACGGGGGCCCGGGCGAACATCGCGCCGAACCAGCCGACCAGGAAGCCGACCGAGTTCGGGGCGGCCAGGACGACCCGGTCGCCGGGTTTGACGCCGGCCGCGCGCAGGCCGCCGGCCAGGTGCCGGGCCCGGTCCAGGACGGTGGCGCGCGAGGCCGATCCGTCCGGCGTGCGCACCCATTCCTGGTCCGGCCACAGCCCGGCGCTGCGGATCAGGAACTCGGGAACCGTTGGGCGATCAGACTTCATGCTCCAGACGACCTAACCTCGTGACGTGGCGATAGATGACCGCATCAACCTCCAGAAGCTGCAGGTCTTCGACTGCGTGGTCACCCTGGGCGGGATCAGCCGCGCCGCCGACCAGCTGAAGGTCGCGCAGCCGGTGGTGACCGAGCACATCCAGTCCCTCGAGCGACGGCTGGGGGCCCGGCTGTTCGAGCGCGAGGGACGGCGGCTGGTGCTCACCGAGGCGGGCCGGCTGGCCCACGAGTGGTGCACCGACCTGCTCCGCCGCACCCGGGAGTTCGACCGCGAGCTGCAGGGCCTGGCCGACGGCCTGCGCGGCTCCATCGTGATCGGCACCAGCATGTCCACCGGCAGCTACGAGCTCCCGTCGCTGCTCAGCACGTTCGGCCGGCGCCATCCCGACGTGCGGATCCGGGTCGACGTGACCGACGCCGAGCACGCCCTGGAGGCCACCATGGCGGGCCGCAATGACCTGTCGGTGGTGGCGGTGCAGAGCCCGCCCGCGCTCCCCTCGCTGATCTCGGAGCAGCTCGGCGCCGACGAGGTGGTGCTGGTCGCCCCCCGGCGCGGGGTCACCGGCCAGCTCGGCCAGCTCGGCCAGCTCGAGCAGCTGCTGACGCTGCCCGCGCTGGCCGCGCTGCCGTTCGTGGAGGCCCAGGCCGGGTCGCTGCGCCGGATGCTGATTGACAGCCAGTTCGAGGCGCTGGGGCTGCCGTCCCGCCGGGTGGTGATGGAGTTCGGCCACCCGGAGGCGATCAAGACCGCGGTGGCCAGCGGCGTCGGGGTGGCCTGCCTGTTCCGCAGCGCCGTGCGCCGCGAGCTGGAGGCGGGCGAGCTGCGCGAGATCGCCGTCGAGGGCGTGCACATCGCCGCGCCGGTCTGGCTGGTGCACCGGCGCAACCGCACCCTGTCGCCAGTCCACACCGAGCTGATCAGCGAGATCCGCTCGTACTTCGCCGCCCCGTAGGGTCCTTGGGCTCATACCCGGACCAGGTTCTTGGAGCCGAACAGCCCGGTCGGCCGGACCCACAGCAGGGCGAGCAGCAGGCCGTAGGCCACGATGTCCTGCCAGGTGCTGCCCACGTAGACCGAGACCACGGTCTGGACCAGGGCCAGCACCAGCGAGCCGACCGCCACCCCGCCGAGCGAGTCGAGGCCGCCGATGATGATGGCCGGGAACACCACGATGCCGAGCGAGGGCAGCGTGGACGGGTCGATCACCGTCCCGAGGGTGTAGCCGACCCCGGCCGCGCCGGCCGCCGCGGCCGAGATCCCCCAGGCGAGGGCCGAGATCCGGGTGACCCGGACGCCGCCGTAGGCGGCCAGCGAGCTGTCGTTGGCGACGGCCCGCATCCGCAGCCCGACCGGGGTGCGGTAGATCAGCGCGAACAACAGGACGATCAAGATGATCGCCATCACGATGGTGACGATCTGGGAGTCGGTGATGCGGATGTTGCCGGGCAGCCGGTGCGCGTGGGCCGGCAGCAACTGCTTCGGCTCGAACAGGTTGGAGCCCCAGCCCAGCGCGGTGGCCGACTCGATGGCGGTGCCCAGGCCGACCGTGGCCAGCGAGACGAACAGCAGGTTGTAGCCGGCTGGCCGGAACACCGTGAGGTAACACAGTGCCCCGGCCAGTCCGACACCGATCGTGGCCACGATGAGGCCGATCCACAGGCTCAGCCCGGCGTTGGTCAGGCTGTAGAAGATGAGCGAAGCCAGCAGGAAGAAGGCACCCTGGGCGAAGCTCAGCACCCCGGTGGCCCGGAACATGACCACGAAGCCGACTCCGATGAGGGAGTAGACCGCGCCCAGGGTCAGCGTGGTGATGAGGATCAGCGGGGCCATGAGCCTGCCTTAGCCAGCGGGGATGGGGTTCGACGGCACGTCGTCGCGCAGCTGCACGGCGTCGTTCTTGCTCGTGGAGTACTGGTAGAGCTGGAACGTGGTCTGCGGGTAGTGCCGGCTGGCGGTGTAGGAGTAGTCCGTGTTGATCCCCGGCAGGTTCACCGAGACCTTCTCCAGGGCGCTGTTGACCTGGTCGTTGGTGCACGAGGCGCCGCAGGACCTGAGCGCGTCGATGATGGACCAGGCCGCGGCGTAGGTGATCGCGATGGACTGCCCGTTGATGTTGGCGACGCCGCTGATGCCCTGCTGCTGGAGCGCGGCCACGTAGTCCTTGACCGCGGACTCGGACGAGGCGGGGTCGACGAACGGGTTCAGCGACAGCTCGTAGATGTTCGGGTTCTTCAGCAGGACCAGCTGCTGGTAGGACGCCGTGGTCGCCTCGGCGATGACCGGCACCTTGGAGCCCGAGTTGGACAGCGCCTGCGCCAGCGACTGGAGCTGCTGCGGGATGATCTGCTCGACGACCACGTTCGCGCCGCTGGAGGTCACCTTGCTGGCGTCCACCGACAGGTTGAGCTGGGCCTGGATCGGGTCGTTGAGGACGACCTGGCCGCCGTCCGCCTTGATCTTGGCGGCGATCGCGTTGAACATCGGCACGGTGCTCGAGGACTGCACGTAGACCATGGCCACCTTGGGGTGGGCCAGGTTCAGCGGCTGGTCCTTGATGATCGAGACGAAGGCGTCGGCCTCGGTGACCTCCGAGCCGTACTCGGTGTAGATGTAGGGCTCCACCGGCTGCAGCTGGGCCGGGTCGACGGTGCCGCACAGCAGCGCGATCTTGCGCGCCTTGGCCACCGGCACCTGGGCCTGGCAGTTGTTGGCGAGGACGTCGCCGAAGCTGGCGATGACGTTGTTCTCGGTGGCCAGCTTGGTCAGCGCCGCGACCGCGGTAGTAGCGACGTTCTGGGTGTCGCTGGTGACCAGGTCGAGCTTGCGCCCGTCGATGCCGCCCTTGGCGTTGACCTGGCTGAAGGCGGCCTTGATGCCCTCGATCTCGCCCTTGACGATGGCCGCGGCCGGACCGGTGACGCCCGCGGCCAGGCCGATGTTGTAGGGCGCCTTGCTTCCGCCGGAGCCGCCGCCCCCGGTGCCGGAGGAGGCGCCGGAGGAGCCCGAGCTCGAGCAGGCGGCGGCGAGCAGGACGACCGACGCGAGGGCCACCGGGGCCCCGTAACGTCTGTACTGGACTTTCATCTGCGATACCTCTAACCCATGTAGGCGGCGATGACGCCGGGATGACGGAGGACATGTTCAGGCGGCCCCTGCGTGAGCGGCTTGCCGTAAGCGATGGCGTAGAGCTGGTCGGACACGGCCGAGATGAAGCCCACGTCGTGGTCGACGATGAGCATCGTGCGGATGGTCTCCTTGAGCGTCCGCAGGTGAATGACCATGTCGGCGCGCTCCTGCGCGGACAGGCCGGAGGTCGGCTCGTCCAGGAGCAGCAGGTGCGGTTCGCTGACGGTGGCGCGGCCGACGTCCACCAGCTTGCGCAGCCCGTAGGGCAGCGACCGCAGCAGCCGGCCGCGCTCCGCCCACAGCCCGATCACCTCCAGCGACGCCACGCATTTCGCGCTGGCGCTGGAGTCGGTGCTGGCCCGCCCGCCGGCCGCGGCCATCCCGAGCCGGACGTAATCCCAGACGGTGAAGTCGCCGAACCCCTCGGCCAGCTGGAACGTGCGGGCCACGCCCAGCGCCGCGATCTGCTCGCCCTTGCGGCCGGTCAGCGTCTGGCCGCGGAAGCGCACCTCGCCGCGGGACGGCCGGACCAGCCCGCACACCGCGTTGAGCAGGGTCGTCTTGCCGGCCCCGTTCGGCCCGATGATGCCGAGGGTGCTGCCCTCCTCGACGCCGACGGCGATGCCGTCGAGCGCGTGCAGGCCGCCGAAGCGGACGGCGAGGTCGTCGATCTCCAGCTCGGCGGTCACGATTGCGCCCTCCGGACCTGGCCGAAGTAGGCGGTCTCGAGCGCGTCGGCGGGCAGGTCCGGCGGCAGCCCGCGCCACATCACCCGGCCGTGTTCCAGGACCGCCAGCTCGTCGGCGATGGACGCGGCCACCTGCGCGTTCTGCTCGACCAGGATGACCGCGCAGCCGGTGGCGGCCCGGATCTTCAAGATGGCCTGCCCGACCTCGGCCACCGCGATCGGCGCCAGGCCCAGCGACATCTCGTCCACCAGCAGCAGCTTCGGCTGCCGGAGCACGGCCACGCCGAGGGCCAGGAACTGGCGCTCGCCGCCGCTCAGGCTGGCGGCGTAGTTATCGAGCCGCTTCTCCAGCATGGTCAGGCCCGCCTGCCGGAGCGTCTCGACCGCGGTCCGGCCGCGCGCGCCCGCCAGCGCGAAGTGCTCGCGGACGGTCAGCGCCGGGAACACCTTGCCCTGCTCGGGCACCAGGACCACGCCGTGCCGGGTGCAGTACTCCGGGGAGTGCCCGGTGAGCTCGGTCGCGCCGATCCGGGCGGTCCCGGAGAGCCGGACCCGGTCCCCGGGCGGGAAGCCGCCGATCGACTTCAGCAGCGTCGACTTGCCCGCCCCGTTGCGGCCCAGGATGCCGAGGATGACCCCGTCGCGCACGTCCAGGCTGACGTCGGCGACGGCCGCCCCGGCCCCGGCATAGCGCACGGTCAGCGCGGAGACGGTCAGCAGCGCGGACGATGGTGCTGCCGGGAGGGGCGCGGCCGCGGATGCGCCCGTGACCCGCGTTTGGCCGGTCCGTGCTTCCGGCGGGGGCGCAGCGGCGGCCGGGACCTCCACGCTGGCCGGCTGGTGGTCGGCCGTGGCGGTCTCGGCACCGGTTTGGCCCATGGCCCGGCGCCGGCGGAGCAGGCGCCGGGCCACGGTGCGCAGGCCGGCCAGGCCGCTGCGGGCGTAGAGGAGGATGAACGCCAGCGCGAGGCCGTAGATGATCTGCTCGAGGAACGGGCCGTTCTGCTGGTACCAGCCCGCCGGGGCCAGGTGGCCGACGGTGTCGTTGAGGAAGTACGGGAGCAGGGTGACGATGGCGGCCCCGATGACCGGGCCGATCGCGGCCGCGGCGCCGCCGACGAAGACCATCACCACCAGCTGCAGCGTCAGGTTCAGGTCGAACGCGGTGTAGGCGACCAGCCCGATGTAGTAGGCGAACAGGCCGCCGGCCACCGCGGTGACGACCGAGCTGCCCACGAAGGCCTGGATCTTGCGGCGCTGGACCCGGATGCCCATGGCGGCCGAGGCGATCTCGTTCTCCTTGACCGAGGCCCACTCGCGCCCGGCCTGGGTCCGGTAGAGCCGCTCGATGAGGATGAGCCCGATGACGAGCACCACCGCGGCGGTCACGCTGGCCGCCCGGCCGGGATTCATCAGCGACGAGCCAGGGCCCGGGTTCATGCTGATGCCCGCCAGGTAATCGGGGTTCCCCTGCTGCAGCCGCTCGCCGGCGAACTGCACCACGTACAGCAGGGCCAGGGTCGCGAGCAGCAGGTAGACCCCGCGGAAGCGCAGCCCCGGCACGGCCACGATGGCGCCGGTCACCGCGCCGGCCAGGCCGGCCGCGATCAGCGGCAGCGGGAAGGCGGTCAGGCTGTGCACCTGGGTGGTGAACGCGGCCGCGAAGGCGCCCACGGCGAACAGCGCGCCGCCGCCGAGCGACACCTGCCCGGCCCGGCCCATCAGCCAGCCCTGGCCGGCCGAGGCCAGGCCGTAGATGGCGATGCTGCCCGCCACGTAGATGTCGAAGCTGGACCCGACGGCGAGCACGATCGCGAACAGGACCGCGATCACCAGCGGGCCGCGCAGCACCCCGAGCCACATGCTCCAGCCCGCGGTGCCCTCCATCCGGGGCACCGGGGATACCTGGGCCTGTGTGGGCAGGGCGGCCGGGGTCACCTCAGCGTCACCTCCGCGTGACATGCCGGGCCACCGGGACCCGGGGCTCCGGATCGTCGCGGTCCGGAGGAATGTATGCAATCTAGGACTTACGATCTTCATCAGTCAAGCATCAGATTGGACAGAAACCGTGGATCGTCACCTGACTATGCACTTATAGGTGCTGGATATGCGAATCTATGGACGCTCCGGGGTTTTGAGCGGAGCTAGTCTCGATCGCTACGGGCCTACCGCACTTTGCATACATTTAGGTCTTGCATACAGTCCGGGGGAGAGGCTTACCATCGGCCGGGACGGCCGGCCCGGGAAACACGGCCCAGCCCTGGAACACAGAGGGGAACGCGACATGCAAGAAGGCCTGCCGGCGGGCGTCGAGCGGGACATCGTCACGATGGAGGCGCCCGGGGTGACCCGGGCCGGCGCGGGCGGCTACCCGTTGCAGGGCTTCTACACCCGGCCCGCCGGGGCGATGCCGAAGGTCGCGCTCATCGCCGCCCACTACAACGTGGACTTCGCCGAGCACTACCTGTCCGCGCTGATGGCGCAGCGCGGCTACGGCTTCCTCGGCTGGAACACCCGGTTCCGCGGCGCCGATCATTTCTTCGCCCTCGACCGCGCGCTCGTCGACATCGGCCAGGGGGTGGCCTGGCTCCGCGCCCACGGCGCCGAGACGGTCGTCCTGCTCGGTAACTCGGGCGGGGGATCGCTCATGGCGGCTTACCACGCGCAGTGTCAGGGTGACGTGATCACCAGCTCGTTCGGTATCCCGCTGTTGCGTGAGGTGCACCAGCTCCCGGCGGGCGATCTCTACGTCAGCCTGGCCGCCCACCCGGGCCGGCCCGAGGTGCTGACCGGCTGGCTCGACCCGTCGGTCACCGACGAGACCGACCCCACCTCGGTCGACCCCGAGCTCGACATGTACGCGGCCGGCCGCGAGGCGCCGTTCGAGGAGGAGTTCGTCCGGCGCTACCGCGCGGGGCAGCGGGCCCGCAACCAGCGGGTCACCGACTGGGCCAGGGCCGAGCTGGCCCGGCTGAACGCGGCGGGCGTGCCCGACCGGCTGTTCCTGCTCCCCCGCACCTGGGCCGACCTGCGCTTCGTGGACGCCACGCTGGACCCCTCGGACCGCCCGGTCCCGTACTGCTACCGGGGCGACCCGAAGGCGGCTAACCGCGGCGTCACCGGCGTCGGCGCCGTCAACACCCTGCGCAGCTGGCTCTCGATGTGGAGCCTGGAGACCTCGCAGGCCCGCAGCGAGCTGCACCTGTCCCAGCTGAGGGTCCCCGCCCTGGTCATCCAGGCCACCGCCGACTCCGGCGTCTTCCCCAGCGACGCGGACACCATCTACGCGCAGATCGCGGCGCCGGACAAGACCCGGCTCGACATCAAGGGCGAGCACTACTTCCGCGACCGGCCCGACGGGCGTGACGAGGTGGCGTCCGCGATCGCGGACTGGATCGCGCCCCGGCGCGGCTGAGGCTTGGAGAGGCGTCATGAAGAGCACCATGGGCGACGACCTACCGCTCACCGTGACCTCGATCCTGCGGCACGGCGCTGCCTGGCACGGCGAGCGGGAGGTCGTGACGGCGGAGGACGAACGGACCGTCAGCCGGGTCTCCTACGGGGAGATCGCGGCCGGCGCCGCGCAGCTGGCGCACGCGCTGCGCTCCCTCGGCATCGACGGCGACGACCGCGTCGGCACCTACCTGTGGAACAACCGCGAGCACCTGGAGGCGTACCTGGCCGTGCCGGCCATGGGCGCCGTCCTGCACACCGCCAACATCCGGCTGTTCACCGACGAGCTGGTGCAGACCGTCAACCTGGCCCAGGACCGGGTGCTGCTGGCCGACGCCGACCTGCTCCCGGCCCTGGCCCCGGCCCTGGGCCGGATGCCGACCGTCCGCGCCGTCATCGTCCGCGGCCGGCCCGCGCCGGACTACGACGAGGTCGACGGCGTCGCCGTCCACCGCCACGACGACCTGGTCCGGTCCCAGCCGGGCGAGTTCGCCTGGCCCGACCTGGACGAGCGGACCGCCGCCGCGATCTGCTTCACCTCCGGCACCACCGGGGTCCCGAAGGGCGTCGCCTACAGCCACCGGTCGATCTACCTGCACTCGCTGTCGCTGTGCACGGCGAACGCCGTCGCGCTCAGCTCGGCCGACCGCGGCCTGATCGTGGTCCCGATGTTCCACGCCAACGCCTGGGGCTACCCGCACGCCATCTTCTGGTGCGGCGGCGACCTGATCCTGCCGCACCGGTTCCTCAAGCCAGACCAGCTGGTGCCGCTGATGGAGACCGAACGGCCCACGTTCGTCAACGGCGTGCCCACGATCTGGATCGACGTGCTGCGCTACCTGCGCGAGCACCCGGACGCGGACGTCTCCTCGATCACCCGCATCGTGGTCGGCGGCTCGGCCACGCCCCGGTCGCTGATGCAGGCGTTCCGCGACGAGTACGACATCCCGCTGACCCAGGGCTGGGGCATGACCGAGACGTCGCCGCTGGTCACGCTGGCCCGGCCGCGCCGCGGTCAGGTGGGCGAGGCGGCCCTGGCGGACGCGCTGAGCCAGGGCCGGGTGCTGGCCGGGGTGGAGCTGCGGCTGGTCCACCCGGAGACCGGCGCGCCGGTGCCGCACGACGGCCGCAGCATCGGCGAGCTGGAGCTGCGCGGCCCGTGGATCGCGGCCAGCTACCTGTCCGAGGCGGACCCGGGCAAGTTCGGTGACGGCTGGCTCCGCACCGGCGACATCGGGACCCTCGACCCGGACGGCTACGTCCGGCTGACCGACCGGGCCAAGGACGCGGTCAAGTCCGGCGGCGAGTGGATCTCCTCGATCGGGCTGGAGGCCGAGGTCGCGGCGCACCCCGGGGTCCTCGAGGCGGCCGTGATCGGCGTCCCGGACGAGCGCTGGGGCGAACGGCCCTGCGTGGTGGTGTCCCTGGCGCCTGGTTCTGCCGTTACCGGGGAGGACCTGCGGGACTGGCTCGACGGCCGGGTCGCCCGCTGGTGGCTGCCGGAGCGCTGGGTGTTCGCGGCCGCGATCCCGCGCACCAGCGTCGGCAAATACGACAAGCGCCTGCTCCGCTCGCAGTACGCGGCCGGCCAGCTGGACGTGATCACCCTCGGCCCCCGCCGCCCCGCCGCCCCGCCTCGCTAGCCCCCGCCCTCACTGGCCGCCGCCTCCCTAGCCCCGGTCGGTGGCGCACAGGGCACGCAAGAAGGTACCCAGGGGCACACCGAGTCCGGTCGCTTCCGGTTAGACGACGCCCTGGGTGCGGAGGGCGGCGAGGCGGGCGGGGGTGAGGCCGAGCAGGCCGCCGTAGATCTCCTCGTTGTGCTGGCCGAGCTCGGGGCCGAGGCTGCGCACGGAGCCCGGCGTGCCGGACAGCCGGGGGACCACGGCCTGGACCGGGAACGGCCCCAGCTTGTCGTGGGTCAGGCGGACGATAGCCTCCCGCGCCCGGAAGTGCGGGTCGTCGAACATGTCCTTGCTCTGGTAGATCCGGCTGGCCGGCACGCCCGCCTCGGCCAGCAGCGCGAGCAGCGGCTCGGTGTCCAGCGTCGACGTCCAGTCCGAGATCAGCTGGTCCACCTCGGCCTGCCGCTCGCCGCGGGCCGCGTGGGTCGCATAGCGGGGGTCGGCGGCCAGGTCCGGGCGGTCCATCGCGATCGCCAGCCGGGCGAACACGGTGTCCCGGTTCGCCCCGATCAGCACCCCGCTGCCGTCGGCGGCCGGGTACACGTTCGACGGGGACACGCCGGGCAGCACCGAGCCGGTCCGCTCGCGCTGGTAGCCGGCCAGTTCCCACTCGGGCAGCACCGACTCCATCAGGGCGAGCACCGCCTCGTAGATGGCGGAGTCCACTACCTGCCCGCGTCCCGTCCGGTCCCGGGCGTACAGCGCCAGGATCGCCCCCACCGCCGCGAAGGTCGCGGCCAGCGAGTCGCCGAGCGAGATGCCGGTCCGGGACGGGGCCCGGTCGGGCTCGCCGGTCACGTACCTGATGCCGCCCATGGCCTCGCCGACCGACCCGAAGCCGGCCCGCAGCGCGTACGGCCCGCTCTGGCCGTAGCCGCTGACGCGGACCAGGATCAGCCGCGGGTTGACGGCGGCCAGCGCGTCGTAGCCCAGGCCCCAGCGCTCGAGCGTGCCCGGCCGGAAGTTCTCGATCACGATGTCGCTGACCCCGGCCAGCTCGCGCAGCAGCCGCTGCCCGTCGGCCTGGCGGAGGTCGGCGGTCACCGACTTCTTGTTGCGGGCGATGATCGGCCAGTGCAGGGACAGGCCGTCGACCTGCCGCGGCCCCCATTTCCGCATCGGGTCCCCGGCGGCCGGGTCCTCCACCTTGATCACCTCGGCGCCGAAGTCGCCGAGCAGCTGGCCGCAGAAGGGGCCGGCGATCAGCGAACCGCACTCGATGACGCGAACCCCGGCCAGCGGCCCCGCCGCGCCCGGTGTGCACGGCGCCTCCTGCGTGGCCGCCACGCCCCCGGTCTTCGCGTCCGCTGCCTCCGGCACGTCTGCTGTCCCCGCTCCGACCTCAGTCAAGTAGGCACCTCCACGGTCTCGATTGTATGCAATGATGAGCCTTGAGAGAAGAAGTAGGCGTATTTCGTGAATCTCAGGCGCTATGGCAGACGGTTTGTATGCATTAGCCGCGTTGCCGGGAGGGCTGGATGGTGAGCGGCGCACGGGATACCGGTCTGGCCGGGCGCTGTGTCATCGTCACCGGCGCTGCCCGGGGCCAGGGCGCGGCGCACGCGCGGGCGCTGGCGGCCGAGGGGGCGCGGGTGGTCCTCACCGACGTGCTCGACGACCTCGGCGAACAGGTGGCGGGCGAAATCGGCGACGCGGCGCGGTACATGCACCTCGACGTGACCTCCGAGTCCGAGTGGGCGGCCGCCGTCGAGACGGCGGTAGCGGCGTTCGGCCCGGTGCGGGTGCTCGTCAACAACGCCGGGATCCTCATCCGCGACACGATCGAGGCGGCGTCCCCGGCCGACTGGGACCTGATCATGAACGTCAACGTGAAGGGGGCCTGGCTCGGCCTGCGGGCGGTGCTGGACTCGATGCGGGGAGCGGGCGGAGGTTCGGTCGTCAACGTCTCGAGCAACGCCGGCATGCTCGGCACCCCGAACGCGCTCGCCTACGTCACCAGCAAGTGGGCCGTGCGCGGCCTGACCAAGGCCGCGGCGGCCGAACTCGGCCAGTACAACATCCGGGTGAACTCCATCCACCCCGGCGCCGTCGCCACGCCCCTGCTGACGGGGGACGGGCTCACCGAGGAGGCGTTCGTCGAGCGCGGCAAGGACCGGCTGGCCGTACCGCGGATCGCCGAGCCGGAGGAGATCTCGCCCGCGGTCGTCTACTTCGCCTCCGACCTGTCCGGCTACGCCACCGGCAGCGAGCTCCTCGTCGACGGCGGCTGGGCCATCGGCTGAGTCCCCGCCTTTGTCTGCGGTTCTCGCTGCTGTACAGATCAGGATCGCCAGCCGTGGAACTCTTCTGCACATGACGCTCCTGCGTCAGGCGGCGTCGGCGGCCTGACAAACCCGCTAACCCCTAGAACCCCATCCATCACGCGTCGCCGGGATATTTGCATGATCACGAAGACTTAGATACGGCTAGCCGTAGTCAATCTTTCGTGATCATGTTCGAATCGCCGGAATGCGTTGATGGTGTGATCCTAGGGGCGGATGGGGTTACCGTCCTGGCGTCAGCGTAGGGGTGGCGAGCCTCACGCGGCATACTGGTAGCACTGTCAGGCCGGAAAACTGACCTGATACAGGACCGCATTGGCAGGGGGTGCGTGATGCGGACGGCGGCGCCGGTCGGCTTCGAGCTGGACCTGTCCGAGCGGACCGGTCCGCGGGCCAGTCAGGTGGCGCGGGCACTGGTCGAGGCGATCGCGTCGGGGCAGCTGCACGACGGTGACCGGCTGCCGTCCACCCGAACGCTGGCGGCCACGTTCGGGCTGGCCCGGACGGCGGTTGTGGGCGCCTACGAGGAGCTCACCGCGGCCGGGTTCCTGGTCGCCCGGCCGGGCGGGGCCACCTACGTGGAGCACGGCGCGGCCGCGGCCGCGCAGGCCGGCGCGTTCGGAACGCCCCGGGCCGGGGCACTCAACGACGGGGCGCCCAGCGACGGGGCACTCAACGACGGGGCACTCAGGGACGGACCGCCTGGAGCAGGAGCGCCCGGGGAACGAGTTCTCAACGACGGAGTGTCCGGGGCCGGGACGCTAGACGCGGCCCGGGCTCGGGCGTCTAGGACGGCGCTGGCGCCGTCTGTCCGGCTGGATCTGGAGGGGGACGGCCGGATCGTCTATGACCTGCGGCCCGGGCTGGCCGATCCGGGGCTGATCGCCGAACGGGACTGGGCACGAGCCATGCGGCTGGCCGCCTCGCCCACCCGGCAGGCCCCCGACCTGCGCGAGGAGCTCGGCGGCCACCTGCGCCGCTTCCGCGGGCTGGCCGTCGACCCGGCGGACATCTTCTTGTTCCCGAGCGTCAGCTCCGCGCTCCGGGCGGTCGCCGTCACCTGCGGGCTGGCCGGCCAGCCGGTCGCGTTCGAGGATCCCGGCTACGCCAAGGCCCGGCTCGCGCTGGCGGAAGCCGGCGCCACCATCAGGCCCGTTCCGGTTGACGACGACGGCATCCGGGCCCAGGACCTGCGCGGGAGCGACCGGGCCGGCTACGTCACGCCCGCCCACCAGTTCCCGCTCGGAGGCCGGATGCCAGTGCACCGCCGGGCCGCGCTGCTGGAGTGGGCGGCGGCCGGCGACGCCCTGGTGCTGGAGGACGACTACGACGGCGAGTTCCGGTACGACGTGCCGCCGCTGACCCCGCTGCGGGCCATGCCCGCGGCCGCCCGGCACGTGGTCTACCTCGGCACCAGCTCGAAGATCTTGTCCCGCGGGCTGCGCGTGTCGTGGACGGTGCTGCCCGCCCGGTTCCGCGCCCCGATGACGGCCTACCTGGACGCCTCCGGCGAGGAGGTCAGCCAGGTGTCAGCGGCCTTCCTGGCCAGCTTCATCGCGTCCGGTGCGCTGACCCGTCACCACTCCCGGGCCATGCGGACCTACCGGGCGCGGCAGGGACGGTTCGTCGCCGCCTGCCGCGAGCACATCCCGGCCGCCCGGGCCCTCGGGATCGAAGCCGGGCTGCACCTGACCCTGCTCTTCGACGACGCGCTGGACGACGTGGCCGCGGTGGGCCGCCTAGCCGAAGCCGGGCTGGCCTGCCTGCCGCTTTCCGCGTTCTGCGCCGGTGCCACGCGATCCCGCGGGCCCCGCCGATCCGGGCTGATCTGCGGGTACTCGCGGCTGCCGGAGACGGCGGCCAGTGCCGCGGCCGCGCTGATCGGGCGGATAACCACCGAACTGACGGTGTAGGGGCGAAGGAGCGGTCAGGCCCGGGGGTCGCGGACCGAGGCGACGTCGGACAGGCCGGAGATGGCCAGGACCGGGGCGAGCAGCGGGCTGGCGATCAGCTCCAGGCCCGGCGTGTACGTGAACAGGGCGTGCACCCCGGCGCTGTCCAGGTACTCCACCCGGGTCAGGTCGACGACGAGGCGGCCGCTCCCCGCGGCGGCCTCCGCGGCGGCCTGGCCGAGCGCGTCGAGGAAAGTGTCCGCGTTGCTCATGTCGATCTCGCCCACCGCGGTCACCACCGGGGTCCCGTCCGGGTCGCGGCGGGTGGAGAGCTCAAGCGAGGTGGCCATGACCGATCCCCATGTACAAGTCGACAGTGGTGCCAGCGGGGCCTGGCTCGATGGTGACCTGCTGCATCAGGGCCCGCATCAGCGCGATGCCGTGCCCGCGCAGGCTGCGGTCCCCCGGCGGCGTGGCCCGCCAGCGGCCGCGGTCGGTGACGGTGACGCGCAGCTGATTCGCGGTCGAGACCGCGCGCAGCCGGACCTGCTCGGCCGGGTGATGACGATGGCCGTGCTCGATCGCGTTGGCGATGGCCTCGCCCGCCGCGACCAGGACGTCCTGGGCTATCCGGGCGCCCACGCCGCTACTGCGCAGCCAGCCGCGCAGCTGCGCCCGGACCGAGGCGAGCTGGTCCGACTCGGCCGAGAACGACAGGTCGAGCGGCGCGGGATGGTGATAGATCACGAGGGCCACGTCGTCTTCGTACCCATCGGCGGGCGCGAGTCCCGTCATGAGCTGCTCGGCGAGATCTTCCAGCCGGACCTCGTCGGCCTCCCGTACCGCCGCGGCCGCCGCGGCGATGCCCTCGGTGATCGGCCGTCCCCGCCGCTCGACCAGCCCGTCGGTGTAGAGCAGCAGCGTCGAGCGAGGCGGCAGGACGTAGCTGGCCTCGGTGCGGCCCGCCTCGGCGCGGATCGCCAGCGGCAGCGCGCGGGCGCCCTCGAGCAGGTCCGTGCGGCCGTCGGGATGGACCACGATGCCCGGCGGGTGGCCGGCGCTGGAGTAGCGGAGTTCCCCGGTCGCCGGGTCGAGGATTCCGCAGAATACGGTGGCGCACTCGCCGCCCGGCACGGACGACGCGAACCGGTCCATGGCCATCAGGGCCGCTCCCGCGCTGGCGTCCTGGAGCAGCAGCGCGCGGCAGGCGCTGCGCAGCTGGCCCATCACGGTGGCCGCGCCGAGGTCGTGCCCGACGCAGTCGCCGACCATGATGCCGATCCGCCCGTCCGGCAGCTCGACGATGTCGTACCAGTCGCCGCCGACCTCGAGCGGGCGGCTGGCCGGCTCGTAGCGGACGCCGAATCCGGTCGGCAGCCGGGACGGCCCGAGGATCGCGCGCTGCAGGGCCAGCGCCGTCTCGCGCTGCTGGTCGGCCAGGTAGGCACGGTTCAGCGCCTGGCCGAGGTAGCCGCCGACCAGGCTGAGCAGGGTACGGTCCTCGGCGGTGAGCACCCGGCCCGGGCCGAGCTCGATCCAGATCCCGAGGGCGCCCGCCGGGTGCTCGAGCCGGATGCCGACGCCCGGCGGGCTGGCCGTGCGGCTGGCCACCGAGGTCAGCACGGGCTGGTTCTGCAGCCCGGCCAGCGTGTCGCGGAGCCCGGCGGGCAGCGCGTCCCAGCTGCGGGCGGAGCCGGTCGACGTCACCGTCGCCGGATCGGTCCCGGTCCAGGTGACGGCGGTGACCTCGGGGGACCGCCACAGCCGGGCCAGCTCGTCCAGCGCCTCCCGCATCACCTGGGCGGCGCTCCCGGCGCGGGACACCACGAGGCTCATCGCGCCCAGCGCCGCCTCCCGCTGCACGGCGTAGTGCTCGGTGGTGATGTCGCGGAAGGTGCCGACCACCATGCGGCGGCCGTTCTCCGGGTCCGTGACCTCGTTGAAGCTGCCCGTCACCCAGACCCGGTGCCCGTCGCGGTGGCGGAGCGGGACGGTGAAGCCGCCCGTGCTGTTCGCCATCAGCCGCCCGAGGGCCTCGCTGGCCAGCTGGTGCCCTTCCGGATCGGCCTGCTCGTCGGGCCACCACGGCCGCTGCGGCGGGTAGGGCAGCCCTTCGGGACCGAAGCCGAGCAGGTCGGTGAAGCCGGCGTTGATCTCGACGACGGCGCCGTCCTCGTCGACCAGGTAGAAGGCCTCGTGCAGCGAGTCGAGCAGGGCCGCGCGCCAGCGCGCGTGGTGGGTGCGCAGCCGGGCGAGCTCCACGTTGGCCCGGACCCGGGCCAGCAGCTCGGCCGCGGCGAAGGGCTTGACCAGGTAGTCGTCCGCGCCGGCCTCCAGGCCCTCGATCGCGGCCTCCTGCCCGGCCCGCGCGGACAGCAGCAGCACCGGCACCTCGGCGGTGCGCAGCTCCGCGCGCAGCGCCGCGACCAGCTGCAGGCCGCCGAGGCGGGGCATCATCACGTCGCTGATGACGATGTCGGGCGGGCTGGCCCGGGCTGCCTCGAGCGCGGCCTGCCCGTCGGTAACGGCGGTGACCTGGTAGGCCGGCTCGAGCAGCCGCTGCAGATACTCGCGCATGTCCGCGTTGTCGTCCGCGAGCAGCACCCGGACCGGGGCGGCCTTGCCGTCGGCGTCACGCGCCCCGTTTCCGGCGGCTACGGCCGTCACCGCCAGCGCCGCGGATGGCTCGGTGACCGCCGGGTCGGCGGGCAGCCAGCGCATCGCCTCGAGCAGGAACGGATTGGCCGCCGCGGCGACGGCCCGCGGCCCGCCCGGGGCGGCCACGTTGTCGTCCGCCAGATGCTCGCGACCGAACGGGAGCTCGATAGTGAAGGTGGTGCCGGCTCGTTCGGTGCCGGCTCGTTCGGTGCCGGCTTGCCCGGTGCTGGTTTGTTCGGGGTCGGCTTGCCCGGTGCTGGACGCGGCGATCGTACCGCCGTGCAGCCCGACCAGCTCGCGGACCAGGGCCAGCCCGATGCCGCTGCCCTCGTTGGACCGGGATGGCATGTTCTCGATCCGGTGGAACCGGTCGAACAGGCGGGGGAGCTCCGCCGCGGGGATCCCGGTGCCGGTGTCCGCCACGCGGAGCACCGCGTGCCCGTCTTCCTCGCCGAGCCGCACCCCTACCGTGCCGGAGAAGGTGAACTTCAGCGCGTTGCTCAGCAGGTTGAAGACGACCTTCTCCCACATCTCGCGGTCCACGTAGACGGGGGCGCTCAGCGGCGGGCAGTCCACCTCGTAGCCGATGCCGGCCCGCGCGAAGGCCGATTCGAAGACGCTGGCCAGCTCGGTGGTGAAGGCGCCGAGGTCGAGCGGCTCGAAGCTGGCCTGCATCCGGCCGGCCTCGAGCCGGGAGAAGTCGAGCAGGGTGTTCACCAGCTTGCCGAGCCGCACGCCGTTGCGGTAGATCACGTCGAGTTCCCCGGCGGCGGCGGTGTCGGCCGGGTCGATCCTGGCCCGCAGCTCCTCCACCGGCCCCATGATCAAGGTGAGCGGGGTGCGGAACTCGTGGCTGACGTTGGCGAAGAACGTCGTCTTGGCCCGGTCGAGCTCGGCCAGCTCCTCGGCCCGGCGCAGCTGCGCCTGGTACGCGACCGCGCCGCTGACCAGGCCCGCAGTCTGCTGGGCGACCAGGCCCAGGAAGGAGGAGTACGCCGCATTCAGCTTCTGGCCGGCGCTGGCGGCCAGCACGATCGCGCCGGCCGGCCCGCCGGTGCCCCCTCTGGTCAGCGGCAGCACCATGGCCTCGGCCGGGGGAGTCTGCCAGCTGCCGGACGGAAGCTCCCCGAACCGGTCGATGACGTCGGTCAGCGTGACCGGCCGGCCGCTGCGCAGTACCTCGTCCGCGGGCCAGCCGCCGGGCCCGGCCGGGAGCGGGCCGGCGTCCGGGGCGCTGGTGGCGGCCAGGACCGGGGCACCCGAAGGCCCGCGCAGGTAAATGGCCGCGTACGGCACCACCTCCGGCGCCCGCCCGATAGCCCGAACGACGAGGGTGCACGCCTCAGTCACGCTTTGTGCCTGCCCGGCCTGGGCGCCCAGCTCCTGCAGCGCGGCGAGCCGGCGGCGGCCGACCACCTCCTCGGTGGTCTCCTTGACCGCAGTGAACACGCCGCGCACGACCCCGTCGTCGTCATGCAGCGGGCTGTAAGAGTAGGTCCAGTAGGTCTCTTCCCAGTAGCCGTGCCTGGCCATCGGCAGCAGCAGGTCCTCGGACCAGGTGGCCTCCCCGGTCTGCAGCACGCCATCGAGCATCGGGCCGATCGTGGGCCAGATCTCCCGCCAGACCTGATCGCCGGGCTGGCCGAGCGCGGGGTGCTTGTTGCCGAGCAGCGGCAGGTACGCATCGTTGTAGAGGAAACGCAGTTCCGGGCCCCACCAGACGATCATGGGGAAGCGGGAGGTGAGGCAGATGCGGATGGCGGTGCGGAGGCTGGACGGCCAGTTCCCGGGCTCCCCGAGGGGCGAGTCCGCCCACGGGTACTCGCGCATCCGGCGGGCCATCTCGCCGTCGCCGGGGAAGGTCAGCCTCGCCTGGCCGCTGCTCATGCGCTCAGCCCCTTTGTCGGTCCGCCGGGCTGCTGAGCCACGTGGGAGCCTCAGGAGTGCAGGATAACGCACCCTTGGTACGGGCAAATGCCAACAAATGCAGAAGGAAGGCGGCCGGCATGAGCGACCCGATGTCCGCGGACGACCCAGGGTACGTCGAGTCGTTCGATCCCGGGTACGGCTACGCCCCGGCGCGCGCGTCGCAGGCCGGCGGGGGTGTCCGGGTCAGCCTCGACGGGACCTGGAAATTCCGGTACTGCCCCGGCCTGGCCGGCCTGACCCCGGGCTTCGAGGCACCAGATTTCGACGACAGCGGCTTCGATGAACTGGTGGTGCCGTCGATGTGGCAGCTGGCGGGGCTGCCCCGGTCGCCAGCGGACGGGGCGCCGCGCTACGGGGCGCCCGCCTACACCAACGTGGTCTACCCGTTCCCGGTCGACCCGCCGCGGGTGCCCGACGACAATCCTTCGGGTGAGTACCGGCGGCGCTTCACGCTGCCCCCGGAGTGGGACTTCGGCGGGTCGGCGGTGATCCGCTTCGACGGGGTGGACTCGTGCTTCGCCGTGTTCGTCAACGGGGCCGCCGTCGGTCACAGCAAGGGCAGCCGGCTGATCCGCGAGTTCGACGTCACGAACCTCGTCCGGCCCGGCGGCAACGTGATCGCGGTGCGCGTGCACCAGTGGTCGGCCGGGTCCTACCTCGAGGACCAGGACATGTGGTGGCTGTCCGGCATCTTCCGGAGCGTGACCCTCATCAACGAGCGGCCCGGCGCGATCCGGGACTTCTTCGTCCACGCCGACTACGACGCGGCCGCCGGCACCGGCACCCTGCGGGTGGACACTGACGGGCCGGCTACCGTGTCGGTACCGGAGCTGGGCCTTTCCGCCGCCGCGGCCGGCACCGACCATCAGCTCCCGGCCGCCGAGCCGTGGTCCGACGAGCAGCCCCGGCTGTACGACGCGGCCCTGGCCGGCCCGGGCGGGGAGATCGCCTTCCGGGTCGGGTTCCGCCGTATCGAGGTGCGGGACGGCCGGATCCGGCTCAACGGCCGCACGGTGCGGTTCCGCGGCGTGAACCGGCACGAGTGGCATCCCGAGACGGGCCGCAGCCTGGACGAGGCCACCATGCGGGCGGACGTCGTCCTGATGAAGCAGCACAACGTCAATGCGGTGCGGACCAGCCACTACCCGCCAGATTCCCGATTCCTGGGTCTGTGCGACGAGTACGGGCTGCTGGTGATCGACGAGTGCGACCTGGAGACCCACGGCTTCGGGCTCAACGGCTGGCGCGGCAACCCCAGCGGGGATCCCCGCTGGCTGCCCGCCTATCTGGACCGCATCCAGCGCACGGTCGAGCGGGACAAGAACCACCCCTGCGTCATCATGTGGTCGCTCGGCAACGAGGCCGGGACCGGTGGCAACCTGGAGCGGATGGCCGAATGGGCCCGCGGCCGCGACCCGGACCGCCTGATCCACTACGAGGGCGAACCCGACGCTTTCTATACCGACGTCGTCAGCCAGATGTACACCGGGTACGGCGATCTGGACGCGATCGGCCGGCGGCAGGAGCCCGTCACCGCGGACGCCGGGCACGACGCGCGCCGCCGCGCGCTGCCGATGATGCTGTGCGAGTACGGGCACGCCATGGGCAACGGCCCGGGGGGCCTGGCTGACTACGCCGAGATCTTCGACCGGCATCCGCGGCTGCACGGCGGTTTCATCTGGGAGTGGATCGACCACGGGATCGCTCAGGTCACGGCGGCGGGGGAGCCGTACTTCGGCTACGGCGGTGACTTCGGTGAGGTCGTGCACGACGGCAACTTCGTCATCGACGGCCTGGTCTTCCCCGACCGCACCCCGTCACCCGGGCTGGGTGAGGCCAAGGCGGTATTCGCGCCGGTCAAAATCGAGATCGACCCGGATGCCCAGGCCGTCGTGGTGCGGAACCGGCACCACACCGTCGGTACCGGGGCGTACCGGTTCGGCTGGCGGGTCGAGGACGGCGGGGTCCTGGTCGCGGAGGGAGAGCTGGAGGTACCCGCCGTCCCGGCCGGGGACACCTTCTCGGTTACCTTTCCCCCGGCGCTGGACTACGCCATCAGCACCGAGCCCGAGGACGAACGGTGGCTGACCGTCACGGTCACGCTGGCGGCGGGCACCGCGTGGGCGCCGGCCAGCCACGAGATCGCGTTCGCGCAGGCCCGGCTGGCTCCGCTGGCCCCCGAGCCGGAGCTCCGGCCGCCGCCCGGGCTGCATATCGGGGCCAGGTCCATGACGGCGGCCAGGACCGGGCAGATCACGCTGGGCGGCGCGGTCCTCGACGCCGCCACCGGCGCACTGCGCCGCCTGGGCCCGTACCCGGTGCACGCGGCGGCGCTGGACTTCTGGCGCGCCCCGACCGACAATGACGCCCCGGCGGCGGCCCGGGCGTGGCGCCGGGCGGGCCTAGACCGCCTGACCCGCAAGACCCTCGCGGTCCGGTGCGGTGAGGACGGGCTGTTGCTGCGGCAGCGGATCGCGCCCGCCGGAGCCGACTTCGGCTTCCTGGCCGCCCTCACCTGGACCGCCGACGGCATGCTGTTCATCCAGGTCACGCCGGACGGCAGCTGGCCCGGCCCGGTGCCGAAGATCGGGCTGCGGCTGGTCCTCGACGCGGCCGTCGAGGAGGTGACCTGGTTCGGCCGCGGCCCGGGCGAGGCCTACCGGGACACGCACCTGGCCACCCGGGTCGGGCGGTTCAGCCTGCCCGTCGGCGCCCTCACCACCCCCTACGTCAGGCCGCAGGAGAACGGCAACCGGATGCACGCGCGCCGCCTGTCGCTGTCCGGGCCGTCCGGCCAGAGCCTGGCCGTGACCGGCTACCCGCACGTCGACTTCACCGTCCGGCCCTGGTCCCCTGAGCTGCTCACCGCGGCCAGGCACACCCCCGACCTGGTTCCCGACGGCCGGACTTATGTGCACCTGGATGCCGTGCATCACGGCATCGGCAGCGCGTCCTGCGGCCCGCCGCTCCCGCCCGGCCACAGCCTCGCCGCGCACGCGGTCGACCTGACCCTGGGGTTCACCGCTCCGTAAATGGCGCACGCAGGCCGACGGCCCCGGTCCCTCTCGCGAGGGGCTCGGGGCCGTCGGGGGCCGGAAGGGTGCGGGCTACGCATCCCCGCGGCGCATCCGGACGGCGGCCACGGCGAGCAGGACGGCGGCGTAGGCGGCGAAGACGCCGAAGCCGGTCCAGGGGGACAGGGACGTCGCCGGGTCCGGGTGGACCGCGGTGATCGCCTGGCCCGCCGTGCTGGGCAGGAACTTGTTCACCTGGTCGGACAGGCTGCCGGGCAGGAAGCCGGCCACGATCGGGAGGGCGAACGTCACGCCGAACAGGGCCGAGATCCCGGCCGCGGTGCTGCGCAGCAGGGTGCCGAGGGCCAGGCCGAGCAGCCCGGCCACGGCCAGGTACAGCGCGGAGCCGATCACCGCCTGGGTCACGCCGGGCGCGCCGAGCGTGGTGGACAGGTGCTGCCTGCCCAGGATCGACTGCCCGGCGCTGAAGGTGATGAACGAGGCGGGCAGGCCGATCGCGAGAATGGCCGCGGTCAGCATGATCGCCTTGCCCCACAGGGCGGGCAGCCGCTTCGGCACGGCCGCCAGCGTCGTCCGGATCATGCCGGTGGCGTACTCGCTGGTGATCAGCAGCACGCCGAGCACCCCGACGGCGATCTGCGCGAGCTGGACCCCGGACTGGCTGACCGAGACCGGGTCGAACGAGGCGGTGGCGGCGGCGCCCTGCGGCGGCCGTGCCTCCCGCAGCAGGCTGTACAGCACGCCGAACCCGATGACGAGGATGACCGCGGACAGCAGTGACCACAGCGCGGCGGGCTGAGTGCGCAGCTTGGTCCATTCGGCCTTGATCACGCGGGCCTGGGTGACCCGCTGCGTCCGGGTGTAGGGGGGCAGGGCAGCGGTGGTGGCGATGGTGGTCATCGGATCTTCTCCTTCGAGGACTAAAGGGCAGGGCGAGCGGCGCGGTACTCGACCGCGTCCTTGGTCAGGTCGACGAAGGCGTCTTCCAGCGACGCCTGCTCGGCGGCGAGCTCGAGCACGGTGATCCCGGCCGCGGCCGCCGACGCGCCGATCTGCGCGGCGGTCAGGCCGGTCACCGCCAGCGCGCCGTCGTCCTGGCCGATGACGGTGACGTCGGGCGCGCGGAGCAGCCGGGCCAGCGCGGGCTGGTCCGAGCTGCGGACCCGCACGGCGGCGGGGGCGGCCGAGGCGATGAACTCGGCCACGCCGGTGTCCGCGATCAGGCGCCCCTTGCCGATGACGATCAGGTGGCTGGCGGTCTGGGCGATCTCGCTCATCAGGTGCGAGGAGACGAAGACCGTCTTGCCCTGATCGGCCAGCTCGCGCAGCATCCCGCGAATCCAGCGGATGCCCTCGACGTCCAGGCCGTTCACCGGCTCGTCGAGGACCACGGTGGCCGGGTCGCCGAGCAGCGCGGCGGCGATGCCGAGCCGCTGGGCCATGCCGAGGGAGAACTTGCCCGCCGGCCGGTTCGCCACCGAGCGCAGCCCGACCGCGTCGATGACCTCATCGACCCGGGACCGGCGGATGCCGGAGGTCTGGGCGAGCGCCAGCAGGTGGTGGTAAGCGTGCCGGGACGGGTGCACCGCCCGCGGGTCGATCATGCCGCCGACCTCGTGCAGCGGCGCGGCGTGGGCGCGGGGCGGGCGGCCGTTGACCAGGATCGTGCCGCTGGTCGGCTGGTCCAGGCCCAGGATCATCCGCATGGTGGTGGACTTCCCGGCACCGTTCGGCCCGAGGAACCCGGTGACCGTGCCCGGCTGGACGGTGAACGTCAGGTCGGTGACGGCGGTGGTGGATCCGTAGCGCTTGGTCAGTGCGTGTATCTCGATCATGTCCATCACACTGCCGCCCGCGGCGCGCCCCGTAATTGGGGCGCTCAGCCGATGCTGACTGGGGAAAACCCCACCCGTTGGGCAGGGACGCCCCATAGTGGCCGGGACGCGAGCCTTTGTACGGTGGCTTCCATGACCTGGGGCGCAACCAAGAACGCTGGGGCCGGCCTGCTGGCCGGGCTGGCCGGCGGCATCCTGCTCGGCGCGTTCGTCGTGATCTGGGGGGCGGCGGTCTTCAGCCTGGCGCGAGGGCCGGGCGGCTGGGAGCACGCCGCGATCTACGCCACGGTGGCCGTGCTGGTGCTGGTGCTGCTGCCGTGGGTGGTACAGGGGCTGACCCTGCTCCAGCGGGCGAGGATCCGGGCGACGCTCGGGGCGGACATCCCGGCCGCCACCCGGACCTCCGGGCGCGCGCCGTGGCCGGCCGGGCCGTGGCTCGTCGCCACGACCTGGCGCCAGCTCGGCTATCACCTGCTCGCCATCGTGACCGGGGCCGCCGGCGGGCTGCTGGTGGTCCTGTTCCCGGTCGCGCCGCCGCTGGCCCGCCGGTTCACGCGGGCCGACGAGGGCCTGGCCCGCAAGCTGCTCGGGCCCGGGCCGCGCGAGGCGCTGACGCAGCGGGTCGAGTCGCTGGCCCGCAGCCGCGCCGACCTGGTCGACGCGGCCGACGCCGAACGCCGCCGGATCGAGCGTGACCTGCATGACGGCGCGCAGCAGCGGCTGGTCTCGCTGGCGATGAACCTCGGCATGGCCCGGGAGCGCCTCGACGGCGAATCCGAACCCGTCCGCCAGGCCCTGGCCGCCGCGCACGACGAGTCCGTGCTGGCCCTGACCGAGCTCCGTCAGTTCATCCGGGGCCTGCACCCGGCCGTGCTCAGCGACCGGGGCCTGGTCGCGGCGCTGTCCGGGCTGGCGGCCCGCGCCCCGCTGCCGGTCAAGCTGCAGGTGGACGTGCCGCGGCCGGCGTCGGCGGCGGTCGAGGCGGTGGCCTACTTCATCGTCTCCGAATCACTCGCCAACGTGGCCAAGCACGCCCAGGCGACCCAGGCCGAGGTGGCCGTCGCGCGGACCCGGGACGTGCTCCGCATCACCGTCACCGACAACGGGCGCGGCGGGGCTGCCCCGGGGAGCCGCGACGGCGCGTCGCACACCGGCCTGCGGGGCCTGGAGCAGCGCGCCGCCGCGGTAGATGGCACGCTGAGCATCGACAGCCCGTTCGGCGGGCCGACCGTCATCACCGCGGAGCTGCCATGCGAATCGTGATCGCCGAAGACTCGGTCCTGCTGCGGGACGGGCTCACCCGGATGCTCACCGACGGCGGCTTCGAGGTCGTCGAGGCCGTGCCGGACGCCGGGCAGCTGCTCCGGGCAGTGTCGGAACACCGGCCGGACCTGGCCGTCATCGACGTCCGGATGCCGCCCACGTACACCGACGAGGGCATCCGGGCCGCCCTGGTCATCCGCCGCCAGTTCCCGGACGTCGCGGTGCTGGTGCTGTCCCAGTACGTGGAGGAGAGCTACGCCACCGACCTGCTGTCCGAGGCCACCAGCTCGGTCGGCTACCTGCTCAAGGACCGGGTAGCGCACGTGCGGGATTTCCTGGACGCGGTGCGCCGGGTGGCCGGGGGCGGCACCGCGCTGGACCCGGAGGTGGTCGCGCAGCTCCTGGTCCGCCGCCGCGACGACCCGATGGACCGGCTCACCC
Organism: Streptosporangiaceae bacterium; assembly: GCA_025934635.1. The sequence continues at coordinate 8,394 of JAICWX010000003.1, read as the reverse complement.
CGCGCGAGCAGCAGGTGCTGCAGCTGATGGCCGAGGGCAAGTCCAACACCGGCATCGTGGCCGAGCTCAAGGTGAGCCCGAGCGCGGTGGAGAAGTACGTCACGAACATCTTCATCAAGCTCGACCTGCCGCCCACCGGCACCGACCACCGCCGGGTCCTGGCCGTCCTGAAGTACCTCGGCACGTAAGAATCCGTTAAGGAGCCGCCGTCGGCCGGGCGTGGCCGGACGCCGGAACCGGATAGTCCTTACCGACTCCTTACCTGCCGACCGGGTCGCTGCTTCCTGTCCTATGGTGACGCCCGGGAGCGTCAGCGGGACGCCTCCAGCGGAGGTGGATTCATGCTTGTCAGCGGTCAGCCGTCGGTACGTCGCCGCGGGAGAAAGCGCACGGCGCGGGTCGTCGTCCCGGTCACCGCGGTGCTGGCTGTGGGCCTGGGAGCCGGCGTCGTCGTCGCTTCCTCAGGCGGCAGCCCGGCCAAGGTCCACCAGGCCGCGGCATCCTCCTCGCAGGGCGTCACGTCCACGGCCGTCAATACCGACTGCAACATCGTGATCCCGGCCCACCCGCTGACCGCCAAGGGGCTGGCCACGCCGTTCCTGCTGACCGGGCCGGCCGGCACGTCGCCCGCCGCCTCCGGCTGCCAGATGATCAACTCATTGCAGCTCGGGGCGTTCGCCCAGGCCACCATCCTGGACCCGGCCACCGGGAAGCTGTCGGTGTACAACCCGCTGGTCATCACCAAGGGGACCAAGCCCGCCGTCAAGCCGGTGATGCCGAAGCTGCCCAGGCACGCGATCGTCACGATCGACATCGGGTTCAACGGCGAGGCGCTGCGCCAGGAGGGCGCGACGGCGGGCGCACTGGCGGAGGGCCGGTGCACCGACGGCGAGCCGGGCTCGCCCTTCGGGCAGGTGTCGTTCTGCAACGGGCCGGCCTTCTTCAAGGCGGCCTTCGCCCTCGAGCGGGCCGGGAAGCTGACCGTGCCGGCCGCCGGGATGTCCAAGCGGATGGTGGCGACCGCCGGCGCGCTCGGAACCGGCCGCGAGTGTCCGTCGGTGCGTAACTTCAACATGGTCGACCAGGACCCGAGCGACAACGTGACCACGGCGTACCTGCTCGACCCGGCCACCGGCCGGACCGCGCAGGACACCGCGGCCAACAAGGCGCGCCTGCCGGGCGCCAAGGTGCTGAGGAACGGGAGCGACAACGCCCTCATCGACGACTTCCTCGACCCGGCGTTCGGCTGTGCCTCGTTCGAGGCACCCGACCTGGGCAACCACGGCGCCATGACCACCTCCCAGGCGCTGGACGAACTGTTCGCGGCCAGGAACGAGCCGAAGAACGCCGCCCTGGTGCCGGAGAACGACGGAATGGTGCTGGACCGGGGCGGCAGCATCGACCTGGCCAAGACCAACCTCTACCGGTCCGAGATCGGTCAGGCGCCGGTCAGCAACCGGAACCAGGAGAGCAGCAGCCCGCAGATGTTCTGCCAGAACCTGATCAACATCCAGGGCCCGTTCATCGCGGCCAACCAGGCCTTGCTCCAGACCCAGCCCTCGCCGGTGCCCACGGCGGGCGATAGCCTGTACACCTTCCTGGCGAACCGGCTGGCAGGTTCCTTCGACAACCTCAACTGCGCGAACTTCGGCCTGGCGCAGCCGGTCACGATGGTGAACAACGGAGCGGGCGCGACCGACCAGGCCATGATCAACACCGCTCCCCAGACCGCCTCGTTCTGACGGACCACCGGACCCGTCCGACCCACCGGCATCACGCAGAACCTCCCAGATTCGGTCATCTGTCGCACTAATGTGCTGGCGAAACCGATTCCGGCGAAGGCCGCAGATGAGGGTCTAAGGTGTTCGCGGGACGGGGAGGGCGGATGGCCACAGGCAGACACCGGCGGTACAAACCAGGCCGCCGGACCCAGCTGTGGCTGCAGGCCGCGGGGGCGCTGCTGCTGGCCGTATCGGGCGGCGTCCACCTGGACCTGTACCTGACCGGATACCGGTCCATACCGGTGATCGGCTGGCTGTTCCTGGTGCAGGTCGTGGTGGCGTTCATCCTGGCGGTGGCGGTGCTGGTGACGCATAGCTGGCTGGCCGCCGCCGGGAGCGCCGGATTCGCGCTGTCCACCCTGGCCGCCTACCTGCTAGCCGTGCTGACCGGGTTGTTCGGGTTCCGGGAGATCCGCACCCGGGCCGGGATCGCGGCCGGGCTGATCGAGGTGGCCGCCTTCGGCGTGCTGGCCCTGGCCGCGATCGCGGCCGGCCCCGCGGCCCCGGCGGACGGATCGGTCAGCCGCACGGCCCGGCTGGTGGAGCAGGTGCGGGCCGCGCTGTCCCGGGTGATCGGCGTGGTCGGCGCCGTCTCGGTGGCCGCCCTGGCCCTGCTCGCCGTGGCCGAGGTCTCCGCCAGCAGGCCGCCGTCGCCGGCCGTCACCACCGCCGGGACGACCCTGAAGGTCACGAAGATCCGCGGCGTCGAAGTGCTGGCCAACGCCCGTGGCCTGACGCTGTACTGGTTTGCGCCGGACCGCCCGACCGCTTCGACCTGCACCGGGTCGTGTGCTGCCTACTGGCCGCCGGTGACCGGTAGTCCCCAGGCCGGCCAGGGCATCCCGGGCCGGTTCGGCACGATCAGCAGGCCGGGCGGCGGCCGCCAGATGACCTATGACGGCCATCCCCTCTACACCTACATCGGCGACGACGGCCCGGGCCAGGCCAGCGGCAACGGCCTCGACCTCAACGGCGGCCGGTGGTACGAGATGCGCGTAGCGGGCTGAGCCGGACGCGTTCACGCCGGGGACAGGGACGGCTCGCGGCGGCGCATCGCCCAGAAGGGGATCATGACGGCCCCGGCGGTGAGGGCGATCACGGCCCCGGCCAGCCCGGCCGCCGGGCCGAGCGGGATGTACGGTGTCCAGCTCCCGGTGGCGGCCCGGGTCACCGCGAACAGGGTCAGCGTGCCTGCCGCCGTCCCGGCGGCCAGCCCGGTGACGATCACGAACGCGGCCTGCCAGCCGAACACCGCCGCCGCCTGCCCGCGGGTCGCGCCCACCCGGCCGAGCAGCCGCAGCACCCGCCGCCGCTCCAGGGTGGACACGGCCAGCGTGTTCACCAGGGCCACGGCGGCCAGCGCGGCCACCACCCCGAGGATCAGGTCGTTGGCGAAGTTGTCCTGGTCGGCGCTCCGCATGGCCGCGGCGGTGGCCGCGGCCCGGCTGGCTACCTGCCATCCGGGGTGGCCGGCCGCCAGCCCGGCCAGGTCCGCCGGGCTGCCCCCGCTGACCAGGACCTGGCCGAACCCGGCGGCGGTGCCGGTGTGACCGGCCGCCACCGCGGCCGGGATCAGCAAGTCACCCGCGGCCAGCGAGCGGGCGTACACCGCGCTGACCGTGGCCCGGTACGGCGTGCCGTCCGGCAGGTACACGGTGACCCGCGAGCCGACGTGCACGCCCATGGCGCCCGGGTCCGCTTCCAGCTTGCTCACCGCGAGCTGCCCGGGGCGCAGTTCCGCCAGGCGGCCGGCGGTGACGCCCAGGTCGAGGACCTGGCCGAGCGGGCCGCCGGCCACGGCCTCGCCGTTGACCGGCTCCAGGTCCGGGTCGGCGGCCGCCACGGTCAGCGGCGAAACCCCGGCCGCGGCGCGCACCCCGGGCCGCGCCCGGAACTGCTGCAGGGCGCCGCCGGTGAGGCCGGGGCCGGTGATCACCCGGTCGGCCGTCACGGTGCTCGCCGCCTGGGTGACGGTGGCGTGCGTGATGGAGGCGTCGGCGAAGTAGACGCAGCCGACCAGGGCGACCGCCATGGCCACCGGGATGACCGCCGAGGCGGTGCGGCGCGGCTGCGCCGCGATCGCGGCCAGCGCCAGCCGGGCCGACGGGCCGCCGAGCGCCCGCAGCGGCCGGGCCAGCCCGGCCGCCAGCGCCACCAGAACCGGGCCGAGCAGGGCCACCGCCACCATGGTGGTCAGCAGCAGCGGGAACGCCAGCGCGAGCTGGCCCGCCGCGCTCTTCTGGCCGAACGTGAACGCCACCAGGGTGCCGGCCCCGGCCGCCGCGGCCAGGCCCAGACCGATCCGGACCGGATGCGGCCACCTGCGTTCAGTAGCGGTCTCCCGCAGCGCCTGGGCCGGTGAGGTCCGGGCCGCCCGGCGGGCCGCGACCTGCCCGCTCAGCACGGCGACGATGACGCTGACGCCGACCGCGATGGGCAGCAGCCACGGGGTCTGCCAGGCGGCCGAGGCGGCCGGCAGCAGCTGGTGCGCGGCCAGCGCGTGCACGCCCAGCGTGCCCAGCGCGGCGCCCGGCAGCCAGCCCAGCAGGCCGCCGGCCAGGCCGCACCCGGCCAGCTCGGCCCAGATGGCCCGGCGGACCTGGCCGCGGGTGGCGCCGACCGTGCGCAGCAGCGCGTACCGCCGCCGCCGCAGGTTCACCGCCAGCCCGGTCGTGGCGGCCAGCACGAACAGCGAGATCAGCACGATCGGCGGGATGATCGCTACGCCCAGGACCTGGCCCTGCGACCGCTCGACGGCGGCGTTCAGGTCGGCGACGTCGCCGCGGGCCGCGCCGGTCGCGACCGTGTAGCCCCGGCCGCCGGGCAGGGCGGTGCGGATCCGCCCCGCCAGCACGCCGGCCGGGACACCCGGCTCGGCCGTCACCGCGACCAGGTCCACGTCACCGGGCCGGACCACGCCACCGGGGAAACCCGATTCGCCGGCCGCGCGGGCTACGCCGGGGACCCGGGCCAGCTGCCCGGCTAGCGCGGCGGGGACACCGCGGTAGGCCGCCAGCGGGAGGCTCTGGTGCGCGTCGTCGCCGTGGCCGATGGTGACGTGCAGTTTCGTATCGGCCGCCACCACCACGCTGGCGCCGGCCAGCCGGCCGGCCGGGGCCTCGGTGTGCGCGACCGCGATGGACAGCGCCGCCACCGACATGGCCGCCGCGGTGGCGGCCGAGACCACCGTGCCGATCAGCGGGCCGGGAGCACGGCGGATCCCGGCCAGCATCCAGCCGCGCATCAGTTCCGCCCCCGCTCGCCCAGCTCGTGCAGGACCCGGGCCACGAGCGCGGGCTCCGGGCCGTCAAGCACCCGGTCCACCCGGCCCGCGTACAGGAACACGGCCCGGTCGCAGAACCGCGTCACCTGCGGATCGTGGGTGACGATCACCACGGTGGTGCCGTCCGCGGCCCCGCGCAGCAGCTGCAGCACGCCGGCGGCGGTGTGCGGGTCCAGCGCCCCCGTCGGCTCGTCGGCGAAGATCACTTCCGGCCGGGTGATCAGCGCCCGGGCGATCGCCACCCGCTGCTGCTGCCCGCCGGACAGGTGCGCCGGGCGGCGCCGGAGCTGGTCGCCGCCCAGGCCCACCCGGGCCGCGGCCAGCTCGATGTCCGCCCGGCCCGCGGGCCGCCGGTCCAGCCGCAGCGGCAGCGCGATGTTTTCCGCCACCGTCAGCTCGGGCAGCAGGTTGAGGTCCTGGAACACGAAGCCGACGCGCTGCCGCCGCAGCACCGCCTGGCGGCGCTGGGAGAGCCCGGCCAGCCCGGTCCCGCACAGCCGCACCGTGCCGGCGGTGGGGCGCTCGAGCCCGGCCGCGCACTGCAGCAGCGTCGACTTGCCGGATCCCGAGACGCCCAGCACCGCGGTAAACGACCCGGCGGCGAACGACAGGGATACCTGGTCGAGCGCCGCCACCGCGCCCCGGCGGCGGCCGTAGCGCTTGGTTACCCCGTCCAGCACGACGGGGGCGGTGGCGGTTTCTTCCGTGACAAAGAGGTTCTCAGCGGTCTGCGTCGGCATGCATTCCAGCGTGCCGGGGCGGGCCGGCCGGCCCAATGGTGCCGCCCGCCGGGTTGGGGGTGGGGCTTACCCCCACGCGCGGCCGGGGGATGGGCTGTGGTTCGCTGGCCTTATGCTAACGGCCCCCGCCTTCCGCTCCCGGCTCGCCGCCCGCGAACCGCTCTACGGCGCCTGGTCGGCGATCCCGTCGCCGCTGAGCGTCCGGCTGCTGGCCGCCGCCGGGCTCGACTACGTGGTGATCGACCTGCAGCACGGCGGGGCCACCGAGCACGACCTGCCCGCGATGACCGACGCGATCCGGCTGGCCGGGGCGGCCCCCGTCGGCCGGGTCCGGCATGCGCACCCGGCCGACATCGGACGCGCCCTCGACCTGGGCTGCGAGGGCATCATCGTGCCGAACGTGGATTCCGCCGCCCAGGCCCGGGACGTAGCCAGCGCGGTCCGCTACCCGCCCGCCGGGCGCCGTTCGGCGGGCGGCGTGCTCGCCGCCAGCGACCCGTTCTGCCTGGTCATGGTGGAATCGGCGGAAGCCGTGGCCAGCCTCGACGACACCCTGGCGGTCGACGGCGTGGACGGTATCTACGTCGGCCCGCGCGACCTGTCGTTCTCCCTGGGCTGCGAGCTCGACCCGGACGACCCGGTGCTGGGCCCGGCCTTCAAGCGGATCTGGGCCGCCTGCGCCGCCGCGGGCAAGCCGGCCGGGGTGCATGCCTCCGACGGCGCCACCGCCGGCCGGTACCGCGCGGCCGGCTGCACCCTTATCACCGTCACCGCCGACGCCTCCGCCATCGTCCGCGACACCGCCGCCCAGGCCGCCCAGGCCCGGGCCTGGGCGAAACAAAGCCAGGGCTAGCGCCCCTTCACCGCGGGCAGCGCCAGGGCGAGGGCGTGCGGCCCGTCGAGGAACATCAGGCCGCGCCGGGCGAACTCGCCGAATACCTCGCCGATCCCGTCCGCGGGCAGGGCCAGGTCCAGCCGCCGCCGGACCGCGGCGGCGGTCACCGGCCCGCCGGTGCAGGCCAGGTACAGGTCGGCGAGGGTGTTCTCGAACGTGTACGTTCCGCCCTGTCCCGGCCGCCGCTCGTCGTAGATCTGGACGAAGCCAGGCGCGGACCAGTACGTCAGCACCGGCGGCTTCGGCTGGTCCGCCTGCCAGGCGCCGGTCCAGTCGGCCGCGGCCTGCTCCACGTCCGCGTACGCGTCGTCGGGCAGGCCGCCGGCCAGGTCGTAGTCGAAGAAGTAGGCGACGCGGTCGAGGTCGACGTCACCGGGATAGACGTACCGGTAGCTGCGCTCGGGCACCCGGCGGCGAAGCGGGAACGCGTCCCGTTCGGTGAACAGCGGGCTGAACCGCTCCAGCCAGACGCGGCCGGTGCTCACCGGCGGCCGCAGGTGCCGCAGGTGCGGCATGACCGCTGCCTGGTCCCGGTAGTCCTGCTCGGTCTCGCCGGGGAAGCCCCACAGCAGGTTCCAGTCGACCTCGATGCCGTAGTACTGGCTCCAGCGCAGCAGGTTGACGTTCTGGCTGGCGCGGACGCCCTTGCGCATCAGCTGGAGCACGTGCGAGCTCAGCGACTCGATGCCGGGCTGGATATGGCTGACGCCAGCCTGCGCCAGCACCTTCAGCTGCTCTCGCCGCAGGCTCGCCTTGACCTCGTAGAAGAGCTCGTACCCGGTCTCGTCGGCGGCGAGCAGCGGGAACAGCTTGGTGAGGTACGCGGTGTCCAGGATGTTGTCGACCGCCCCGAAGCGGAAGCTGCGGTACCGCCGGACCTGGCCGGCCAGCTCGTCGAGCACCCGCTCCGGTGACTTGGACCGGAACGCCATCGTCGTCGCGTTCAGCCCGCAGAACGTGCAGTGATGCTTGGCGCCCCACCAGCATCCCCGCGCCGTCTCGATGGGGAGCCAGGTCCGGCGGTGCCCGACGCGGGGCAGCAGGCCGAGTTCCTCGGCGCGGGCGAAGTATTCCGCGTAGTCGGGCGGCGGCAGGTCGTCCAGCCGGACCGCCGCGGGGGCGGGCGGCGTTACCGTGACGCCGCCGTCCGCGCGGTACGCCAGGCCGGGCACGGCCGCCAGGTCGCTGCCCCCGGCGAGGGCCGCGAGCAGGCGCGGGAAGGTCTCGTCGCCTTCCCCGATGACGGCGATGTCCACGCAGTCCACGGCCCGGACCAGTTCCGGGCCCATCTCGTCGTCGAAGTTGGCGCCGCCGAACACCGTCACGATGCCCGGATGGCGCTGCTTCAGCCGCCGGGCCAGCGCGAACGACGGGGTGTTCTGCTGGAACGTCGAGGTGAACCCGGCCACCGCGACGTCCTCCCAGGGAACGGCCTCGAGGAGTGCGTCCAGGTAGGCCGGGACGTCGGTGTCCCGGATCCGGAGCAGCCTCTCCCGCAGTTCCCCGCGCGGTATCCCGAGGTAGGCCAGCTCGTCGGCGAGGTCGTCGGCCAGGCGCGCGTCGGGATCGGGAGCGGTACCGGAGAAGGCCGCGACGGAGAACAGCCATTCGCCCGCCAGCGGGCCGCGGGCCTGGCAGAGCCGGTCATAGCAGTCCACGCCGATCCGCACCGCGAAGTCCAGGTTGGCGTGCAGG
>JAICWX010000388.1 GCA_025934635.1 Streptosporangiaceae bacterium | reverse complement strand
GCGGCCGGCCCGGTTGCGGCCGGACTGGTTGCGGCCGGACTGGTTGCGGCCGGACTGGTTGCGGCCGGACTGGTTGCGGCTGGATCGGCTGCGGCTGGGCTGGTTTCTGGGGGGAGTAATCCGATTCGAGACAGCAAGGAGAACAGGGATGGCGAAGTTCATGGATGTGCACAGCGGGTTCACCGGTGCGTCGGAGGAGCAGTGGCAGGAGGCGCACCAGCGTGACCTGGACAACGAGGCGGCCGAGGGCGTGCACTTCGAGCGGGCCTGGCTGGACCCCGAGTCGGGGGTGGTGTTCTGCCTGTCGAGCGGGCCGTCCAAGGAGGCGGTGCGGCGGGTGCACGAGAAGGCCGGGCATCCCGCGGACGAGATCTACGAGTTGCCGGTCGAGGTCGTCTAGTACGGGACCTCGGTGTTCATCAGCTCGTCGAGCGTGATGCTTGACGGGCGGCGGGAGATGGCCCGGCAGAAGTCGATGGCGTCCAGGGTCCAGCTCGGGCCGTTGGCGCCGTTCCGCCAGGTGCCGCCGGCCGGGCCGGTCAGCGTCAGCTCGAAGTCCTTGCCGTGCCGGCCGGCCCACTCGGCGACCACGTCGGCGACGATCACGCCGTCGTGGTCGGCGGTCAGCGGCGGTGCCGTGCCGGTGGCAGCGGCGATGTCCATCCGGTGCATCCACGGGTCCCGGGTCAGGACCACGTCGATGAGATAGCCCAGTGTCCACGGCTCCGCTACCCCGTTGAGCTCCTGGGGCTGCGGCATCGTGCGGCGGCGGACGAAGGCCGGGGTGCGGCGGCGGCCCGCCGCCGCCTTCGGCGCGCGGGCGGCGTAGCGCTCGGTGATGCGCTCGGGCGTCCAGTCGGCCCGCTCGTCGACCTGAAGCTGGGTCAGCGCGTCGAGGTAGACGACGCCGGCCTTGGCCGCCTGGGCCGCCTTGCGCTGCTGGCGCAGGTTCTCCCGGATCGAGGCGGCCATCTCGGCCATCCCGAGCATGTGGGCGGCCATCTGGCGGACATCCCAGGCCGGGCAGTCGGTCGGCTTGGCCCACTGGGCCGGGGTCAGGGACCGGAACGTCTCGGCGCAGCGGTCGTATTCGGCGGCGGCCAGGCGCATGGCGACCGGGCGGGACAGGGCGGACTGGCGTGGTTCCATGACGGGTCTTCTTTCTTCTCAGGACAGGCCCAGGTCGTCGGCGAACATGGAGAACACCCGGGGGATCAGGCGGCGCCAGCGCTGGCCGCCCGGGTCGTTGGCGAGCTGCTGGTTGACCAGCCCGCCGATGAGCGCGGTGTAGATGTCGGCGTCCTCGTCGGACGTGACGCCCAGGTCGCGCAGCACGCCGAGCATCAGGCCGTAGACCTCCATCGCCGGGGCGTAGGCCTCGGCGCTGGGCTGGAAGTTCGGCACGACGTTGACGTCCATGAGCTGGTGCCGGGGCAGGTCCGCCACGGCGAAATCGAAGTAGTGCTCGGCCATGGTGATCAGCCGGGCACGGGGCTCGGCGGGCAGGTCGCGGGCCGCGGCCTGAGCGGATTCGAGATAGGCCTCCCAGGCCTGCCGGAACATGGCGTCGTAGATGGCCTGCTTGGACGCGAAGTGCGAGTACAGCGAGGGCTGCTGCATGCCCACCCGGGACGCGATGTCGCGCAGGGTCAGCCCGGCGATGCTGGTCTCGTGGGCCGCGGCCCAGGCGGCGTCGAGAATCTCCCGCCTGATTGCCTCATGACGTTCGGATCTCCTATCACGATTAGGGTTTGCTATCACGTTTCGATGATGCGGCTGACCGTGGCGTCCTGTCAAGGGCAGGCCTGGCGGGGCCGGGGCCGCGGCCCTGGCGGCGGCCGGCTGAGGCGCCCGCTAGGACTCGAGGTACCTGATGGCGGCGATGACCCGGCGGTTGTCGCTGTCGGACGGGGCCAGGCCGAGCTTGCCGAAGATGCTCGCCACGTGCTTCTCCACCACCTTCGGGGAGATGAACAGCGTGCCCGCGATGGCGGCGTTCGACCGGCCCTGGGCGATGAGGGAGAGCACCTCGCGCTCCCGGGGGGTCAGCGCGGCCAGGGAGTCGCCGCGGCGGCCGGCGCTGAGCAGCTGGCGGACCACCTCGGGGTCGAGCACCGTGCCGCCCTGGGCGACCCGGGTGATCGCGTCGATGAAGTCGCTGACGTCGGCCACCCGGTCCTTGAGCAGGTAGCCGACCCCGGCGGGGGCGCGGGAGAAGAGCTCGGCGGCTGCCTGGGTCTCGATGTACTGGGAGAAAACCAGCACGCCGACCCCGGGCCACCGCTCGTGGATGTCCCGGGCAGCCCGCAGGCCTTCATCGGTATGGGTCGGCGGCATGCGCACGTCGATGATGGCCACGTCGGGCCGGTGCTCCCCCACGGCCTGCCGCAGCGACTCGCCGTCGGCCACCGCGGCGACCACGTCGTGGCCGCGCCTGCTGAGGGTCTGGGTCAGCCCGTCCCGCATGATCGCGGCGTCCTCGGCGATGACGATCCGCAGCCCGTCCGGCCTCATCCGAACCTCATCAGGCATGCCTCGGCAACTCGACGGTGACCAGGGTCGGGCCGCCGGGCGGGCTGTCCAGGCGGAGCCGGCCGTCGACCGTCTGCACGCGCTCGAGCAGCCCGGCGAGCCCGCCGCCGGGAACCAGGCGGCCACCCCCGTCGCCGTCGTCGGCCACCGTCACGACCAGCCCGGCGTCCTGTTCGCGGACGCCGATGGTGAGCTGGCGCGCCCCGCTGTGCTTGGCCGCGTTGGCGAGCAGTTCGGCTACGCAGAAGTAGGCCATGGCCTCGATGGCCGGCGAGGGGCGCTCGGTGATAGCGGCGCTCAGCCGGGCCGGGATCGCGCTCGTCCCGGCCAGCAGGGCCAGCGCCGGGCCGAGGCCGCGATCGAGCACCGGCGGGTGGATGCCGCGGGCGAGATCTCGCAGTTCGGCCAGCGTGTCCTTGGCGTTGCGGTGAGCCGCGACGGTCAGCGCGAGCAGGCGGTCGTCACCGGGGGCCTGCTCCAGGTTCTCCTTGATCTCCCCCAGGGCCATGGCCAGCGCGGCCAGCCGCACCTGGGCCCCGTCGTGCAGGTCGCGCTCGATCCGGCGCAGCCGCGCGGCCGACTCATCGACGGCGCGGGCCCGCTGCTCCTGCAGTTCGCGAGCGCGCTCGGCCACCGCGAGGCGGTCCTCGAGGCCGCCGTAATACGCGCGCCGGTACGCCATGGAATCCCCCAGCACCCAGGCGGTGAGGACGGTGGCACCGAGCCCGGCCCCGGCCAGCAGGAGCAGGCCGCCGGAGTGCGCGGTGTGCACCGGGGCCCAGCGGGCGACGGCCACGGCGGCGCCGAGCAGGCAGAGCGCCAGGGCCGCCAGCGATATCCGGCGCGGCCGGTAGACGGCCAGCGTGTACAGCAGCACCGCGATGGCCAGGTCGGACACGGTGGGCCCGAGGGCGCGCACTCGCAGGCCGTCGCCCGGCTGTACCCCGAAGGCGAGCTGGGCGGCCCCGAGGAGCGCGACCACGGCGAACGCGGCCAGCGGGTCACGGCGGCGCAGCACCACGGTGGCCGCGATCAGCGCGCTGACCGCGGTGGCGGCGAGCGCCGTGCTGAGCGGGGAGATCCTGAGCTGATCAGCGCTGGCCGCCAGCAGCAGCGCCGCGAGCAGGCCGTCCGCCACCCGCGGATGGCGCCGCACCCAGCCGTACGCGTCCTGCAGCACGATCCCAGCGTAAGGTTCCACGGCCCGCGTTACCCGGTCCGGACGGTTCCCGCGCCGGTGATGACGATGACCTGCGCGAGGAACCGGCCGGTGGCGGTGCAGCCCGATTTCGCGTCGATCTCGTCGACGGTGGCGGTCAGCGTGAAGTCGCCGCTGATGCCCCGGTACGCGCCGGTTCCCGAGCCGGCCACCACCGGGACCGGCGCGGTCACGGAGACATGCCCCGAGCAGGTGATCGGGTTGCCGGGCCAGTGGCCGAACGCGGTGACGATCCGCTTGTCCAGGACGGCGCCGCTGAGCAGGAACGAACCGCGGGTCAGCCGCAGGCTCAGGTCGCTGTCGTGCTGCGGGTCGACCCGCCCGTCGGGGTAGACGCTGACTGCCTGCCCGTGGTCGCCGACCGCCCCGGTCACGATCGCGGCGAACCGCGGCCCGTCGCTGTTGATGCTGTAGAGGGTCATGTGCGCGCTCCCGGCGGCCGCCGTGGTCCCCGTCGCGGCGGAGCCGGTGACGCTCGCGGTGGCCGTTGCGGTCGTGGCGGTCGAGGCGCAGCCCGTGACGATCAGGGCGGCGGCGACGGCCGGCGTCAGCCGTTTGATTCGCATGTGGACCGACGCTACGGAAGGGAGGGGCTCGACGGGAGCAGCCTGCCACCCATCTTGCGGTGGGGGATATCCCCCAGGTGCGGCCGGGCGGCGATCGCGGCGATGGCGGCGGCGGCCAGCAGGGCGGTCCAGCCGGAGAAGGCCAGGATCGCGATCACGGCCAGCACCGCGACGGCCGCACCGGTCCGGGTCTTGCCGGTCAGCAGGCGGGTGGCCGACACCGTGCAGCTGAGGTAGACGCACAGGAACATCGTGGTCGGGATGGCGACCAGGACGGTGATGTCAGCCAGCTGCAGGGCCGAGAGGGCGATGACGGCCAGGCCCGCCAGGGCGATGAAGCCGAGGAACAGGTTGACGGAGGGGCGGGGCAGGTGACCCACTCCGTTCGGCCTGATGTTGTTGTCCTGGCTGGGTACGGCGGTGAGCTCGCGCAGCATCTCGGCCGCCCCGGACAGGTAGGCGTTGACCGAGCCGGCCGTCAGGATCAGCGCGGCCGCCGCGGCGATCGCCCGGCCGGCCGGGCCGACGGCCAGCTGGAGCAGGTCGGCGAGCGGGACGGACAGGTTGGCGCCCGGGCCCAGGCAGCTGACGGTGGCGATGGCCAGGCCCAGGTAGAGCACCGCGGTCACGGCGAACGCGATCCCGATGACCCGGGACAGCTGGCCGGCCCGCAGCCGGCCGGTCAGCGGGGCCACGGCCTCCCACCCGACGAACGAGAGCATCAAGGTGGAGGCGGCGCGGCCGATGGAAAGCCAGCCGTGCGGGGCGAACGGGGTCCAGTTGGCCGGGCGGGCCGCGTGCGCCGAGCCCGCCACCGCGGTCACCACCACGGCGATCAGCAACCCGACCAGCAGCAGCTGGGCGACCGCGCTGGCCTTTGCCCCGCCGACGGCCAGGCCGAGGACCGCGAGCAGCAGCCCGGCTGCGACGGCGCCGCGCAGCAGCGGGCCGCCGCCGGTCAGGGCGGTGACGTAGCCGGCCCCGATGAGGCAGACGATCGGCGCCCCGGCGATGACGCCGGCCAGGAACCACCAGCGGGTCATCGCCGCCGCCCGGCGGCCGAGGGCGGCCGCGGCGTAGCCCGCCGCGCCGGCCGCGCCCGGCACGGCCCGGCCGAGGCCGGTGAAGGTGGCGGCGAGGATGGCGGACAGGCCGAGCAGCGCCACCCAGGCGATGATCGAGGCCGGGCCGGCCTGCTCGGCGGCCAGGCCGGGCAGGAGCAGCAGGCCCGGACCGAGCAGGGCTCCGATGTAGAGCGCGGTGGCTCGCGGGACCGACAGCGGGAGGGCCAGCGGGAGGTTCCGCGCAGGTGAGGTGCTCATAGAACAATAATCGGCGAATGAGCGTCGTACGCGATGGCAAAGATTGCGCCACTAAGGCCTCATTGTGCAACTTCGTGCGGCCGATTGGCCGATAATCTTATTTTTATGCCACCAGTATCGGGAGACCGCATCGACCGGGCCATCCTCACCGCGCTGCAGCGGGATGGCCGCATCGCCAACATCGACCTAGCCGAGGAGATCTCGCTGTCCCCCTCGGCCTGCCTGCGCCGGGTCAAGGCACTGGAGGCCAGCGGGGTCATCGAGGGCTACCGCGCCGAGGTCAGCCGGGCCCAGGCGGGCCTGGGCCTGACCGCTTTCGTCGGGCTGAAGGTCAACGGCCACTCCCGGGAGACCTCGCGGCAGGTGGAGCAGGAACTGATCGCGATCCCGGCCGTGGTCGCCTGCTACCTGACCTCGGGCGACGACGACGTCATGATCGAGGTGGCCGTGCGCGACCTGGCCGACTACGAGCAGGTGCTGCTCGACCAGATCCTGGCCATCCCGGCCGTCCGCACGGCGCAGACCACCTTCGCCATCCGGACCGTGCTGAGCCGCGGCCCGCTGCCGCTCACCCACTGGCGCTAATACCGCTAATGTCCTGCGCGCCGGTTTCGGCGGACTCGCGCCGGGCAGCCGCCTTTACGTATGTGCCCAGGGCAACGTAGCGTCGGGAAAGGTTCCCTGCGCGAGGCGGCACCGGGAGGATGTGGACATGGCGGACCAGGAAACGGCGTGGCAGGCCGCGGATTCAGTGGCCCCGGATGCCGACATGTTCGGCTCGGTCGACGCGGCGGGCCTGGGCTCCTCGACGTTCTCGGTGCTGCGGCGGGCCGCCGCCAAGCCGGGCGCCACGGCGACCGCGGCGATGCGCTTCTGGACGTCGGTGGCGATGGCCGGCCCGGTGGCCGCGGCCCGCTGGATGGGGATGGACGCGCCGCCGCCGGTGCCCGTGCCGGAGCGGGACAAGCGCTTCGCGGACCCGGCGTGGACGGATAACCCGGCCTTCTTCGCCCTCCGGCAGGCCCACCTGGCCACGTCCCGGCTGGTCAGTGACCTGCTCGAGGCGGGCTCGGGCGACGCCGTGGACGACGCCAAGGCCGCGCTCGCGACCGGCTTCCTGCTGGACGCGCTCGCGCCGACGAACTTCCTGCTGACCAACCCGGCCGCCCTGAAGCGGGTGTTCGAGACCGGCGGGGCCAGCCTGGTCGCCGGGGCCAGTCACATGGTCGACGACGTGCTGAACAACAACGGCCGCCCGCGCCAGGTCGACACCCGGCCGTTCCGGGTCGGCGAGAACCTCGCCGCCACGCCGGGCAAGGTCGTGTTCCGGAACGACCTGATGGAGCTCATCCAGTACGCGCCGCAGACGCCGAAGGTCCACTCGGTCCCGGTGCTGGCCAGCCCGCCGTGGATCAACAAGTACTACGTCATGGACCTGGCGCCGGACCGCAGCTTCCTGGAGTGGGCGGTCAAGCACGAGCGCACCGTGTTCGCGATCTCCTACCGCAACCCGGATGCCTCGATGGGCGGCACCACCCTGGACGACTACCTCATCCACGGGCCGCGGGAGGCGCTCGACGTCATCTCCGAGATCACCGTCTCGCCCAAGATCGACATCATCGGCCTGTGCCTGGGCGGCGCGCTGACCGCCATGCTGGCGGCCTACCTGGCCGAGAAGGGCGACGACCGGATCGGCTCGATCACGCTGCTCAACACCCTGCT
>JAICWX010000205.1 GCA_025934635.1 Streptosporangiaceae bacterium | reverse complement strand
GGACCTGACGTCTGGCGCGCGCTGGCCAGCCCGTGGCGCCGGCGCCTGCTCGACCGGCTCCGGGCCGCTCCGGCCACGACCGGTGAACTGGCCGCCGGGCTCCCGGAGCTCAGCCGGTTCGCGGTCATGCAGCATCTGGCCGTGCTCACCGACGCCGGCCTCGTCCTGCCCGAACGCCGCGGCCGGGACCGCGTCAACCACCTCAACCCCGTTCCCCTGCGCGAGTGGTACGAGCGGTGGGTCCAGCCCCTCGCCGATAGCGGCGCCGCCGAACTGCTGGCACTCAAACGGGCCGCCGAGAAGGGAACCACGCCGATGTCCGATGCGACCGAGCCGATCCGTACCATCCGGCTGGCCTACGACCTGCGGATCAACGCCAGCGCCGAGCGCACGTTCGAGGTGATGACCCAGCAGATGTCCGACTGGCGTCCGTACAGCTACGGGGCCGAACGGACCCGCCGGGTCATCCTCGAGCCCCGCGTCGGCGGCGCCCACTACGAGGACTGGGGCGGATCCGCCGGCCATCTCTACGGCCACGTCACCGTCTACGATCCGCCCGCCCGGTGGGCCACCCGGGGCCGGCTCAGCCCCGGGACCATCCTGGACAGCGACTATCAGCTCACCGAAGACGGTGATGGTGCCGTGCGCGTCCACGTCATCAAGGTCGCCGTCGGGCCGCTCACCGAGGAAGAAGCCGCCGGCATCGCCGTCCACGGCGACTTCCGCCCCCACGCCGCCGCGATCGAGAAGCTCGCCAGCCGCTGACTCGTCAGAACTGGACCCCGCGGGTGAGGGCGCCGTCCACCACCAGGTTGGTGCCGGTGACGAAGCTGGCGGCCGGGCTGGCCAGGAACACCGCGCCCCGGGCGATCTCGTCCGGCCGCGCCATCCGCCCGGTGGGGTTCAGTCCCAGCGCCATGGCGAACAGCTCGGGATTGTTGGCCTCGATGTTCTCCCAGACGCCGCCGGGGAAGTAGGTGTTGCCGGGGGACAGGCTGTTGGCCCGGATGCCCTTGGCCGCGAGCTGGTAGGCCAGGCCCTGCGTGTAGTGGATGAGCGCCGCCTTCATGGTGCCGTAGGGCCCGGCCGCGAAGTCCACCTCGCGGCCGGACACGCTGGCGATCGTCACGATCGAGGCCGCCTCGCTGCGCTCCAGGTACGGCAGCGCGGCGTTCACCAGGTGGACCGTGCCCATCATGTCCACGTCGAAGCTCGCCCGCCAGTTGGCCTCTTCGTCCGGTATGGCCAGCGCGCTCACGTTGGCCACCACGATGTCCAGGCCGCCCAGCTCGGCGGCGGTGTCGGCGACCCACTGCCGCACGCCGTCCCGGTCGGAGACGTCGACGCACCGGCCGGTCGCCGTGGCGCCCCGGCTGGTCAGCTCCTCTGCCGCCCGGGTCACGTCGTCCGCGGTCCGGGCGCAGAACGCCACCGCGGCGCCCTCATCCGCCAGCGTCTCGACGATGGCCCGCCCGATGCCCCGGGTACCGCCGGTCACCAGAGCGCGCAAACCCTTCAGCCCCAGGTCCATCTGCTGCCTCCTCGCCGCTAAAAGAACCAACCGGATAATCCCGAACGGGGCACCCGCCGCCACGCCGTGCCCGCCCTCACGTCCCGCTGCCTTAACCGGCGGTCCCGCCCAGCTCGCGCAGCCGCTGGTGCACGCCCTGGTAGGCGTCGGCCGGGGGCAGCAGGCTCTTGCGCACCTTGGTGACCGAGCTGTAGTTGACGTCCACCACGTTGGCCAGCGGGCACTCGCTCACCTGCGTGAGCAGCTGGTAGGCGTCGAGTGAGTCCAGCCCGTACAGGTCGCTCAGCCAGCCGGTCATGCCCGCCTGGCTGATCCGCCAGGCGTCCTCCAGCGGCCGGCTCGACCCCACCACCATGAGGTAGTCGTCGGTCTCGATCCGCGGCCAGGCCGGGCCGCCGCCCTTCACCAGGTCCACGATGAGGCAGACGTTCATCGCGCCCTCCACCGCCGTCCCGCACGACTCGCCCTCGCCCTGCCGGTAGTGGCCGTCGCCGACCGAGAACAGCGCGCCCGGCACGTTGACCCCCAGGTAGCAGCTGGCGCCCGCCCGCATCTCGGGGGTGTCCATGTTCCCGCCGAAGGCGTCTGGCACCAGCGATGACCGCACCTCGCCGGCCGCCGGGGCCACGCCCACCGTCCCCAGCATCGGGTCCATCGGCAGCTCCAGCCGCAGGTCGCTGGACCGGGCCTGGAACGCGACGGTGCGCCGGGCCCGGTCCACCTCGTAGATCCAGGTCCGCTCCTCGAGCGGATCCTGCAGCGTGACGGTGCGGTCCGTGCCCGTCAGGCCGCCGAAGAAGGGGATGGTGCTGGACGCGCCGAAGTCCCGCGCCGGGCTCAGGTCCACGAAGTGCAGCGCGAGCATGTCGCCCGGCTCCGCCCCCTCGACGTAGAACGGGCCGGTCTGCGGGTTGACGAACGGCATCGTCAGCTTGGCGCTGGGCATGTCGGACGGGTCCCGCAGGGCGCCGCAGAACGCGTCGTCCGTCCACAGCTGCAGCATCGTCCCCGGCTGGACCTTGCGGACGGGCGCGACGCCGCCGAAGGTGAACGCGTACTGGTCCCGTTCCGGGCGGAACTCGATGACATCCATCGCGGCATCCTCTCCTGATCCTGTAGTGATCTTTCTACCGCCTGCCGCCTGCCAACCGATAGGGCAGCGGCTACTGGTACGAGATCATGGACAGTCGCGGGGTCCTGGCTATTGTCTGCCGCGGGGTGGGCATTGGATGGTCCTTGACGTAGAAGTCCTTCCATCCGAAGAAGACCCGGCCGGGCGCGGCCTTGGTGATGGTGTCCCAGGTCTGCTGCTTGACGCTCGGGGCGCCCTGCCCGTCCATGTGGATGAGGAGAGCCAGATCGTCATGCCGGGTGTCGAGCCTGCTTTCACCCCGGATCATCGACAGCCGGAACTGGTGCAGCACGAGCAGCTTCTGGGGCAGCCGGTGCCGTGCGGTCAGCGCTGCCAGCCAGCTGACTACACCGTTGACCTCGCCGATGCTGACGCTGCCGATCTGCCGCAGCGGCCGTTGCCCCGGTTTCAGTTTCCACTCCGGGTCCAGGGCCAGCCCGACATCGGGCAGCTCCAGCAGCGGCTGATATTTCCGGGCCTGGGCGAGCAGGCTGGCCCGGCCGGGCTGCAGGTCCAGGATGACGTAGAGCCCGGCCGCGGTCGCTCGCTTCACCCAGGGACGCAGCGAGGCCACGGAGGACTCGTAGGAGTAGTCGCCGTCCGGGCCGGGGCCGGCCTGGGCAACGGTGGCGATGATCTCGAGGCCGGGTATCACCCGGGCGTTGCTCAACGGCCGGTAAGGCGCGGCGACGTGCCCGGCCCGCTTGATGGTGGCCTGCAGGCCCTGATGGCCGAGAACGCCGAGCGAGGCAGTGCCGGGATGACCGTACAGGGCAACCAGGAGGTGCCCGGGGAACAGGACCTGGCCGCCGCCAGGCAGCTGCATCCCGGTCTCCGCGACCGCGATCCGCGATGCGAGCGTGCTGGTCTTCCCGAAACCGGATCCGATGGCCAGCACCTGCCGCGGCCGGGCGGCCGAGAGCGCGGCGATGACGCCCGGGTCGGCCCGCGGGTCATGGCCGTGGACGGCGATTACCTGCGCCCCGGCCGCCCGCGCGGTGGTGACCGCGGCCAGCGCCGCGGCGTCATTGTCGCCGGCCGGCACCAGCAACGCCACGTGGTCCGGGGGAGCGGGCGCCCGCGTGGCCGGAAGCATGGCCGGGCTGGAGACCACGCGGATGCCGGGCAGCTGCGCCGCGAGCACTGTTGCGGGCATCCCGGCCGTCAGTATGACGCGCGGGTGCATGGCCAGGACCCGGGCCCGGAGTGCGGCGCTGACGACGGCTTTGGGCGCTTTCGCCGATGTGAGCAACAGCGGCGCGTGGATGTGCAGCGCCTGGCGGACGGCGGCCGTATCGGCCAGCTTGTCAGGATCGGCGATCACGATGACCGGCGCGGACGTGAACAATTCCTGCGCCGCTGCCGCTGCGATCACGTCCGGGCTGCCGGTCAGCACCGAGGTCGGGGCGGCAGGCAGGCGGGTATGCGACGCGAGGCGGACAGCAGCGGGCGGATCCTCCCCGGCTATGCCGGTGCAGGATGTCGTATCGGCACAAACACTCGCCAGCAGGGCGAGCACCGCGCCGGCCACGGGCAGCTTGCCCGTGCGGCTCCCGCCGCCCCGCCAGCCCAGCACGCGGTATATGGGCAGCACGAGAGGACCTCATTCGTCATATGCTCCCGCTGCCGTGAAGGAAGCTGTCCGACGCGGAAACACGGCACGTGAGCACGAGCGTAATGACGGCGCGACCGCAAATCCTGCTCTTTCCGGATCGGGGCGAGATTGTGACGATACGAGCCAGTCCGGGCGGCCCTGAGGTCCGGTACATGTGTGCCGCATTCTGTGATTTGCGTACCACAAATCTCAAAAGACGATAATCTCTCCGCGGGAGGGTGATTACGCTATGCGATCGTACCGAAACTTAACGTATGTCCCATTAGTCCGGACGCGACTGGCCGGCCGGAAGGTGCGCCGGATCGCCCTGGCGGGTGCGGCGATGGCCGCTGCGCTGGCGGGTTCGCCGATGGCCGGCGTTCCCGCCGCCGCGGCGAGCACGGGTGAGACCGTCATCGTCACGGCGACCGGGCTGCTGAGCCCGGCCGCGGCGGTGCTGGGCGTGGGCGGATCCCTGCTGGCGCAGTTTCACCTCATCGACGGGGTCGAGGCCGTGATCCCCGCCGCGGTCGAGCCGCTGCTGGCCGCGCTGCCGGGCATCACCGTGACCCCTGACGTATCGGTGAGCGTCCAGGACACGCCGGCTTCGACCGGGCCCCATACGCCTTCTGACGTGTTCCTCGGCCAGACCGGGGCCACCCGGCTGGCGGCGGCCGGCAACACCGGGCTGGGTGTCACCGTCGCCGTCCTGGACACCGGCATCGACAACCTGCCCGACTTCGCGGGACGGCTCATCGGCGGGGTCGACCTGACCGGCGCGAACAACCCGTTCCAGGACAGCTACGGTCACGGCACGTTCGTGGCCGGCCTGATCGCCGGCAACGGGGCGTCGTCGCAGGGCCAGTATTCCGGTGAAGCCCCCGGCGCGAACCTCGTGTCGATCAAGGTGGCGGGGGCGAACGGGACCACTGACCTGGTCAACCTGATCCTGGGCCTGCAATGGGCGGTCGATCACCGGGGCACCTACGGGATCAAGATCCTCAATCTGTCCTTGGGGTTCCAGTCGGCCACCTCCACGGTCATCAACCCGCTCGACCAGGCGGCCCAGGCGGTGTGGACGGCGGGCATCGCGGTCGTCGTCTCGGCGGGCAACGTCGGGCCGTTCAACGGCACCATCCTCTCCCCGGGGGATGATCCGCTGGTCATCACGGTGGGGGCGCTGGACGACATGGCCGGCTCGTCGCTCACCGCTGACGAGATGTGCGACTTCAG
Organism: Streptosporangiaceae bacterium; assembly: GCA_025934635.1. The sequence goes on along the minus strand of JAICWX010000205.1, from coordinate 10,553 downwards.
CAGCGCGGGGCCCACCGCGGTCGACGGTTTCGCCAAGCCTGACCTGGTCACCTCCGGCCGGTCCGTGGTCAGCCTGGCCGCGCCGGGCTCGACCGTCTATAGCCACAACCCTTCGGCCCGGGTGGGCGCGGCCAATTTCGCCGGCTCGGGCACGTCGTTCAGCTCGGCCATCACCAGCGGCGCGGCCGCGCTGGTCATGGCCGGCAACCCGGGCCTGACCCCGAACCAGCTGAAGGCCCGCCTGCTCGGCACGACGAGCCCGGGGCCGGTCGGCAATCCGTTCGCCGACGGCCACGGGGCCCTCGACGCCTATGCCGCCGCGACCGCGGGCCCGATGAACCTTAGCCAGCTGGCCCCGCTGCTCCCGGCCCTGCCCGGGATAACGGTCCAGCTGTCACCCTCCGGCCCGGCTAACACGTGGAACCCGAGCCTGTGGTCGGGGAAGTCCTGGCCGCCGGGGCCGTCCGATGACCAGCCCTGGCCGGGCCGGGCGTGGAACGGCGCCGACTGGAATGGCTGGGTCTGGAGCGGCCGGGCCTGGAACACCGGCGACTGGGCCGGCGCGGCCTGGAACGGCGCCACCTGGACCGGCCGGGCCTGGAACGATGCCGACTGGGCCGGCTCGGCCTTCACCGGCCGGGCCTGGAACGGCTCGGCGTGGAACAGTTCCGCGTGGAACTGACACCGGCCCGGTCCGTCATCAGGATCCCGCTTGCCACCGGAGCCGTTGTCGCGGCTTCGGTGGCGGGCGGTGTCCTTACCTTGCTCGTCGCAGTGTGGCACTCGGGCCCGGTCCAGGCCGCCGAGCACCAGTGGATCATCGCCGCGGCGATGGGCGTCCTCGTCCTGGGCAGCTGGATATGGCCGGTCGTCGTGTACCGGGAAGGCGAATCCGAGGCGTTCAACATGGACGAGGCCTTCTTCGTGATCCTCGCCCTCCTCGTGCCGCCGCTGGTCACCCTGGGCACCCTGGCCGTGGCCACCGTGGCGGCTCAGGCGGCCCGGCGGCGGCCGCTGGTCAAGTCGGCCTTCAATGTCGGCCAGGTCGTGACCGCGGCCGGACTGGGCATCGCGGTGAGCCGGGGCATCGCCGCCCCGACCGCGTCCCTGACCCCGGCCCAGGTCGCTGCCGTAGTGCTCGGCGTGGCGGTCTACGGCATCGCCAACACCCTGCTGGTGGTCGGCGTCCTGGCCTCGATGGGCACGTCGTGGCGTGAGCTCACCGCTGACCTTCCTGTCCAGGTCGCGCTGGCCGGCGCGGGGGCGCTGGCCGGGGTGGTCCTGGCCCTGGCGATACAGGCCCATCCGTGGGTGCTGGGGCTGGCGGTGCCCGGCCTGGTCATGCAGCGCCGGCTGATCAGCGCGCGGTTCGCGGCGCTGCATGACCACACCCGGATGAAGGGGCTGTACGAGGTCACGCTGGAGGCCAACCGGGGGCTGCGGCACCAGGCCGTGCTCGACACGATCCTGGAGTCGGTCCGGCGGCTGCTGCGCAGTCCCGAGGCCACCCTGACGTCCGATCACCCCGGTCCCGGTCAGCTGGCGGCGCCGATGACGGTGGCCGATCAGGACCTGTGGCTCGCGGCGGCGGGCCGGCGCCGGGACGAGCCCTTCGACGACGCCGACCGGGGCCTGCTGCAAGCCCTGGCCGCCGTCGGCAGCGGAGCGCTCAGCAATGCCGAGCTCTTCCAGCAGGTCCGCCTGGAGCGCGAGAAGCTGTCCTCGATCACGCTCAATATCGGCGAAGGCGTCTGCGCGGTCGATGCCGACGGGAAGCTGGGCTTCGTCAACCGGGCCGCGGCCGACATGATCGAGCTGTCGTCGGCCAGCATCGCGATCGACGACCCGATGAGCGACAGCGCCCTCACCGCGCCCGACTTCCTGCTGGCCCCGGCCCGCGAGGCGATGCGCACGGGCCGCACCATCCGGGAATACGACGCCCGGTTCCGGGGCCAGGACGGCACGACGATCCCGGTCGCCTACACCGTCTCCGCGGTGATGAGTGACGGCTTGCCGTCGGGCGCGGTGATCGCTTTCCGCGACATCACCGAACGCAAGGCCTTCGAGGACGAACTCCACCATCGCGCCTTCTATGACAGCCTCACCGGCCTGCCCAACCGGCGGCTGCTGGTGCAGCGCCTCGATCACGCGCTGGCGCGGTCAGCCCCGGACCGGACGACCCACGCCCTGATCTTCGTCGACGTGGACCGCTTCAAGAGCATCAACGACAGCCTGGGGCATGTCACCGGCGACGAGTTCCTGGTCGCGATCGGGGCCTGCATGCGGAGCGTGGTGCGCAATGATGACCTGCTGGCCCGCTTCGGCGGCGACGAGTTCGTGGTGCTGCTGGAGGACGTGGCCGGGGTGGACGTGGCAGTTACCGCGGCCCGGCGTATCTGTGCCGCCCTCGAGCAGCCCATCGTGCTGCGTGACGGCTACGAGGTGGTGGCCAGCGTGTCCGTCGGCATCGCCCTTTCCGGGCCAGGTAAGAGCGCCGATGACATCCTCCGCAACGCGGATGTGGCGATGTATGACGCCAAGGAAAAAGGCGGCGGCGGGGGCTACCGGGTGTTCGACCAGGCGTCCATGGGAAGTCGCTCCTCCGCGCGCCTCCAGATCGAGTCCGACCTGCGCAAGGGGCTCGAGCGAGGTGAGCTCGAGGTTTACTACCAGCCGTTCTTTTCCCTGGACGAAGAGCAGATCGTGGGCGCCGAGGCGCTGGTGCGGTGGCGTCATCCCGCCCATGGCCTGATCGGCCCGGCCAGCTTCATCTCGATGGCCGAGGAAACCGGGCTGATACTGCCGCTCGGACGTTATGTTCTCGACTTGGCGTGCCGGCAGGTGCGCTCGGTACGGGACCGGCTGGACGTGGACCTGCCGGTCAGCGTCAATCTCTCACCGCGCCAGTTCCAGGAGAGCGGGCTGCCGTCCCAGGCTGCGGCCGCCCTCGATGCCGCCGGCATCCCCGCCGAGCTGCTCATATTCGAGATCACCGAGAACGTGGTCATGAAAGACCTGCCCGGCGCTCGCGACGTCATGAAGAAACTCGACCGGCTCGGCGTGCGGCTGGCTATCGACGATTTCGGCACCGGCCACTCCTCGCTTGCGTACCTGAAACAGTTCCCGGTCCAGGAAGTAAAGGTCGATCGCACGTTCGTGCAAGGTATCGCCGAGAGTCCCGTCGATTCGGCGATCGTCCGGGCCGTCATTGACCTGGCTAATGCCATGGGCATATCGACGGTGGCCGAGGGGGTGGAGACCGAGGACCAGCTCGCCGGCCTCAGGATGCTCGGCTGTCCGGTGGCTCAGGGTTTCTATTTCTCGCATCCGCTCCGCGCCGGGGAGTTCGACGACCTGCTCACCCGCCATTTCGCTCGCACCAACCTGGGAACTACGGCCAGCGGCGGAGCCGCTGGCCGGTGATTCCCGCGATGAGCTCGAAGTCCTTATCGACGTGCAGCCGCGGGCGCGAATACGGGTCCCGTCCGGTCCTCACCGGCTCCCGGCAGCGACATGGATGCTCCATCAATGCCGCGGGCACGACCTCGATGCTCCATCGATGTCGCTAGCCGCGTCACCCGGGACACGACGGCGGGCCGCCAGGCGCACCATGGGCATCACCCGCCTCATGAGCCTAACGCCCGCCGCCGAGCAGCCACCCATGTGCCCCTGGCCCGGAGCGGCCCGCGGTCCGCGACCAGCTGCGGGTCAGCCGTGCGCCGGGCGAAGTCCAGCCGCCGTGGCGTCACGCGCCGTCTTCGGCCGGCCCGGTGCCGGCCTCGTCCAGGATGAAGGCGAGCACCTCGGCCTCGTACCGCAGGTGGTCGTAACGTCCGGCCGGGCCGATGTGCGCGCCCGCGCCCAGCTCGGGGCGGAACAGCAGCCGGCCGCCCGGCGCAGCGGTGGCCCGCAGCCGCGCCACCCACTTGGCCGGCTCGTGGATCAGCACCCGCGGGTCATGCAGGCTCCCGGTGACCAGCAGGCCCGGGCGCACGCCCTCGGGCACGTTGTCGTAAGGGCTGTACGAGGCCAGGTAGGCACGCGCGGCCGGATCGCGCGGGTCGCCCCATTCGTCCCACTCGCTGGCCGTGAGCGGGATGCCCGGGTCCAGCATGGTGGTGACGCAGTCGACGAACGGCACCTCGGCGACCACCGCCCGCCACCGTTGCGAGGCCATCGAGAACACCGCGCCCTGGAGCAGGCCGCCGGCCGACAGGCCGCGGGAGACCATCCGGTCCGGGGCGGCCCAGCCGTCCGCGGCCAGCGCGTCCGCGACCGCGATGAAGTCGGTGAACGTGTTCCGCTTGCGGTCCAGGTGCCCGTCGAGCCACCAGCGCCGGCCGCCCTCGCCGCCGCCCCGGATGTGCGCGACCGCGTACAGGTAGCCGCGGTCCAGCAGGCTGACGGCCGGCAGCTCGAACTCGGGCCACGAGCACGCCTCGTACGCCCCGTACCCGTAGAGCAGGCACGGGGCGGTGCCGTCGCGGCGCAGCCCGGCCCGGTAGGCGACCGTGACCGGGATCTGCGTGCCGTCGGCGGCGGGCACGGCGAACCGCGCGGTCCGGTACCGCGCCGGGTCGTAGCCCGGTACCTCCTGCCGCTTGCGCGGCTGCCACTCGCCGGACGCCAGGTCGATGTCGTGCCAGGCCGGCGGGGCGATCAGCGACTCGATGCGCACCGTGACGCTGGCGGCCTGGTAGTCGTGGTTCTCGCCCAGCTCCAGCGAGGTGTGCGGGCTGGACGGCTGGGTCACCCGCTCCGCCCCGGTCTCCCGGTCCAGGACCCGCAGCTGGGTCGCCGCCCCGCGCCGCTCGGTGAGCACCAGGTACCGGGCGAACACGTCGCACGCCACCAGCCGGGTATCGGCCGACTCCGGCACGACCTCGGTCCACCGGTTCACCCCGGGGGCCATGACCGGCGCCTTGACCAGCCGGAACTCGGTCGCGCCATCGTTGGTGACCAGGAACAGGTCGCCGTCGGCATGATCGGCCCGATATTCGATGCCGCGCCGTCGAGGCTGGACAACCATGGGGACCGAACGGGGCTGGGTTGCCGCGATGGTCCACGTTTCCGTGGTATCCCGGCTCTCGCACTCGATGAAGATGAGCGCGCCGCTGCGGCTGGCCCGCACGAAGACCTCGAACCGCTCGTCGTCCTCGGTGAACACGCAGACGTCGTCCCCGGCGGCGGTGCCGACGTCGTGCCGCCACACCTGATACGGCCGGTAGATGGCGTCGATGACCGTGTAGAAGACCGAACGCGAGTCGGCCGACCAGGCCAGCCCGTAGTAACTGCGCTCGATCCGTTCCGGCCGGTCGGTCCCGGTAGCCAGGTCGCGGATCCGCAGCTGGTAGACCTCATCGCCGTCGAAGTCGGCCGAGTAGGCCAGCAGCCGCCCGTCCGGGCTAATCTCCCGGACGCCGAGCGCCACGTAGTCCCCGCCGCAGGCCGGGTCCTCCAGCAGCCGGTTCTCATCCAGCAGCACCTGCTCCTCACCCCCGGATAGCGGGCGCCGGCAGAACTGCTCGTAGTTCAGCTCAGGCAGCGTCCGGGTGAAGTAGTGCCACCCGCCGAGTTCCCAGCCCGCCGACTCCTCAGCCGGCGCCAGCCGGGCCGACATCTCCGCCGCCAGCGCATCCCGCAGCGCTGCGGTGTGGGCGGTCTGCTCGTCGTAGTACGCGCGCTCGCCGGCGAGGTAACCGAGCATGGCCGGATCGCTCGTGTCGCGCATCCAGGCGTAAGGGTCAGCGCCGTCCCGGGCCGGCGCTACTGGCGGTTCCATATCCCGCATCATGCCGCAACCGGCCGCTTTCTGTGATCATGAAAAGCGTGACGGGAAATCTGCCGGTGCCGGTGGTGTGGAGCGAGGCGTGCCTGCTCCATGACCCGGGCGCGGAGGTATGGCTGGGCGTGCCGGACGCCGGCACCGAGGTGGCGGCCCGGGCGCAGGTGCTGCGGGACGCGCTGGCCGCCGCCGGGGCGCCGGAGGTGCCCGCCGTCGCCCACGACGACGAGATCCTGCGCCTGGTGCACGACCCGGCGCTGCTGGATCACCTGGCCGGAGTGTGGGCCGAATGGGAGCAGGACGGATTCCCGGCCGAGTGGGGCCGGAACCGGGTGGTCCCGTACGTGTTTCCCACCCCCGGGATGCTGGGCGACCTGCCGGGGCGGATGCCCCCGGCCGTGCACGGCCGGGCCGGGCGGTTCTGCTACGACACCATGACGCTGGTCGGCCCGGGCAGCTGGGCCGCAATCCGCGGCGCCGCCGACGCCGCGCTGACCGCGGCCGGCCTGGTCAGCGCGGGGCAGCGGCTGGCCTACGCGCTGTGCCGGCCGCCGGGCCATCACGTCACCCGGGCCGCCTACGGCGGCTCCTGCTACCTCAACAACGCCGCGATCGCCGCCCAGGCGCTGATCGCGGCCGGGGCCGGGCGGGTCGCCGTGCTCGACATCGACGCGCACCACGGCAACGGCACCCAGTCGATCTTCTACACCCGCGGCGACGTCTGGTACGGCTCGGTCCACGTCGACCCCGGGGCCGGCTGGTTCCCGCACTACGTCGGCTACGCCGACGAACGCGGGGCCGGCCCGGGGGAGGACGCCAACCAGAACCTGCCGCTGCCGCCCGGCACCGGCGACGAGGACTGGCTCGCGGCCGTACGGCACATGTGCGCGACCGCCGCCGCCCGCAGCCCAGACGCGGTCGTTGTCTCGCTCGGCCTCGACGCCGCCGAAACCGACCCGGAGAGCCCGCTGCGGATAACCGAGGCTGGCTACCGGGAGGCGGGCCGCCTGACCGCCGCCCTGGCCCCGAGTGTGCTGATCCAGGAAGGCGGCTACGACCTGCCCACCCTCGGCCCGCTCGCCGTCGCCGCCCTCACCGGCGCCGCCGAGGCCTGACGATAACTCTCTTTCTGGTTAAGTCACCCTCGTGACCCGGCGGTCGTCGCCTATCGTGTCACCCGGGTCGTTATTGTCACTATTTGTAACATTTGATTACTCGTCGAGGAGCAGAAGCGAAATGCGGATATGTCGCGGGCCGGCTGTGTTCATCGCCGTCGTCATCGCCGGTGCTGGCCTGACTGCATGCGGGGGGATCGCAGCGAATTCTCCCACCGCAGCGTCTTCAGCGGCTTCGGGCGGTTCGGCGACGGCCTTGTCCGCCCCGTCCGGATCGTCCTCGCCGTCCGGGCTTTCGACTGAATCAGGGCCTTCCGCGACGCCAGCGACTTCGGCCGCAGTCACGCATCCCGCTGCTGCTAAGGCTTCCGCTACCGCCACGAGGTCCGCGACCCCGACCAGGTCCGCGACCCCCACGAGGTCCGCGACCCCGACCAGGTCCGCGACCCCGACCAGGTCCGCGACCTCGGGGAGTTCCGGGACGCAGAGCTTCACGGTGCCCGCCATCCCCGGCGACAACGTCGTAAGCGCCTCGGGCTCATACACCAAGATCGGTACTGCGCGGGTGAAGGTGACCGTGTGCGCCAAGCAGACCGGCGGCACATCCCAGGTGGGAGCGGTCGCGGTCGCCTATAACACCAGCGGTGCCAGCAAGAACATCGGCGCGGTGGTGCTGACCGGCCCGGGCACTCGCTCATGTGGCACGATAACGTTTGTTTTCTACACCGCGCACCTAAAGGTTCACTCGTTCATCGGCAATAACGGCAACATAGTGAAGACTGGACCGATCCTGACCCTCTACTGACGCGTCACCGCTCCGTTCATAATGGCTGGCGGTAGAGCTCGTCCAGGGTTACCAGGAGGATCTTGCCTCTGCTGGCGGCTGCTTCTGCTGCTAGTTCTTCCGTAAAGCCGGTCGCGCTGAAGAGGCCGGCTACGGCGCCGGTGGCGTCGTGCCCGGCGGCAGTCAGCAGGTCGCGGAGGTGCTGGAGCCTGCGCAACTCGGCCAGGCCCGGACGGCGGTCGCGGTGCTTGGCCGCGCCGATGAACGCTACCGGCGCGCCGGGGGTTCGCGGGCGGCTGCCGCGCCCGAGCGCCAGGACGTCGATCTCGTGGCCGGTTTTGTGCTCGCGGCAGGCGATCACGGTCTGCCCGACCGGACCGACGGCGAGGCCTGCCTCCTCAAGGGCGTACAGGGCGACCCACTCGGCGGCGAGTGCCTCGAAGTGCGGCCCGAAGATCTTGGACTCAACGGTGTGCTCCGCCTCGGCCCAGACCTGGCGGGCCCGCCCGGCCTCCAGGTCGGCCAGGTACGGCTCGATGACCAGATGGTGGAGGCGGACCATCGGGTCGGCGACAGTGACCACGGGCCGCCGGTCCAAGATCAGGTCGTGCCGGCGGTGAATGAAGCCGGCCGCCGCCAGCGTGGCCAGCTGGTGCGCCAGTGAGGTAGCCGGGCGGCCAAGCAGGCCGCCGATCTTCGTCGGCGACGACTCTCCCGCTGCCACGGCCGCGAGCACCGAACTGTACGCGGCGGTGTCGCGGATACGCGGATCCTCGTGTACCACCCGGCGGGCCTCGTCGAACAGCGGCATGGACGGCCGCAGCACGTTCCGCGCGAGCCAGCCGCCAAGCTCCGCGGGCTTTTCCGGAATCTGCGGATCCAGCACAAGCTCCCGGTAGCCGGGCGTGCCGCCGACTAGGGCGTTGTGCGCGAAGGCGGTGGCGGGATCCTCGATCCCCCAGTACTCCCGCGTGTCCCGGTAGCCGAACGACCGGACGCGCAGTTCGAGCGCGGCGCGGCCATCACCTCCGTAGCCGTCCGCAGCGCCTGTTCCCAGTCGCCGAACCCGAACGCGCCAGCCGACAGGCCCGCCCAGGCCGCGAGCGAGTCACCGAACCGGCGCAGCGAGACCGGCTCGGCCTGCTCGGTGGCTAGGTGATAGAGCCCGCCGACGGCGCCGGTGAGCCGCCGCAGCAGGTACGATTTGCCCTGCCGGCGGCGGCCGTAGACCACGGCGATCCGCAATCCCGGCAACGGTGAAAGCGCGAAGTCGGCCAGGTCCGCCCACTCCGCGTCACGGCCGAAGACGTCCGCCGGCTTGTCCGAGATGCTGCTATCCAGCGAGGCCCCCTTAGCGCGACTACAGTTATATTAAGTGTATTCGAGCTAGAAGCGCCACGGGCATCTACACCACCCCGCCTCCACCCCACACCCACCACGCCGCCTGACCCACCCACCATCTAGGCCAGCAGGCATGCGACCTCGTGGGCCGGGCTGGCCGCGCCGTCCGGAACCCGCAGGGCGGGGTCCTCGGCCGAGCAGCGCTCCACCGCGACCGGGCAGCGGGGGTGGAAGCGGCAGCCCGACGGCACGTCCACCGGATCGGGGGTCTCGCCGGTCAGCAACTGCGGCGCCGCGTGCACCCGCGGATCGCGGGCCGGCACCACCGACAGCAGCGCCTTGGTGTAGGGGTGCTGCGGATCCCGCACGACCTGGCGGGCCGGGCCCTGCTCGACGATCCGGCCGAGGTACATCACGGCGATCCGGTCAGCGAAGTGCGCGGCGGTGGACAGGTCGTGGGTGATCATCAAGATGCCCATCCGCCCGTCCTGGCGCAGCTTGTCCAGCAGGGCCAGCACCCCCGCGCGGACCGAGACGTCGAGCATGGACACCGGCTCGTCCGCCAGCAGCAGGTCGGGGCCGGTCACGAGCGACGCGGCGATCGCCACCCGCTGGCGCTGGCCGCCGGACAGCTCGTGCGGGAAGCGGTCAAGGAAGGCATCCGCCGGCGACAGGCCGGCCCGCTCCAGCGCGTCGGTGATCAGTTCGCGGCGCCCGGCCTGCGAGCCTCCGATCCCGTGCACCAGCAGCGGCTCGCCGACCGTCGCCTCCACCCGGAACCGCGGGTCGAGCGACTCGTAGGGGTCCTGGTAGATCATCTGCAGCTGGCGCCGCAGCGGCCGCAGCTGGCGTTCACCCATGCCGGTGATGCTGGTGCCGTTCAGCTTGACCGTGCCGCTGACCGGCGCGATCATGCCGAGGACGGTCTGGGCGGTGGAGGTCTTGCCGCAGCCCGACTCGCCGACCAGGGCCAGCATCTCGCCGCGGGCCAGCGTGAAACTGACCCCGTCCACCGCGTGCACCCACCGCCTGGGCTGCCCGGTGACCCGCTGGGTGAGCCCGCGGCGCACCGGATAGTGGGTGACCAGGCTCTCGACTTCGAGCAGGGGAGCGGCGGTCACGGGGAGACCGCCCGTTCGGCCTGCTGGTCTTCGGTGTGATGGCAGGCGGCCTCGTGGCCGGGCCCGACCAGGCGCAGGGCCGGGTGCTCCCCGGCGCAGCGGCCGAGCACCACATCGCAGCGCGGCTGGAACGGGCAGCCCGTCGTCGGCCGGTCCAGCCGGGGCGGCGCGCCGCCGATGGAGACCACCTCCTCGTCCCCGTACAGGTCGGGCGTGGCCGCGAACAGCAGCCGGGTGTACGGGTGGCGGGGCTGGTGGTACAGCTCCTCCATCGGCCCGCACTCGGCGATCTCGCCCGCGTACATGACCGCGGCCCGGCCGCAGGTCTGGGCCACCACCGGCAGGTCGTGGGTGACCAGCACGAGCGCGAGGCCGAGCTCGGACGACAGCCGGGTGAGCAGGTCGAG